>NZ_LFBU01000002.1:347717-695435 GCF_001045555.1 Marinobacter subterrani
CGGCGCTCCCTGGCCCGCTGCCTCACTGTCCAGAAGGTAACCCACGCCTCGGAGGGTGCGGATGGCGGTCTTGCCAATCCGCCGCCGCAGATGATGAATATGCACCTCCAAAGCGTTGCTTTCGGCGCCCGGCTCCCAGCCATACAGCTGTTCCTCGAGGCGGCGGCGGGTAGCCACCTGGTCGGGGTGTTGCATCAGATAATGCAGGATCTGGAACTCGCTCCGGGGCAGGGCAATGCTGGTGCCATCAATGGTCAGGTGCCCCGTTTCCTGGTTGAGAGTGAGGCGACCAACCGTGAGCCCTGTTGAGGAGCTCTCCGCCCGACCTCGGCGGGTGACCGCCCGGATTCGTGCCTTCAGCTCCGCCATGGCGAACGGCTTGGTCAGGTAGTCGTCGGCCCCGGCATCCAGCCCCTGCAGCTTCTCATCCAGATCGGCCCGTGCGGTGAGGATGATCATCGGCGTCTGGTTGCCTTTTTGCCGGGTGCGACGGACGATATCGAGGCCGTCGACTCTCGGCAGGGTCAGATCCAGGATGGCCAGATCAAAGTGTTCTTCTGCGAGGGCATTCAGCGCTTGCTGGCCATCGTCCAACCAGTCCACGGTATTCTGGCCCTCCCGCAGCATGTCCAGCATGGTTCGGGCCAGCAGGTGGTCGTCTTCTACCAGGAGTATGCGCATCGAACGGAATCCGTCTCTGGATAGTTATTCAGTGGCAAGCGCAAAGGATCTCAGCCACTTTGCCGCTCTTTCTGCATGGTATCCGATCCCGCCGTGCGGGAGGCTTCGTCAGTCAGCCGGAACACAGTATAGCGCTTGCTGGCATCGATGGCTTGGCCCCGGGCTTGCAGCTTTCGGATGATCTCCTTGTTACTGGTGTTTACCGCAAGCAGCACCGGCTGGCCCTCCGACCCCTGGGCCAGGCGACGGTCGAGCGCCTCCTGTGAGATGGAGCGAACATCGCCATGGCTGTAAAAGCGGGCCGAAAAGGGCGCTTCTCCCAGATAGAACAGGTTTTCACGAGTAACGCCGGGTAGCGCGTCCAGCCGGGCGATCAGCTCCCGCTCGGTCTTGAGCTGGCCCGGGTTGAAGGCGTACCAGGTGCCGGCGGTTGCACCCACGACCGGAATGAACAGCGCCACGGCCAGGGCGTATTTGGGCAGGATTCGCCCTCCGGTGCCGGTCATCAGGCCGGCGGCCAGCACTGCCAGGAACGGCAGGCCCGGCAGGACGTAGGTCCACAGGATGTTGCCGGACAAGGTGAAGAACACTGCCGGGCTCAGGGTTGCGGCCAGAACCAGGCCCAGAACGCCAGGGCGCTGCGGTTGCCATTTTTCATCAGCCTGGATGCCACGCCAGCGGTTCAGCCCCCAGTCACCCAGCGCGATCAGGCCCCAGGGGAAGCTGGCCAGCACCAGATAGAGCCAGATGGTGCCGCGGGTGAAGTCGTGGGCATTGCCGTACAGGTCGCCCTGCCAGTCACTGATCAGGAAGCGTTTGAGGTGCTCCCCCACGATGAAGTAATCAAGGAAACCGGGTGTTTTCAGTTCCGCCAGGATGTACCAGGGCAGAACCAGGACGAGCATAACCAGGGTACCGCGAACCCAGGGCAGGCAGCGCCAGAGTGTCTGCCATTGCCGGGTCAGGGCAACCCAGATGAACACGGGCAGGCCGGTCAGTACCAGAGTCAGCGGGCCTTTCGCCAATAGCCCGATGGCAAGCCCGATAAAGAAAGCCCAGCCCCAGAGTATCGAGCCCCCCTGCAAGCGGATCACCAGGCTGGCGATCACCAGCGTGGTGGCCAGGGCCAGAAAAGAATCGGTCATTACGGTGCCGGCGCTGATGAACCCCAGAGCCGTGGTGCTGTAGATGATCGCCGCCCAGAGGGCGCAGACACGGGCGCCCTCGGTGTCGGGTCTGGCGTGCAGTGACCTGGTGGTCGCGTAGACCAGGTAAACGATGCCGGCATTGGCCAGCCAGGAAGGCAGCCGACCGGCGAACTCGGTAACGCCGAACAGATTGAAAGACAACGCCTGGGTCCAGAAGGACAGGGGTGGTTTGCCCCAGAACGGAACGCCGTAATCGAACCAGGGGGTAATCCAGTCGCCGGTTTCGGCCATGATCCGGGCGATTTCCGCATACCGTGGTTCGGTGGTATCCGCAAACGGAAGCATGGCGGTGAGTCCCAGCCGGATTGCCAGTACCGAGCACAGCAGCCACAGCAGCGTATTAATGGTTCTTGTCATTGCCGGCTACCCGCAAGGTCGGTTGATATTCCTGAATATGCTCGTCGCTGTCCTCCGCGAGGATGAAGACGGGTCTTTGTTTGGTTTCCATGTAGATCCGGCCCACGTATTCACCAAGCAGCCCCACGCACAACAACTGCACGCCGGAGAGGAAGGTGATCATGGCGATCATCGAGGCATAGCCGGGGGTGGACACACCCATCAACAGTGCCTTCAGCACTTCCCAGGTGCCGAACAGGCCGCCGGCGCCCGCGGCCAGCAGGCCGAGGATCAGGGCTATCCGCAACGGGCGGGTGGAGAACGAGGTAATACCCTCCATGGCCAGATGCGCCAGTTTCAGATAGTTCCATTTGGTTTTGCCGGCCAGCCGGGGGTCGCGGTCGAACTCCAGGGTGACGGTCGGCATGCCAACCCAGGCAAACATGCCCTTGAGGTAGCGATTGCGTTCCGGAAGCTGGTTCAGGGCGTCCACGGTGCGCCGGCTCATCAGCCGGAAATCACCGGTGTCCACCGGGATGGGGGCATCACTGATGTGGTTGATCAACCGGTAGAACAGCGAGGCTGTCGCTCGCTTGAGCCAGCTTTCGCCGGCCCGGGTACGACGCTTCATGAGCACCACATCGGCCCCGTTGCGCCATTGCGCCACCATATCGGGGATCAGCTCCGGCGGGTCCTGCAGGTCGGCGTCCATCAGTATCACGGCATCGCCTTTGGCATGGGTCAGGCCGGCGCTCACCGCGGCTTCCTTGCCAAAGTTCCGGGACAGCTGCAGTACCCGGATATCCGGGTAGCGTCGGCGCGCCTGCAGCAGCAACGCGACCGAGTTGTCGCGACTGCCGTCGTCGACGAACAGCAGCTCGGTAGCGGTTCCGAGCTGGCGGCAGACGAGCACCAGCCGGTTCAACAGCGTGGCGATCACGTCGGCCTCATTGTGAACCGGTATGACGATGCTGAGCAGTGGGTCAGTGGGTGTCATTGGTTTGTTCCTCTTGGAATACAAACTTTTCGGCCAGGAGATAGTTGGCGAGCGTTGCCGCGGCGGTTGCCGCAGCCTGTGAAGCCATGGCCATGCCGGTGGCGGTATAGATGGCGGAAAAAGCAATCAGATTCAGGCTCCAGCCCAGCGCGGCGGAGGTCAGGTAACGTGGAAAAGCGACACGATGAGCGAGGCCCGACCGGAAGGTATAGCGGTGCTGGGCCAGATAATTCACTGCCAGCCCGACAGAGGCGCCGGTCGCAGTGGCAACTATGGCATCTGTGCCGGCCTGGATGAGCGCAAACATCACCAGCCAGTGCACCAGTGTTGCAACGCCTCCTCCGGTCAGAAACCGGAGCAGTCTCGTCCATCGGTTGACCTGGCTTGTGGCTGATCTCATACAACACGTCTTTTGAGGTCGGTTATCCGGAAACTGTTAGGGCACTCTGGACAGGCACTCTACGCGGGCATTCTTAAGCGAGCCTTAACCGGAAAGCGGGTAAAACCTTAAGGCCGGCTTAAGAAATCTCCGGGCGGGGCTTAAGACTCAATTAAGCGTTGCTGTCTAGTCTGGCAGTTATCACCAAAGGGCGTCGCACCCGAATGCTGCGGCCCGACTGCTGTTGGAGAGAACGTTGATGAATGACCCGCTGACGATGTCCACCTGTTGTCCGCCCGATGCGGCGGGGGTGGTTCCGGTCTTCCGGTGTGCCGGTCGATGGTTCAGCCATATTGCGTCGCAGACGGCCATGGCCGATACCGTGGCGGGCTTTATTCGCCGGCGGTTTCTTCAGGCCTATGGCGCCGATCCGGCCTTGCGGATTCCCCAACTGCTGGCGCTGACGACCGCCCAGGGCTCCTTGCTGGCGGCCGTCGGGGTGAGGAATGCCGGCCAGGAGAAGCTGTTTCTGGAGGATTATCTGGCGGTCCCGGTGGAAACCGTGATGCCGGTTCCCGGCGTTGAGCGTCTCAGGATTGCCGAGATTGCGCACCTGGCTGGCGTGGAAGCCGGAGTCAGCCGGTATCTGTTTGCGTCCCTGTCGGTCTGGTTGGACGGGGCTGGTTACGACTGGGTGGTGTGCACCGGAACCGACCAGTTACGGAACAGTTTCCATCGTCTGGGAATTGCCACGCAGGTGCTCGCCGAAGCAGACCCGGCAAGGCTTCCCGATGCGGGTGCTGGCTGGGGCCGGTACTACGATCATCATCCGGTGGTGATGGCGATCCGGGTGGCAGACGGGCTCTCCGCCCTTCGTGAGGCGGGAATACTGGGACTGATCCGGCCGGTCGCTTCGCTGGCCGATGGCGGAGCCGCAATCCAGGAGGATACTTATGGCCGCCTTGCCTGAACTGCTGGCCTGTGAGGCGCAGGCTCATCCTTCCCGCATTGCGCTTCAGGGGCCCGATTCGGCCTTCAGTTATGGCCAGATGATGCAGGCCGCCGAAGCGCTGGCCGAGCAGTTGCGGCTGCTGGGCGTCAAACGCGCCGGCCTGTGTGGCGACAACTCCCTGGCCTGGATCCTGGCGGACCTTGCCTGCCTGATGACGGGAGTGGTTTGCGTTCCGGTGCCGGTTTTCTTTTCCAGCTCCCAGACCTCGCATCTGATCGAGCGGGCAAGTCTCGACTGCCTGCTGTCTGGGGAGCAGGGCACCGGCAGCGAGCATCTCGGCCATGGGGTCTGGCTCCGGCATCTGCCGGTGACCGGCGCCGGGGCCTGGATGCCGGAAGCCACCAGCAAGATTACTTTCACGTCCGGCAGTACCGGTACGCCGAAGGGTGTGTGCTTGTCCTCGGCGCAGATGACAGCAACCACGCTGGCCCTGAAAGAGCGGCTCGACGGAGTGGCGCTGCAAAGGCACCTGTGCATCCTGCCACTGGCAACGTTGCTGGAAAACATTGCCGGGGTTTACCTGCCCCTGCTGATGGGCGCCACCGTGATTGTGGCGCCTTTGCAGAGCCTGGGGATGACCGGCAGCAGTGGTCTGGATCTGGGCAGCCTGGTGTCTGGCATCAACCAGCACCGGCCGCATTCACTGATTCTGGTACCCGAGCTGGCCATGGCGCTGGTGGCGGCCGCCGAACAGCGGCAACTGGACAGCCGGCCGTTCCGGTTCCTCGCCGTTGGCGGTGGCCGGGTCTCGCCGGAGTTGCTGGCCCGTGGCCGGGCTGCCGGGCTGCCTCTGTTCGAGGGCTATGGGCTGTCCGAATGCAGCTCTGTGGTCGCACTCAACGTGCCTGGCGCGCAGTGTGAAGGATCCGTTGGCAAGCCGCTTTCCCACGTCGAGCTGATGGTGGATACGGACCGCCATATCATTGTTCGCGGCAACACCCACCTGGGCTATCTCGGCGATGAGCCGGAAGCCGATGACTGGCTGGATACCGGGGATCTGGGCGCAATGACGCCAGACGGATTCCTGCTGGTGAATGGCCGTGCCAAGAATGTCCTGATTACCAGTTTTGGCCGCAACATCAGCCCAGAGTGGCTGGAGAGCGAGCTGATCCAGGCCCTGGGCGCCCAGCAGGCCGTGGTGTTCGGGGACGGTGAGCCAAACCCGAGCGCACTGGTGGTTATCCGGGATGGTCGTTCACCGGAGCAGTTGCGTGGCGACCTGGCCGCGCTCAATGCCAGTCTGCCTGACTATGCCCGGCTCCAGGCGCTCTATATCCGTCGCGACCCCCTGACGCAGGCCGCCGGCCACCTGACCACAAACGGCAGGCCGGTGCGCCACAGAATCCAGTCCGACCTGCCCACCCTGCTGGCAGCGGCTTTTCCACTATTTTCATCAACCTTATCCGTGAACCAGTCAGGAGACTCTCACATGGCATTTTTCGACAGATTGCAGCAGGAAACCGCCGAAGCCCGGGCCCACGTAACCGGTGCGCCGGTTGTCAGCGCGATTGCCGAGGGGCGTTTCAGCCTTGAGGCCTATACCTGGTTTCTTACCCAGGCCTACCACCACGTCAAGCATACCGTACCACTGATGATGGCCTGTGGTGGCCGGTTGCCAGAGCGTATGGAGTTCGTACGCAAGGCGCTGGTTGAGTACATCGAAGAGGAGTATGGCCACCACGAGTGGATTCTCAACGATCTGGAGGCCTGCGGGGCCGACAAGGAACAGATTCGCAACGGCAAGCCGGACCTGTCGATCGAGCTTATGGTCTCCTACCTGTATGACCAGATTAACCGGTGCAATCCGGCGGCCTTCTTCGGGATGGTCCAGGTTCTGGAAGGCACCTCCATTGAGCTGGCGACACCGCTGGGCGAGCAGATCCAGAAGCTGCTGGGTCTCCCCAACCAGGCGTTCAGCTACCTGTATTCCCATGGCGCCCTGGACCAGGAACATTTCGAGTTCTTCCGCAACCTGATGAACGACATCACCGATCCGGACGACCAGCAGGCCATCATTGATGCCGCCCGCGTGGTCTATCGACTCTACGGCGACATGTTGCACAGCATACCGCTGCCGGCGGACCGCAAGGAGCAGGCACATGCGGCTGCATGATCGGGTGTTCCTGCTGCTGGGGGGCACCGGCGGTATCGGGAAGTCGTTGGTGGAGCCGCTGGTGCTCGCCGGCGCCAAGGTGATTGTCGCCTCACGGCATCCGGAAAAACTGGCCCATCGGCAAGGTGTCGCGTTGGTACCGCTGGATCTGGCAGCCGCCGATCTTGACCAGCAGTTGTTGCGCCTGAGCGAAGCCTATCCGGATATCGACGGTGTGATCCACTGCGCCGGCCAGAACCGTTTCGCCGGGCTTGCGGCCATGTCGGTCAGCGAACTGGATGCCCAGATTGCGGTCAACCTGCGCTCCGCCATGCTGGTGGCTCGGCATTTTGCGCCCCGGTTTGAGCGGGCCGGTTACGGCGCCCTGGTCTTTGTCGGCTCCACTTTTGGCAGCATTGGTTTTCCCGGCTATACCGCGTACTGCGCCACCAAGTTCGGTCTTCGGGGGTTCACTGAGGCCTTGCGCCGGGAGCTGGCGGACACGCCGGTTCAGGTCGTCTATGTGGCGCCCCGAGCGACGGCCACCGATATGAACCCGGAAGCGGTGAACGAACTGAATCGGGCCCTGGGTAACAGCGTTGATACGCCCGACTCGGTCGCCTCGCAGATTCTTGCGGCCATGAAGAATGATGACCGTCGCCGGTTCCTCGGCTGGCCGGAGAAACTGTTCGTGGTGATCAATGGCGTGCTCCCGCGCATCGTTGACAAGGCCATGCTCAAACAACTGCCGGTGATCCGGCGATTTCTCAAACCGGGAGTCACGTCATGAAATGGATGGTTCTGATCATGGCCTGGGTGGCTGCTACGCCACTCTGGGCCGGCGACCTTGAAACCGACCTGGCGTCTATTCAGCAGCGCTGGGCGGAAATCCAGTATCAGTTGCCGGATGATAAAAAGGAAAAAGCCTTTGAAACGCTGGCCGGCGACGCCGAGAAATTTGTGGCGGATTATCCCGGCCGGGCGGAGCCGCTGATCTGGCAGGGTATTGTGCTGAGCACCTATGCCGGCGCCAAGGGTGGCCTGGGCGCACTGGGGCTGGTAAAGGATGCCCGCAAATCACTGGAAGCGGCCCTGGCGATCGATGAGAATGCGCTGGACGGCTCCGTCTATACCTCGCTTGGAAGCCTCTACTACCAGGTGCCCGGCTGGCCGTTGGGCTTCGGTGACGATGACAAGGCCCGGAAGTACCTGCAAAAGGCACTGGCCATCAATCCCGACGGCATAGACGCCAATTACTTCTTTGGTGATTTCCTGCTGGACCAGGGCGAACCGGAGCGGGCCAGAACCTATCTCCAGAACGCTCTTCAGGCCCCTGACCGGCCTGGCCGGAGTGTCGCGGATGCCGGCCGCCGGAAGGAAGCCAAAGCGCTCCTGGAAACACTGTGACGGGCAGTCCCGGCGGGGTCTGTCTCGCCGGGACTGCCACATTGATGCATCAGGGACATCACGCATATAAGAAAAGATCACTTCACCTCATATTCCATATTAATCTATCCTTAGATTAAAATTCACAGTGGAACCATTTCGAGGTGACAGCCATGCGCAACCCGATCGTTCAACATTTCTTTGATGAGCCCACCAACACCTTCAGTTACGTGGTTCGGGACCCGGGCAGCCAGGCCTGTGCCATTCTCGACTCGGTGCTGGATTTCGACTACGCCGCTGGCCGAACCGATGTGCGCTCTGCCGACGAAATCATCGAGTACGTTCGCAGCAATGACCTGACGGTTGAGTGGATTCTTGAAACTCACGTTCACGCCGATCACCTGTCGGCGGCACCCTACCTCCACGACAAGCTGGGAGGCAAAACCGGGATCGGCGCACATATCCGTGATGTGCAGGAGATTTTCGGCAAGGCGTTCAACGCCGGCAGCGAGTTTCAGCGCGACGGCAGCCAGTTCGATCGGCTGTTCCGCGAAGGGGATAGCTTCCCGATCGGTAGCCTTGAAGGTCGGGTGCTCCATACCCCGGGCCATACCCCCGCCTGCCTGACCTACGTCATCGGCGATGCCGCCTTTGTCGGTGATACGCTGTTTATGCCGGACTATGGCACGGCACGCTGCGACTTCCCCGGGGGCGATGCCCGTACCCTGTACCGGTCGATCCAGAAGGTGCTGTCACTGCCGACAGAAACCCGGATTTTCCTGTGCCACGATTACAAGGCACCGGGCCGGGAGGTATACCAGCACATGACATCGGTGGCCGAGCAGCGCCGCGCCAACGTGCATGTCCATGAAGGGGTGTCCGAGGAAGAGTTTGTGAAAATGCGAACCGAACGCGACGCCACGCTGGACATGCCCCGGCTGATTCTGCCGTCGGTACAGGTCAATATGCGTGCCGGGCACCTGCCACCTGCCGAAGACAACGGGCAGGTGTATCTGAAAGTTCCGGTTAACCTGTTCTGAGGCTGCCGATGAACCTCAAACGCTATCTGCCCATCCTTGAGTGGGCACCTCGGTACGGCCGTGGCCAGGCCACCAGTGATCTGGTGGCTGCGGTCATTGTAACCGTGATGCTGATTCCCCAGTCCCTGGCCTACGCCCTGCTGGCCGGCCTGCCGGCCCAGGTTGGCCTGTACGCCAGTATTCTGCCCCTGGCGCTCTATGCGGTGTTCGGCACCAGCCGGACCCTGTCGGTGGGGCCGGTGGCGGTGGCATCCCTGATGACAGCAGCGGCGCTTGCCCCCCTGGCTGAAGCCGGTACGCCGGAATACGTGGCCGGTGCGGTTCTGCTGGCGGTCATGTCCGGCCTCATGCTGGCGCTGATGGGCATTTTACGGCTCGGGTTTCTGGCGAACTTTCTCAGCCACCCGGTGATTTCCGGGTTTATCACCGCCTCCGGCATTGTCATTGCCGCAAGCCAGCTCAAGCATATTTTCGGGGTTCAGGCCTCGGGCCATAACCTGCTTGAAATCGCCCGGTCGCTGTTGCTGTCGATTGGCCAGACCAATCCGGCCACCCTGGCGGTTGGCGCAGGGTCGCTGCTGTTCCTGATGCTGGCCCGAAAACGGTTGAAGCCGCTGCTGGTTACCCTGGGGCTGGCGCCGAGAATGGCGGATATCCTGACCAAAACCGCGCCCATTCTTGCGGTGTTGCTGACCACCCTGGTGGCCTGGCAGTTCCAGCTGGATGAGCGCGGTGTGCGCCTGGTGGGGGAGGTGCCGCGAGGGTTGCCGGCGCTTGCCCTGCCCAGCCTGGACATGGGGCTGTGGCAGCAGCTTGCGGTCAGCGCCTTGTTGATCAGCGTGGTGGGCTTTGTCGAATCGGTGTCTGTGGGGCAGACCCTGGCCGCCAAGCGCCGCCAGCGAATCGATCCGGACCAGGAGCTCGTTGGCCTGGGGGCCGCCAACCTGGGCGCCGGTTTTTCCGGCGGCATGCCGGTTACCGGCGGCTTCTCCCGCTCGGTGGTCAACTTCGATGCCGGTGCTGAGACGCCGGCGGCGGGCGCCTATGCGGCGGGGGGCATTGCCCTGGCGACCCTGTTCCTCACGCCGGCCATTGCCTACCTGCCCAAGGCGACCCTGGCAGCAACCATCATTGTGGCGGTGGCCACCCTGATCGACCTGCCGGCCCTGGGCCGCACCTGGCGCTACTCCCGTACTGATTTCGGCGCCATGCTCGCCACCATCATTCTGACCCTGGTGCACAGTGTCGAGGCGGGCATTATCGCCGGGGTGGCGCTCTCCATCGGGCTGTTCCTGTACCGTACCAGCCGCCCCCATTACGCCGTGGTCGGCCGGGTGCCCGGCACCGAGCATTTCCGCAATGTGCTGCGCCACAAGGTGGAGGTTTGCCCGACAGTAACCTTCCTGAGAGTGGACGAAAGCCTTTACTTCGCCAACGCCCGTTTCCTGGAGGAAACAGTGATGGACCTGATGATCCGGGAACCGGAGCTGAAAGACCTGGTGCTGGTGTGCCCGGCGGTGAATCTGGTGGATGCCTCCGCCCTGGAGAGTCTGGAGACGATCAACGAGCGTATGAAAGACGCGGGTATCCGGCTGCACCTGTCCGAGGTGAAAGGCCCGGTGATGGATAGGCTCAAGGGCACGCAGCTGCTTGCTCATCTCGGTGGCGAGGTCTTTCTGAGCACTTTTGAGGCCTGGCAGCGCCTCACCGGCCGTGGCCGGCTCGAATAACAGGCCGTGTGACAGGCCAGGGTTTGCTTGCGCCGGGGGTGGGGCTGAGCTTTATGATGTCAGTTCCGATCCGGTTTCCGCGGTTTTTTCATTATGGGTATGACTGAGAACCTGCTGTCGACCAGCCAGTGGCTTACCACCCTGCTGTTGTTCCTGGTGATTCTGGCCCGGGCACTGCGTTCCATCGACTGGCAGGCGTTGCGCAAGGATAACGCGCTCCAGCATTCGTTTTTCGGTGCGGCGGTGGTACTGGGCTTTGTCTGGCAGTTGCGGGCCGGGATCTCTCCCGGCCTGGCGATCCATGTGTTCGGTATCACCGTCATCACGTTGATGCTGGGGTGGGCGCTCGCAGTCCTGGCGGGCCTGCTGGCCCTGGTAATCACCGTGATTACTGGCCGTGAGCCATTGCTGATGTTTGCGGCCAATGGCCTGGTAACGGTGATGGTGCCAGCGCTCGTCAGCCACTGGGTCATGCTGTGGGAGCGCCGGAAGAACTTCCGGAACTTTTTCGCCTACATCTTTTTCTGCGGCTTCTTCGGCGCTGGCATTTCGGTGGCTGTCGCCGGTGTCGTCATGTGCCTGATGCTCTGGAGCAGTGGTGTTTACACCTTTGATGAACTGGTGCACGAGTACCTGCGTTATCTGCCCCTGTTCATGATCCCGGAAGGGTTTGTGAACGGCACCTTCGTGACCGGTCTGATGGTTTTTCACCCGGACCGGCTGACCACCCTCGATCAGCGGCGTTACCGATAGCGCTGTTTCGCTCAGATCCCTTCGCCGGACGCCAAAACCGGGCTGAGCACATCCCCGTGTTTACCGGACTCCAGTCGTTCCTGCCACTGACGCGCCCAGTCCAGAACCTCACTGGCGGGCATCGGGCGGGCGATGCCGTAGCCCTGGGCAAAGTTGCACCCCATTCGCCGCAGCGCCCGGGCATGTTCCATGGTTTCGACCCCCTCCGCCAGAACCGGGTGAGCAAAGCGCTGGGCCAGGAAGATCACGCTCTCCACAATGGCGTGGTCGCTGGCGTCGTCAAGCATGTTGCGCACAAAACTCTGGTCGATCTTGATGAGATCCACCGGCAGCGTACGCAGATAGGTGAGCGATGAGAATCCGGTGCCGAAGTCATCCAGGGCCACCTGCAGGCCCAGGGTCCGGCATCGGGCCAGCACGTTGCTGGCATGCTTGGTATCTTCAAGAGCGGTCGATTCCAGCACTTCCAGGGTGATCCGCCCCGGGTTGACCTCCGGGTGGCTGTGCAGGTAGCTCTCGAGGTAATCCGCAAAACTCCGGTCCATCAGGTGCGGCGCACTGATATTGATGCTGACCGAGAGATCAGCGCCCGCGCTCTTCCACAGGTTCATCTGGTGAATCGCTTCCTTGAGCACCCACTGGCCCAGGGGCACCTCCAGGTGGCTGTTTTCGACGATGGGCAGGAAATCCCCCGGTGCTACCAGGCCCTTCTCAGGGTGATTCCAACGGATCAGGGCCTCAAACCCCAGTAACTGGCCATCGGTGATGCGGATCTGGGGCTGGAAATACAGCTCGAACTCCTCGTGTTCCAGGGCCCTGGTGATTTCCACCAGCTGATCGCGGCGATGCCGGCGATGCTCATCAAGACCGGGGTCGAAGAAGTGGTATTGGTTGCGGCCCTTCTCTTTCGCCGAATACATGGCCTGGTGGGCATGGCGGATCAGGCCTTCCGCCTCCGCGTTGTCTTCCGGATAGCGGGTGATGCCCAGACTTGCAGTGAGTGTGATGGTCTGGTCGCCCACGGCCACCGGAGCGCCGACGGTGGCCAGAATGCGCTGGTAAACCGCTTCGTGGTTGTCATCGCCCTGCAACAGGAGGACAAACTCGTCGCCGCCAATCCGGGCCACGGTATCGCCGCTGCGCAACGCCCGGGTCAGCCGCTCGGACAGGGTGCGCAGGGTCTGATCCCCGGCGGAGCGACCCAGCCGGTCGTTGATGGCCTTGAAACCGTCCAGGTCGAGATAGCATACGGAGACGCTGCGATGTTGCCGGTCGGCGTGGCGGCGGGCCGTGCGCAGCCGTTCTTCCAGCAGTTGCCGGTTTGGCAGCCCGGTCAGGTCATCGTAGTTGGCGGCCCGATCCAGCTCTCTGGCATGATTCTTCAGGGCCGTAATATCCGAAAATGCGGCCACATGGTAATACTGGCCTGGCTCCTCCAGGTGAACCCGGCTGATGGAAAGCAGTTCCACGTATTCTTCACCGCTCTTGCGGCGGTTCCAGATTTCGCCGCGCCAGTGGTCGGTCTTTTCGATCGACCGCCACATCGACTGGTAGTAATCGCCGGAATGCCGACCGGAGCTGAGAATGGCGGGATTCAGCCCCAGGACCTCTTTCCGGCTGTAGCCGGTGATCCGGGAGAACGCCGGATTGACATCGAGAATCCGGTTGGACTGATCAGAGATCAGGATGGCCTCGTGGCTGCGGTCAAACACGCTGGCGGCGATGCGCAGGCCCCGCTCACTGTGCTTGCGGTCGGAAATGTTGTTCTGGATGGCAATGAAACCGGGCGCAACGCCCTGTGCGGTGCCAATAGGAACGCAATAGGTATGGACCCAGTAGGGCATTCCTGAACGGGTGTAGTGAAGGATGTCCTCTTCGATAACCTCGGCCCGGTGCAGCTTCTGATTAATGCGCGTGATGGTACCCGGGTCGGTCTCGGGGCCGTACAGCACATCTCTCGGGAGTCGCCCCCGGATTTCTTCAAGCCGGTAGCCCGTCTGTTCTTCGAAACTGGGGTTCACCCATTCGATGCGCCCGGCGTCATCCAGCATCACGAGGAAATTGGGTGTTGCCGCCGCAATCAGGGCAAGGCGATTGGGGTCGATATCTGCGGGTGGCTGAAGCGTTTTCGGGGATCTGGGCATGAGAGTCGGTGTCTGCTTTCCGGCCGGTAAATGTATGAACTCTCCTCCCTGTGAGACCTTTGGCACGTATAGTGGCTGAGCTGGTATTGAGCCTCCGAAATTCGGGTAACGGGATGGGGCCCGTCAGCTTTTGTCCGGATCATGTCGCGGATTTCGAAGGTAGGGAATGCTACCGGAATGGCGCAGTAAAACCATGGCCAAATGGTTGAAGCGTCTTGATGGATGTCAGTTTTTTTTCAGATAGTCGGTGTTCACTGCCGCCAGCGGGAATGCTTCTGTAATTTCCGTTGCAGCGTACGGCGGTGCATATTCAGGGCCCGGGCGGTAGCTGAGATATTGCCCTCGTTTCCATTGAGGACCCGCTGGATGTGTTCCCACTCCATTTCTTCCACTGAGGGTGGTGCATTCCGGAGGTCCGGTGGTCCGTCAAGTGGCTCGAACCCGGCCATCAGCTGGTTGACGGTTACCGGCTTGCAGAGGTAATTGATGGCACCCCGTCGCATCGCCTCCACCGCCGTGGCGATGCTGCCGTAACCTGTGAGTACGAGGATTTCCAGATCCGGGCGCATATCCAGAAGCTCCGGAAGCAATTGCAAGCCACTTTCGCCGGCCAGATTCAGGTCGAGGACACATCGGTCAAACTGTTCGCCCGCCAATGTTGCTTTCGCCTCCTGATGGCTGTGGGCCAGGCTGGCTTGAATGCCCTGACGACTGAGGGAACGCTGAAGCACCTGCAGAAAGGCGTCATCGTCATCAATAAGCAGCCAGACCTGCGGTTCGCTCACACTTGTTCTCCCGCCACGCTGTTTCTGTCTGCCGCGACCGGCAGATCGATAATGATGGTTGTGCCCTCAGAACCCACCCGGGCTTTCAGCGTGCCGCCGAGACGCTGGATGGTGGCGTTGGACAGGAATAATCCGACCCCAAGACCGTTTTCCGAATTGACCACCTGGTCACCAAGCGTGCCTTCAGGGGTTGATTCAAGCCCAACGCCATGGTCTTCAACAACCAATTCCAGCCGGTCGTCGGCGGCTTTGCGGGCCGCAACGGCAACCCAGGACGGACTGGCGGTGACGGCATTGGCCAGCACATTCAGCACCGCCTGGTCGAGCGTGGCATCCACAGCAACAGCGCAGTCCGGTGCCGGTTGCCGCCATTCAATGGCTGCTCCCGGCCAGAGCAGGGTGGCTGATTCCCTCAGCCGCGCGACCCAGTCCCGGGCGGCCAGGGTCTCCAGCTGCGCGGTTCTGGCCTGCATGGCCGCCGTGGACAGCTGTTGAAGATGGCCGCTGCACAGGGCCAGTTGCTGTTCCATCAGTGCAAGATCATCGGCATCCGGCTTGCCGCCGGGGGTTGCGGATTTCATTTCCTCCACCAGCAGCGTCATGGTATTCAGCGGTGTGCCCAGACGATGGGCCACAGCCGCTGCGGAGAGCCCAAGGGCAATGATTTGCTCATCCCGCAACCGGGTTTCCCGTATCTGCGCAAGCTGGGCCTGTTGTTGGCGCAGTCGACGGGCCAGCGCACCGACAACCAGGAGCAGGATGGCGGCGGTTGTGGCAAAGGTGACCCACATGCCAACCAGGTGCAACTGGGCCAGGTTGGCGCTGTGATGTTCATGGGTTACCGGGGTGTTCCAGATCACCAGGGAGGTGTAGACCGCCACCCCGGCAACGGTTACGGCAATACTCTGGCCCAGCGGCACCAGCACGATGGCAACGGCAATGGGCAGCAGCAACAGCGAAACCAGAGGGTTGGTATAGCCGCCGGTGAGGTAAAGCCAGACTCCGGTCATCAGCAAATCGACGATCAGCACCAGACTGACCGCCTGCGTCGAACGCGGCGGGCGCCGGGTAAACCAGAGCCAGGCCAGGGTTGCCAGAACGCCGTAGGCCAGGGGCAGAATCACCGCTTCCGCGCGGTGTGCCAGGGCCACCATGGTTTCCGCCACGGCGATCGAAATCAGCTGCAGCGCAACAATCGTCAAACGCATGCCCAGCAGATAGCGGGCAGCCTGTTGAAATCCGGTCTGTGAGTGGGTCAGCCATTCCATGCGCGGAATTCTATCCCTGCGTTCTCGCCGGGGATACCCCCTTGGGGGTGCGGCATTGTGTCCCAAGCCCGCCGCCGGGTTTGTCTTTATCATTACCGGCAGTTAACCCGACGTTGCAGCTCCCCTGATGGTAAGGAACCTCCAGGCATGACCGAAAAAACCCTGGCACGCATTATCGGCCTGATTCTGGCTGGATGTGTCACTTCACCCGCATTTTCCCAGGTACAGGACGATGATCAGTTGCTGATCCGTGTCACCGAAGGCCAGTCCGCCGAGGCGGCCCGGTTGTCGGAAGCGGCCCTGGCGCCGGAGCCGGTGTCCCGGCTGGATTCGGCGCCTTCAGTATCGCTGTCCCGACTGGGCGGGCGTGGTCTGGACCCGGTGATCCGTGGCCAGGGCCAGGAACGGGTCGATGTGCTGCTCGACGGCATGCGGGTGGAAGGTGCCTGCCCGAACCGGATGGATCCGCCCACCAGTCGGCTCAGCTCCGCGCTGCCCCAGGTACTGGAAGTCCGTACCAGCAACCAAACCCTGCGCTGGGGCCCCATTGCCGGCGGCCAGATAGTCGCCACGACGGCAGCGCCAACCTTTGCCGATGGCAATCGCACCACCGGGCACCTCACCCTCGGCGGGTCGGATAATGGCGAGGGCAGGCTGGTCAACGGCAGTGCGGCTGTGGGTGATCGTGACAATTACGTTCGGCTGTCTGCCGGTTACGAGGAAGCCGAGGATTACGAGGACGGCGATGGCAATGAGGTCCGGAGCGCCTTTGAGAACACTGAGGGCCGCCTGGACGGCGCCTGGACAGCGGACAATGGCTTTTATGTGAAGGGCATGGTCAGCCGCCAGGAAGAACGGGATGTGAAATACGCCTCCGGCATGGATGCCCCGAAGACCGACACCGACATGTACCGCCTGGAGCTGGGTGCGCCGGTAGCCAGCGGTGGCTGGAAGCTGATGGCCTGGCAGGCGGATGTGGATCACGTGATGGACAATTTCAGTCTGCGTGAGCCGCCGATGAAAATGGGCATGCCCATGAAAATGCAGACACTTTCGGAAACCCGGACCCGGGGCGCCCGGCTGGTGCTGGACCAGACCATCGACTACACCAAGAACATTGCTGTCGGTGTCGATGTCGAGAGCAACACCTGGGATGCCACCCTGTACAACGGCACGGATCTGACCAACCAGGCCTCCTTCCTCTGGCCAGATGTGGAGCGTGACCGGGTCGGGGTGTTTGCCGAAGCCTTCCACCGTATCCGGGTCAACATGCGCCTCGGCGCGGGCATCCGTTATGACCGGGTGGTAATGGACGCCAATCGTGCCGATGAAACGTTCACCATGAAGCCGGATGCCATGCCCATGTCGCCGGCATCCATCTACGAGAACGTCTATGGCGTAACCGATACCAAAGCCACCGATGACAACATCAGTGGTTTCATGACCGGTGAATGGCGGGTCTCGCCGATGAACACTCTGGAGCTGACCGCCTCTCACAGCGTTCGCTTCCCCGGGGTCAATGAGCGCTATGTTGCCAAAGGGACCGCCTGGGTCGGCAATCCGGACCTCGAGACCGAGAAACATCACAAGCTGGAGCTGAGCCTGGCCGGGCAGAATGACGGCTGGCACTGGCGCCCGGCGGTGTGGATCGACGAAGTGGACGATTTCGTCTTGCGTTACGAGCCGGCCCCGGACGTTATTCGCTACCGGAACATCGATGCCCGCCTGTTGGGTGTTGAAGGCGAGCTGGGCTGGAGCAACGGCACGTGGAGCGCCACCGGCAAACTGGCCAGTGTCCGGGGGACCAATAACGACAGCGACCAGCCGTTGCCACGGATTCCGCCGGTGCAGTACATCCAGACTCTGGGCTGGCACCACATGGGCCATACCGTCCAGGCCGAATGGATGCTGGCACGGCGGCAGGACCGCATTGATGAAGAATCCGGCCTCGATCCGGGCCCTTCCCCGGGGTATGGCGTATTCAGTCTCAATGGCAGCCACCCGCTGATGGACTATCTGACCGTGAGCTGGGCGGTGGATAACGTCTTCGACAAGACCTGGGCACCCCACGTCAGTCGCGAGGACCTGTTTACCGGCGAAGCCTACCGGGTCAACGAGCCGGGCCGGACCTTCCGGGTGGCACTGACCGCACGCTGGTAAGCCAAATTATGGCGGTTACCCGCTTGTCATAGCCGGCGGGTGCCATTCTCGCCCCGGGTGGAACCAACTCCTCCATCCGGGGCTTTTTTGTGGCCGATTAAAAATTGCGCTATCTCAACTTCGGATCTCACTTCATGAACTATGCTGTAGCCATGCAGATCTGAGTCCGTGGCGCCCGGCGCCGAAGGATGTGCTCAGCCCTCCCCGAGGCTCCTGGAAGGAGCCTGTCTGCGCTATGCGATTAAGGACAGGAGACGCATCGTGACTGAAGATGACAAGCCACCCGCAAGCCTTGAAAGCCCTGAAAACCCGGAAAACGATCTTGCCTCGCGGTTTCCTACGGCCTACACCATACTGTTCTGCCTGATTGCCTTGGTCGCGGCATTGACCTGGGTTATTCCGGCAGGGCAATACGAACGGGTGATGAATGAAGAAGTCGGCCGGGAAGTCGCCGTGCCGGGCACCTATGAAATTGTTGACCCCAACCCGCAGGGCTTTGTCGATGTCATGCTGGCCCCCACGGCCGGGTTCTACGACCCGGACAGTTACGCCGCCAATGCCATTGATGTGGCCCTGTTTGTGCTGTTCCTCGGGGGTTTTCTCGGGGTGATGAATGCCACCGGGGCCATTGATACCGGCATTCGCAGCGCCATGCGCCACCTCAAGGGCCATGAAATCTGGATGATTCCTATCCTGATGACCCTGTTTGCCCTGGGGGGCACCACCTACGGCATGGCCGAGGAAACCCTGGCGTTCTATGCCATCCTGGTGCCCGTGATCCTCGCCGCCGGCTACGACGCGGTGACCGGTGTTGCCATCATTCTGATCGGCGCCGGCATCGGCGTGCTGGGGTCCACCATCAATCCCTTTGCCACCGTGATTGCGGCCAACGCGGCGGGTATACCGTTTACCGACGGCATCGTATTGCGCTTTATTTTGCTGGTTGGCGGCCTGCTGATCTGTATTGCCTATGTCATGCGCTATGCCCATAGGGTCAAGGCCGACCCCTCTCGCTCGGTGGTGTCAAAGCAGTGGGCGGCGCACCGCAAGCTGTTCCTGCAGGGGCATGACGAAGAGATTCACAGCGCCAGCCTCACCGGTACCCAGATCGTCTGCCTGATTGTCTTCGGGCTGACCTTCGCCGTGATGATCTGGGGTGTGTCGTCCCAGGGCTGGTGGATGGCGCGGATGGGCGCGCTGTTCTTCGGTGCAGCGATTGTGATCGGCCTTATTGCCCGTCTGGGCGAGAAGAAACTGACCGGCAGCTTTGTGGATGGTGCCCGGGACCTGCTCGGTGTTGCCCTGGTGGTTGGCCTTGCCCGGGGCATCGTGGTGATCATGGAGCAGGGCATGATTGCCGACACCATCCTGCACAGCGCGGAAACCTCCCTGGGTGGCCTGCCGGAGCTGGCCTTCATCAACCTGATGTTCTGGATTGAGGTGGGCATGAGTTTCTTTGTGCCTTCGTCCTCCGGACTGGCTGTTCTGTCCATGCCGATCCTGGCACCGCTGGCGGACTTTGCAGATGTCGGGCGAGATCTGGTGGTGACCGCATACCAGTCTGCCAACGGCCTGGTGAACCTGATCAACCCCACCTTTGCGGTGGTGGTTGGCGGGCTTGCCATAGCGCGGGTGGCCTACGATCGCTGGCTGGCTTTTATCTGGCCGTTGCTGCTCATTCTGACGGTGTTTATCAGTGTGATCATCAGCATTGGCACCATGCTGTAACCCCTGGGCAAAAGGAGTTTTGCCATGTCTGAATCAAGTCTTGGAGTGCACTCGGAAACCGGAACCCTGCGCCAGGTCATCGTCTGCCGGCCGGGCCTTGCCCACCGGCGGCTGACCCCATCCAACTGCGACGCCCTGCTGTTTGACGATGTGTTCTGGGTCAAGCAGGCCCAGAAGGATCATGATGTGTTCGCCGCTGTCATGCGGGGCCGGGGGGTCGAGGTGCTGGACGTTAACGAGCTGCTGGCGGAAACCCTGGCGATTCCGGAGGGGCGCGCCTGGATTCTGGACCAGCGGATTACCTGGAACCACATCGGTGTGGGCATGGTCTCGGATCTGCGGGCCTGGATGGACGAACTGCCTGAACAGGCTCTGGCCGCCTTCCTGATTGGTGGTCTGGAGGTGGCGGATCTGCCGTTCGATCCGGCCGGGCTGTTTGGCAACCACCTCGGGCATTTCGGCTTCGTGCTGCCTCCGCTGCCCAACTTCCTGTTCACTCGGGACAACAGCGCCTGGGTGTATGGCGGCGTCACCCTGAACCCCATGTACTGGGCTGCCCGCAAGCCGGAAACCCTGCTGATGACCGCGATTTACAGATTTCACCCGAAATTTGCCGGCAAGGTCACGGTGCACTGGGGCGATCCACTGGTCGATCATGGCCTGGCCACCCTGGAGGGCGGCGACATCATGCCCCTGGGCAATCGCACGGTGTTGGTGGGCATGGGCGAACGCTCCTCGCCCCAAGCCATTGGCCAGCTGGCAAAAGCCCTGTTCGATGGCGGTATGGTGGACCGGGTGATTGCCTGCCAGTTGCCCAGGTCGCGCTCGGCGATGCACCTGGATACCGTCTTTACCTTCTGTGGCGGCAACGTGGTGACTGCGTTCAAGGAGGTGGCGGATGCCGTGGTCTGCTATGACCTGCGCCCCGGTGAAGGCGCAAAAACACTTACCTTTAACCAGGACCCCCGGCACCTGTTTGAGGTGGTTGCCGAGATTCTCGGGTATCCGGCCCTTGAGGTGGTGGCCACGGGTGGCGACAGCCCGGAAGAGCGGGAGAGGGAGCAGTGGAACGACGGCAACAATGTGCTGGCCCTGAGCCCTGGCGTGGTTGTCGGCTATGACCGCAACGACGATACCAACGCAGCACTGGCGGCGGCCGGCATCGAGGTGCTCGCCATACCCGGTGCCGAGCTGGGCCGGGGCCGGGGCGGTGGTCGCTGCATGAGCTGCCCGACCATCCGGGATGCTGTTTAACGGCAAAGGAGACGTTCCATGGCTTTTAACCTTAAGAACCGGCATTTTCTGACCCTGAGGGATTTCACACCGAAGGAAATCAGCTTCCTGCTGAAGCTGTCCGCAGACCTGAAAACCGCCAAGTACGCCGGCACGGAGGTGCCGCGGCTGCAGGGCAAGGACATCGCGCTTATCTTCGAGAAAAACTCCACCCGAACCCGGGTCGGGTTCGAAGTCGCCGCGTTCGACCAGGGCGCACGGGTGACTTACCTCGGGCCGACCGGCACTCACATCGGGCACAAGGAATCGGTGAAAGACACCGCGCGGGTGCTTGGCCGGGTCTACGACGCCATCGAGTACCGGGGCTTCGGGCAGTCGATTGTCGAGGAGCTGGCGCAGTATGCCGGGGTGCCGGTTTACAACGGGCTGACCAACGAATTCCATCCGACCCAGATACTGGCGGATTTCCTGACCATGCAGGAGCATGTGGAAAAGCCGCTGCGGGAGGTGGCCTACGTGTTCATCGGCGATGCCGCCAACAACATGGGCGACAGCCTGCTGATCGGCGGTGCCAAGATGGGTATGGACGTGCGCTTGTGCGCGCCGCAGGCCTGCTGGCCGACTCAGGCGGTGCAGGATGAAGCAACAACACTGGCGGCAGAAACCGGTGCCCGCATCACCATCACTGAGGATATTGATACCGCGGTTGTCGGCGTGGACTTCGTCTATACCGATGTCTGGGTCTCTATGGGTGAGCCCAAGGAGAAGTGGGCCGAACGGATCAAGCTGTTGATGCCTTACCAGGTGAATGCGGCCCTGATGGCGAAAACCGGTAATCCCAGGGCGAGATTCATGCACTGCCTGCCGGCCTTCCACAACACCGAAACCGTGGTAGGCAAAGAAATCCAGGAAACCTATGGCATCGACGCCATGGAGGTGACTGACGAGGTGTTCGAAAGCCCGGCTTCGATTGTTTTCGATCAGGCCGAGAACCGGATGCACACCATCAAGGCCGTCCTCGTGGCGACCCTGGGAGGCTGACATGCTGGTGGTTGCAGCGTTGGGCGGCAATGCCCTTCTGAAACGCGGGGAGCCGCTGACCGCGGCGGTCCAGCGCAAGAATGTGCAGGTTGCGGCCCGGTCACTGGCGGCGATTGTCCGGGCCGGCCATGACCTTGTGGTCACCCATGGCAATGGCCCACAGGTAGGGCTGCTGGCCTTGCAGGGCGCTTCCTACAAGCCTGATGAAGCTTACCCTCTGGATGTCCTGGGTGCCGAAACCGAGGGCATGATTGGCTACATGATCGAACAGGAACTTGAGAATGCCCTGGAGCATGACCGGCCGGTGGCAACCCTGCTGACCCAGGTGGTGGTGGACCCCGAAGACCCGGCTTTCGGAAAGCCGACGAAGTTTGTCGGGCCGGTCTATGAACGCGAAGAGGCCGAGCGCAAGGCAGAGGGAGCAGGCTGGACCATCGCCCAGGACGGTGACAAATGGCGCCGGGTGGTGCCCTCTCCCAAGCCCCTGGAAATTCCCGATTTGCGGGTGCTGCAGCTATTGCTGGCGCAGGGTGTGGTGGTGGTCTGCACCGGAGGCGGCGGCATACCGGTGCTGCGCCGGGAGGACGGCAGCATGGTGGGCATTGAAGCAGTCATCGACAAGGATGCCGCCAGCGCCCTGCTGGCCCGGCAGTTGGGGGCGGATGCATTGCTCCTGCTGACCGATGTGACTGCCGTCTACCGCGATTTCGGTACCGATCAGGCCGCGCCGGTGCCCGAACTGACGGTGAGCCAGGCGCAGGCCCTGGACATGCCCGCCGGTTCCATGGGCCCCAAGCTCCAGGCCGCCTGTGAGTTTGCCGGGGCCGGCGGGCTCAGCGGCATTGGCCGGCTGCAGGATGCGGTGGCTATTCTTGACGGATCGGCAGGCACCCGTGTGTCTGCCGGGTAGCGGCTGCAATCATGAATCAGACTGAGCGGGTTGATTCGGGGGACTACGGCACTGGCACCATTGTTGCCATCCGGGGCGGCGTGGTGAGTGTCCGGTTTTCCGGGCCGGCACCGCGCATCCGCGAGCTGTTGTATGCCGGCAACATGGCGCTGGAGGTGGCTGTGCTGGAAGACGATGGTGTGGTCCGCTGCATGGCGCTGGCCCCGGTGAAGGGGCTGGGGCTGGGAATGCCGGTGCGGGCGGCGGGATCGACCATTAGTGTGCCGGTGGGTGATGCGGTACTTGGCCGCATGCTCAACGTCTTTGGTGCGCCGATGGATAACAAGCCGCCGCCGGCCACCGACGAACGCCGGGCCATTCATCAGCTCCCGCCCCTGCTGGAGGATCGCGTTGTCCGCAGCCAGGTACTGGAGACCGGTATCAAGGCGATTGACCTGCTGGCCCCCATCGAGCGGGGTGGCAAAACCGGGCTGTTCGGCGGGGCCGGGGTTGGCAAGACGGTGCTGATTACCGAGCTGATCAACAACATGGCCCGGCAGCACAAGGGCGTCAGCCTGTTCTGCGGCATTGGCGAGCGTTCCCGGGAGGCGGAGGAGCTGTACCGGGAAATGGCCGCGACCGGTGTTCTTGAAAGCACGGTGATGCTGTTTGGCCAGATGAACGAGGCCCCGGGTGTCCGGTTTCTGATCGGCAAGACCGCGCTGACCATGGCGGAATATTTCCGCGATGAACAGCATCGGGACGTGCTGCTGCTGATCGACAATATTTTCCGCTTTGTCCAGGCCGGCTCGGAAGTGTCCGGGCTGTTGGGGCGCATGCCGTCCAGGGTTGGCTATCAGCCCACCCTGGCGACCGAACTGGCCGAGCTGGAGGAGCGCATCACCTCAACCCGCAATGCCTCGATCACCTCGGTTCAGGCCGTTTACGTGCCCGCCGACGATTTCACCGATCCGGCCGCCGCCCATATTTTCTCCCACCTGTCGGGTTCCGTGGTGCTTTCCCGCAAGCGAGCCAGTGAAGGCCTGTACCCGGCGATCGACCCGCTTGCGTCATCCTCGGTGATGCTTACGCCCTCGGTGGTTGGCCAGCGGCATTACGACATCGCCCGGGCGGTGCGCCGCACCCTCGCCGAGTACGAGGAGCTGCGGGATATCATCGCCATGCTGGGGATTGAGGAACTGTCGGCGGCTGACCGGTCGACCGTTGCCCGGGCTCGCCGGCTGGAAAGGTTTCTCACCCAGCCGTTTTTCACCACCGCGGCCTTTACCGGCACGGAAGGCAAGCGTGTGACCATCGAAGAGACGCTCAGTGGCTGTGAAACCCTGCTGGAACAGACCGACTTCGACCAGAATGAAAGTGAGTACTACATGATCGGCGCCCTGCCCGAGGTGGTGGCATGACACTGGCAACGGAGATGGATGTCTGCCTGCGGCTGCCGACCCGGGTGCTGTATCAGGGCATGGCCCGCAAGCTGTTTGCCGTCGCCGAGAACGGCGCCTTCGGCATGCTGCCCAATCACATTGATTTTGTTACCTCGCTGGTGCCGTCGGTTTTGATCCTGACCCTGGCGGACGGCAGTGAGGCAATTTTCGGCATAGATGAAGGCATTCTGGTGAAAAAAGGCCATCAGGTTGAGGTTGCAACCCGCCGCGGTGTGGCGGGTGAGAATCTGGACTCACTGCAGGAGAGCGTCCGGAAAACCTTTATCGAAGTGGATGAAGACGAACGTGTTGCGCGCTCGGCACTGTCCAGGCTCGAGGCCGGCATGGTGCGCCGTTTTGCCAGCCTCCAGAAGCGCGGAACATGAGCCGGCGGCGGGAGTCTCCGGAAGAGGGCATCGGCCGTCGGGCCCGGCGCCTGAAGCAGGCCCGGGACAACCCCGGGGTGAGCCCGCTGCGGGGCCTGGGCGCCTTCGGCATGATCGGGTGGTCGATTGCGGTTCCAACCGTTGGCGGGGCCTTTCTCGGGCTCTGGCTGGATCGCCACATGCCCCAGGATTTCTCCTGGGTGATTGCCCTGATTCTGGGCGGCGTCGTGGTGGGTGGTTTCATTGCCTGGGCCTGGATCAGCCGGGAAAGCAGGGAAGAGGAGGATAACCATGATGATCATTGACTGGCCGGCCGCGCTGACGGGCTTTGGAGTCGGCGTGCTGGTGAGTAGCCTGTATTTTGCCGGCCTGGCCCTGACGGTGCGCCTGGCGCTGGCCTCATCCCGGCCCCATGCGCTGCTGCTGCCCAGCGCCCTGGTGCGGATCGGGTTGCTGCTGGCGGCAGGCTGGCTGGTGACGGCCGGCGCCACCCTGCTCTGGAGCCTTGCCGGCTACGGCCTGGCCTTTTTCGTGGTGCGCCTGATCGCTATTGCCATGGCCAACGCGCCCCGCCCGGAGGATGCCTGATGCAACTGACGCCCGATGAAACCATCCTGTTCACCCTCGGCGGCATCGGTATTAACGAGACCATCGTTAATACCTGGCTGGTGATGATCGTCCTGACTGTTGCCTCGATTATCATTACCCGCCATTTGCGGCCGGATGTCCCACCCAATCGTTGGCGCACCACCCTGGAAGTCATCGTTACTGCTATCCAGAGCCAGATCGAGGAGATCTCACCCCGCGCGTCCCGCCATGTATTGTACTTTTCCGGCACGCTGTTCCTGTTTATCGCCCTGTCGAACCTGCTGCTGGTGGTGCCGGGCTTCGAACCGCCGACCGCCTCGCTGTCCACCACCGCCGCGCTGGCGCTTTCTGTGCTCATTGCCGTGCCGCTGTTCGGCATTACCCGCCAGGGCATCCGGGGCTACCTGAAAACCTATATCGAGCCCTCCGTCGTGATGCTCCCGTTCAATATCATCAGCGAGTTCTCGCGCGGGCTGTCCCTGGCCATCCGCCTGTATGGCAACGTCATGAGCGGTGCCGTTATCGCCGGCATCCTGCTGGGGGTTGCGCCGTTCTTTTTCCCCGTGGTGATGGACGTGCTCGGATTGCTGACGGGTTTGATCCAGGCCTACATTTTCGCCGTCCTGGCGACGGTTTACATCTCATCCGCCACCGCTACTCACGGGAAACCCCCGGAAAAGGAGAAAGACCAATGACCGATCTTGCCCTTATTGCCGCAGTCTCCATTCTGACTGCAGGTCTGACAGTCTCTTTCGGGGCGCTGGGCCCGGCGCTTGGTGAAGGCCGGGCGGCCGCCGCCGCACTTGCGGCCATTGCCCAGCAGCCGGATTCGGCATCGACCCTGTCTCGAACCCTGTTTGTCAGCCTGGCGATGATCGAGTCCACCGCCATCTACTGCTTTGTGGTGGCCATGATCGTCCTGTTTGCCAACCCGTTCTGGGATCAGGCGCTGCAGGCTGCCCAGTCGGCGGCGGGGTGAACCATGTCTGTTGACTGGGTCACAGTCATTGCCCAGGTTGGCAACTTTCTGGTGCTGGTCTGGCTGCTCAAGCGCTTCCTGTACAAGCCCATCCTGAACGGTATCGACGCCCGGGAGGCGGAAATCGCCACACGCATGGGTGAGGCGGCAGTGGCCCGGGAAAAGGCCGCCGCCGCCGAAGCGGCCTTTCTGGAGCAGAAGCAGAAACTGCTGGCGGAGGATTCCGTCCACGCCAGGCAGATTCGCGAACAGGCCGAGCAGCAGAGAGACGCCATGGTGGCAGCCGCCCGCAAACAGCTGGAACAGGAAAAGCAGGACTGGCAGGCCCATCTGGAGGCCGAGCGGGCCAGATTTATCAGGGAGTTGCACATGGCCAGTGCGGATGCCCTGTATCAGCTGGTACGCCGGGCACTGCATGACCTGGCGGATGCCGATATGGAGGAGCGCATGGCCCTGACCGTGATGGCGCGGCTGGAGCCGCTATCCGGGGAACTGGCCGCTGGTGACGTCAATGCCGGCCAGGCGACGGCGACAACCCATTCGCCGCTGCCCCAAGCGGTTCAGGAAACCATGCGGACTTCGCTGGAACGCCTGGTGCCGGGGCTGACCCTGAGCTTTGCCACGGATGCCGGGCAGTCACCCGGTCTGATCCTGCGCATTGGCAGTGTTCAGGTGGCCTGGACGGTCGACAGCTATACCGATGATCTGGCTGGCCTGCTGACCGACCGGCTGGCGGCAGGCGACTCCGGCCGGGTGAATCATCATGGCTGAAACACCGGAGTGGGCCGATGCCAGCCAGTTTGTCGGGACCCTGCTGGAGGGCCCGACTCCGGCACTGGCGTTGACGGAAGTAGGCCGGGTGGCAGAGGTTGGGGATGGTATTGCCGTGGTTTCCGGCCTGGCCCGTGCCCTGGCGGATGAATTGCTGGTGTTTGCCTCCGGTGTCCGGGGCGTGGTGCTTGATCTGGAACCGGACCGGCTGGGGGTTATCCTGCTGGGGCCTTCCGATCGGGTGACCTCAGGTGAGGATGTCTGGCGGACTCACAAGGTATTCAGCGTACCGGTCGGGCCGGGTCTGGTTGGCCGGGTTCTCGACGCCACCGGGGAGCCCCGGGATGGCAAAGGCAGCGTTGCCGCGAGCGCCCGGAAGCCGGTGGAGGTCAACGCCCCGGGCATTCTGAGCCGTGCGGCGGTCAGCCGTCCGCTGGCCACCGGCATCAAGGCCATTGATGGCGCGGTGCCGGTGGGGCTCGGCCAGCGCGAATTGATTATCGGTGACCGGCAGACCGGAAAAACGTCGCTGGCGGTCGACACCATTCTCAACCAGGCCCGCTCGGAGGTGCTCAGTATCTACTGTGCCATCGGGCAACGCGGGGACGCGGTGGCCCGGGTGGTAGAGACCCTGCGCCAGAGCGGTCAGCTTGAGAACACCATTGTGGTGTCCGCCGGCGATGAGGATGCCCCTGGCCTGGCCTACATGGCGCCTTATGCGGCCATGACCATGGCGGAGTACTTCTCGAATCAGGGGCGGGATGTACTGGTTGTTCTCGATGACCTGACCCACCACGCCCGATCCTATCGGGAACTCTCGCTATTGCTGCGTCGGCCGCCGGGCCGGGAAGCCTTCCCCGGGGACATCTTCTATGTGCACGCACGGCTGCTCGAACGGGCCGGCCAGTTCACACCGGAAGCCGGTGGTGGCTCCATTACCGCGTTACCCGTGGTGGAGACCCAGGCTGAGAACCTGTCTGCCTACATTCCCACCAACCTGATATCGATTACCGACGGCCAGATCTATCTGTCGCCGCGGCTGGTGCGCAAAAACCAGTTCCCGGCGGTGGATATCGGGTTATCGGTGTCGCGGGTAGGCGGCAAGGCCCAGCACCGGGCCTTCCGGGATGTCGCCGGCAACCTGCGAGTTACCTTGTCCCAGTTTGAAGAACTTGAAGATTTTGCCCGTTTTGGCACCCGACTGGATGACAACACCCGGGCCCGCCTGAGCCGCGGAGCGGCCGTGCGTGCTGCGTTGCGCCAGCCCGAGCGCGACCCGGTGCCGGCGGTGGAACAGTTGCTGGTGCTGACGGCCGCGATGGAAGGGCTGTTTGACGGTCTGTCGGAAGGCGCCGTTGCCGATGCCATGGTCCGCATGAGAGAGGGCGTTGGCGACAGACTGGACGCCATCGCCGAAAGCATCAGTCAGAATCGTCCTCTGGACAAGGACGAAAAAGCCACCATCCTGCGGGTGGCCCGCAGCAGTCTGGCGTTGCCGGAGGACGGTGCCGATGACCCAGACGCTTGAAGCCCTGTCCCGCCGGACCGAAACGCTTACCAGTATTCGCGGCATTGTGCACACCATGAAAACCATGTCTGCCATCAATGCCGTGCCCTATGAGCGGGCGGCAGAATCCGTGGCGGCCTACCACCAGACCGTGCTGAACGGCCTTCGTGCCTTTATGGCCAAGACCGGGCCTATTGCCATGCCGGTGGCCGCGCAGGCCGAGCGGATTCTGGTGGTGTTCGGCTCTGATCACGGCCTGTGTGGCAATTACAACGAAGCGCTTGCCAGCCATGCCCGGGCTGCAACGGAGGCCACCGACAACACCCGGGTTCTGTGCGTCGGGGCCCGCATGAAAGACGCGCTCACGGATCAGGGGCTCACCCCGGATACCAGCTTCCTGCCGCCGGCCTCGGCGGACGGCATTGGCCGTCTGGCCGGCGACATCGTCACCCGGCTGGATGAGGTTGGTGGCGGTGACCTGCATAACCGGGTGGCTGTCACCCTGGCGTTCACCCGGCGGGCCGGGCGCGGACAGCGGGAACCGGTCATGGCCCCGCTGTTGCCACTGGCGCCCTCGTTGCTGTCAGCCCCGGGCCACACCGGCTGGCAATCCCGGTCCCTGCCCGACTACACCATGTCGGCCACGCCGCTGTTTGCCGCACTGCTGCGGAACCACATCTTTGCCACCGTCTTCCAGGCCTCGGCAGAAGCGCTGGTCACCGAGAATGCGGCCCGGCTGGCCCTGATGCAGCAGGCGGAACAGGCCGTTGAAGATCGTCTCGAGGAGGTCGGGGGGCAGTTCAGGCTGGTGCGCCAGGACGAGATTACCAGCGAGCTGATGGACATCATCATCGGTTTTGAAGCACTGAAGAAGAAACCATCGGTGTAACGCGCTTCCTTAACATGTTTTCCGTGGGGAATTGCTGATAACCTTTAATTATTAACTAATAACCAAAAATGCATCCGAGGGGGAGTGTAATGAGACGAACAGCAGCGGCCGGTCTGATCGTTACCCTTGGGCTTCTGGCTTCTGCCGCCCAGGGTCAGGGTAGCGACTCACAGCTGACGACGGCGGTCACCGAGCGCAGCGAGCTTCAGGAGACCGTCCGGCTGGATGGCGTGATTGAAGCCGTTCAGCAGAGCACCGTCTCAGCCCAGACCAGCGGCACAGTTCAGAAACTGCCGTTTGACGTCGACGACTCGGTGGCGGCCGGTGATCTGATTGTTCAGCTTGAAGACAGCGAACAGCAGGCGCGATTGAACCAGGCCCAGGCCGGGCTCGAAGAGGCGGAGGCCGCTTTGGCCGACGCGAGCCAGCGTTTTGCCCGAATTGAGGAAGTCCACCAGCGCGGACTGGTATCCCGCCAGGAGTTTGACCAGGCCCGGAATAACCTGGCGGCAGCCCGGGCCAGGGTTGAACGGTCCCGGGCCGCCGTTGCCGAGGCAAAGGAGCAACTGAGCTACACCCGGGTTCTTGCGCCGTATGGCGGTATTCTGACCGAACGGCACGTAGAGCTGGGCGAAGCAGTGAGCCCGGGGCAGCCCCTGCTCAGTGGTTTGTCGCTGGAGCAGCTCCGGGTCGTGGTTGATCTGCCCCAGCAGTACGCGGATCTGGCGCGCAACAAACGCCAGGCCCGGGTCACCCTTGCAGACGGCCGGGTGCTGGAAACCGGTGACATGACGTTTTACCCCTACGCAGACCCCGAGACACACACGTTCCGGTTGCGGATGCGCCTGAATGAACCGAACGGTTCGCTTTTTCCGGGCATGCTGGTGAAAGTGAGCGTACCGGTTGCCAGCCGGGAGGCCCTCTGGGTTCCGGCCAGCAGTCTGATCCACCGCAGCGAACTCCGGGCGGTGTATGTCCTGGGCAGTGACCAGCGCCCCCGGTTGCGCCAGGTGCGTATTGGCGTTCGCGATGGCGAACGGCTGGAAATTCTGGCGGGGCTCAGCGAGGGCGAACGGGTAGTGACCAATCCGTCGGCGCTGGTGGGCAGTGACCGCCTGACTCTGCCCGGGGCCGCCGAGCCAGGTGGGGAGGAAAACCGGTGAGCGAGCAACTGCCGGGCGTCGGGCCTTCCGGCGCCATTGCCCGGGTTTTCCAGGACAACAAACTTACGCCGCTGCTGGCGGTGCTTGCGGTGGTGCTCGGTGTCCTGGCGGTGATCATCACACCCAAGGAGGAGGAGCCGCAGATCGACGTCACCATGGCGGACATCATGGTGGGCTTTCCGGGCGCCAGCGCCCGGGAGGTGGAAAGTGCCATCGCCATTCCGGCGGAGCAGGTGATGAGCGAGATCAAGGGTATTGAGCATGTCTACTCGGTATCCCGGCAGGGCCAGGCGTTGATCACCGTACAGTTCGAGGTGGGTGTGCCCAGGCAGGATGCCTTGGTGCGCCTGTACAACAAGGTCTATTCCAATCAGGACTGGCTGCCCGCGAACCTTGGTGTCACCCAGCCGTTGATCAAGCCCAGGGGCATCGAAGACGTGCCGGTGATGACCCTGACCCTGTACGACCCGGCCAACGGCCATACCGCTGAGGAGCTCACCCGTCTGGCCCACATGCTGGAGGTGGCCCTGAAACGGGTGCCGGGTACCCGGGATGTCTACACCGTGGGCGGGATTCCCGATCGTGTCGATGTGGTGTTTGATCCGGCCCTGCTGGCCGGTTTCCAACTGACGGTCAGTGACATCCAGAACGCCCTTCAGGCCGCCAATGCCAGCAGCCAGGAATCCCGGATAACCCGCAACAACCTGTCGATACCGGTGCAGGTGGGTACCTTGCTGGAGACCGTGGAGGATGTGCGCAACCTGGTGGTGGGCATGCACAAGGGGGCCGCCGTGTACCTGGAGGATGTGGCCCGGGTTCGCCGGGGCGGCACGGTTCCGGACCAGAGCGTGATGACCGGCTTTGGCCCGGGCGAGCAGACCGGTGCCGCCGGCAAGCCCGGCGAGGTTTACCCGGCGGTCACCCTGGCGATCGCCAAGAAACCGGGCGAGAACGCCATCGAAATCACCACGGCCATCAAGAAACGGCTGGAACTGTTGCGCAACCGGGCACTGCCGGCGGGCGTGGAAGTTCTGGTGACCCGGGATTACGGTGAGACGGCCTCCCAGAAGGCCCGGAAGCTGATTTCAGACCTGATCTCCGCCACCCTCGCGGTCATGATTCTGGTGTTGGCTGCCATGGGCTGGCGCCAGGCTCTGATCGTCGGTGTCGCGGTGCTGATCACCCTGTTGCTGACGCTGGTGTTCTCCTGGGCCTGGGGCTTTACCCTGAACCGGGTCTCCCTGTTTGCCCTGATTTTTTCCATTGGCATCCTGGTGGATGACGGCATCGTTATTACCGAGAACATCAACCGCCGTATCCAGAACTCCCGCCGCGCGGTGAAAGAGATCATTCCGGTGGCGGTAGACGAAGTGGGCACCCCCACCATCATGGCCAGCCTGACTATCATGGCGGCGCTGATTCCCATGGCCTTTGTCAGTGGCTTGATGGGCCCCTACATGAGCCCGATCCCGATCAATGCCTCCGCCGGAATGGTGATTTCCCAGATTGTCGCCTTTGTGGTGGCACCCTGGCTGGCCCTTCGGCTGTTGCGGCACAAGAAGGGACAGGCGGCCGAAGAGGCGGCGGAAGCCTCGAATTCCGCCGATGGCGTCAGCGCCATCTCGCTCCGCGTCTTCCGGACCCTGTTGTCGCCATTTCTTGGAGATCATGCCTGGCGGCGTCGGTTGCTGGCGCTGGGGGTGGTATTGCTGACGGTTGCGGCGGCTTCGTTGCCGGTGTTCCAGGCGGTGATCCTGAAAATGCTGCCGTTCGACAACAAATCCGAACTGCAGATCGTGGTGGACATGCCAGAGCGCACGCCCATGGCGCAGACCCATCGGGCGCTGCTGGAAATGGGGCATTACCTGGAGACTGTCGATGAGGTGGCCAACTGGCAGACCTACGCAGGCACGTCCTCGCCCATCAACTTCAACGGCCTGGTGCGGCAGTATTACCTGCGCAGCGAACCCTATCAGGGCGATATCCAGGTAAACCTGGTCGGCGAGGAGAGCCGGGCGCGGCAGTCCCACGCCATCGCTCAGGCTCTGAGAGGCCCGCTGACCGACATCGGCGACCGGTACAGCGCCGAGGTGAAGGTGGTTGAAGTGCCTCCGGGGCCGCCGGTTCTGGCGCCGGTGGTGGCGGAAATCTACGCCGTGGATAACGAACGCCGTGCCGAGCTGGCCACCCGGGTGGCCGAGGGTATGAGCAAGGTGGACGGGCTGGTACAGATCGATACTTCCCTGGAGGCGCCCACCCGGCAGTGGGAGGTCGTCGTGGACCGGTCCCGTGCGGCCCGGCTCGGGATTTCCCAGGCCCAGGTGGTGCTGGCCCTGCAGACGGTCCTGGGTGGCCGGGGCGTCAGCTTCCTGCACGATGAACATGCCAAATACCCGGTGCCGATCCGGATCATTCTTGCCGAGGGCGATAAGGCCCAGCCTTCGGCCCTGCTGTCTGTAAAGGTGCGCAGCCGAAGCGGGCAGCTGGTGTCGCTGGCCAGCATTGCCGACATCCGGGATGCGGACTGGATGGGTGCCATCTACCACAAGGACCTGCTGCCGGTGACCTACGTAACAGCTGCCATGGCGGGCGAGATCGATTCACCCCTTTACGGGATGTTCGACATGGTCGATCGTCTGGAACAGGATCCCGGCGCGCCAGAGCAGTATTTCATCAGCCAGCCGGTGTTGCCTGAAAACGGCGCCCTCAAATGGGATGGTGAGTGGCAGATTACCTACAAAACCTTCCGGGACATGGGTATTGCCTACAGTGTGGGGATATTCCTGATCTTCGTGCTGCTGGTGGCCCAGTTCCGTTCCTACCTTCTGCCACTGGTGATCATGGCGCCGATTCCACTGACCCTGATCGGCATCATGCCCGGCCATGCCCTGCTGGGAAGGGAGTTCACCGCCACCAGCATGATCGGGATGATTGCCCTGGCCGGGATCATTGTTCGTAATTCGATCCTGCTGGTGGTGTTTATCCGGCAACTGATTGATGAGGGCGTGGATCTGGGCGAGGCGGTCGTTCTGGCCGGTGCCGTCCGGATCAAGCCCATTGCCCTGACGGCAATCTCGGCCATGGTGGGTGCTTACTTTATCCTGAACGATCCGATATTCAATGGTCTGGCGATTTCGCTGATTTTCGGGCTGGCCATGTCCACGGTATTCACGATTATTGTGGTGCCACTGCTGTACTACACACTCGCGCGCTGCAAATGGGTGTGACGGCGGGCGGTATCAGCCAGGGCAGTGTGCCGGTGCTGTACCGGCAACAAGAATCCGGTTCCGGCCGTCATCCTTGGCCTGGTAAAGGCTCTGGTCAGCCCGGCTGATCAGGCTGCGCAGGTCATGGCCGTCGGTGCCGAACTGGGCGATGCCGCCGCTGACGGTCAGCAGGATCGGCTGGTCCTGGTACAGAGCCGGCGAAGCTTCGATGGCCAGTCGCAGTTTATCCGCCACCTGAAGCGCCTTGTCCGCCGCGGTATCGGTGAGCAGAACGACAAACTCTTCGCCGCCCAGGCGGGTCGGAAGATCCGTTGCTCTGAGGGTCTGCCGCAGGATCTTCGACACCTGCTTCAGTGCCAGATCCCCGGCTTCATGACCAAATCGGTCGTTGACCTGCTTGAAGTGATCCAGGTCCAGCAAAAGAACCGACATGGGGGTTCCGTGGCGGAGACAGCGTGCCCGTTCCTGTTCGAAAACGGCGTTCAGGCGCACCCGGTTGGCCAGCCCGGTAAGGCTGTCGGTCTGGGCGATTTTCAGCAGCCGCGTTTCGCTCTGCTCCCGGGTAATCTCGTAGATATGCGAAAAGGCCAGAACGGTCAGTGACATAACACTGATGTTGGCGATGGGCAGGGGCTGCATCATCTCGGCGGAATGTCGGTATTTGAAATAGAAAATCAGTGCCGCACAGGCCATGTAAAAGGCCGAGATGATCAGCCCGAGCCGGCGGCCCATCAGCAGGTGGGCAAGAATGGGAATCGACAGTACCCAGGCGAACACGGACGCGGTTGCATGGGGCGACACCAGGGAGAACATCATGGTCGTGAAAAACGGCAGGGTATAGGCAAGAATCCAGCGTTCGAGGTGTTGTGTGTTCCTGACGGCCCGGTAAACAGCCATGGCATACATGGCCATGACCAGTTCGGCAAAGGCCAGGGGGTAGTTCTGTTTGTTGATATTCAGCGTGAAAAACAGCAAGCCGCCGACAAACGTCAGGCCCAGCAGCGCTTTGAGCACGGCTTTGCGATAGGGGCGGGCCAGATGCTTCTGTGACTCCGGGTAATCTTCCATGTACCTGGTCTGTTGTGCTGGCAAACGTTATCTTTACATGTACACAGAAGGTGCACATGCCGTTGTGGTGAGCTATTAGAGCAGACTTCGGGAGCAGCCGTCCCCGGTCTTCGACTAATGTCTACCGGGCCGGCCAGTAACGCTGCATCTCTACGAACAGGAAGGACGCACTCCAGGTGATCAGCACAAACCCGGTAAGGCCTTCAATACCGGTCAGATAGCGGAGGTCACCTATGGGCTGTATATCACCGTAGCCAAGCGTGGTGAAGGTGGTGAAGGAGAAGTAAACGGCGTCCAGAAAGCTGCCGCTGAAATTCCCCGAGAGCTCACCCCAGCCAGGCGCGTGGTGCATGAAGAAATAGGCAATGGCGAAGGTCCAGACCTCAATGGTGTGCGCCAGGAGTATGCCGAAAACCGCGACAATCAGGCGGAATCGGTGGCGGAAGCGCATTTTGGCCAGCATGCCACCAAGGCGCATCAGGGCCTCGTGGTGAATAAGCACCACCAACACGACAAGCAGCGCGTTCAGTATGAAAACGTTGAGCAGGCTGACATGCGCTTGCACAGACAAGTGTCATTGACTCCATCGCTGCCGGTTGGCCCCGGTTGGGTGCGAAACTTTGCCGCTCCAGATTCCGGAACGCGAACCCTGAATTTACTGGTGATTGTATAGTAGATTAGCACCGATAAGCGGATGCTCCCCATTTAACCTGGCTGGCCGAGAACTGATGTCCAAACGACTTTTTCCCCTGTTGATCCTGGCGTTGGGTATCGCCGGTTTCCTGTTTCTGAAAATGACCCGCCCGGAACCGGCAGAAGTCACCGCTACGGAGCGGAGCTGGCGGGTTAATGTCCAGCCCCTGCAGCCGGGCAGCCATGTGCCGGTGTTGCCGCTGTATGGCGAGATCGTGGCCCCGGAGCAGGTGACGATCACCGCGACCCTGGCGGGCCGGATCGGGCAGCGGCCGGTTGCCGAAGGCCAGCGGGTTCAGGCCGGCGATTTGCTGGTTGCACTTGATGACGCCGACATCCGGCCCGTACTGGCTGAGGCCGAGGCGCGGGTGGCCGACCTGCAGGCCCAGATCCGGTCCGAACAGGTACGTTACCGCAACGATCAGGCGGCGGTTGAGAGTGAACAGTCGATTGAAGCCAACGCCCGGCGTCAGTTGGAGCGTACCCGGGCACTGGTGAAACGCAACCTGGCGTCACAGGAGGACCTGGAGGCAGCGACTGATGCGCTGGCCCGGGCGGAACTCACCCTTAGCAACAGGCAGCGGGCCATTGATGACCACCCGGCCCGACTGCAAAGTATCGAGGCCAGGCTGGCCCAGGCGCAAGCCAGCCTGGACGCTACCCGGCGGGACGCCGAGCGGGCTACCGTGCGGGCACCCTTCGATGGCGTGGTAACCGGGATTCAGGTAGCGCCGGGAGACCAGGTGTCCCGCAACGAGCCCCTGCTGTCGCTCTACCCGGCCAATGGCCTGGAACTCCGGGCCCGAGTGCCGGAGATGTACCGTGAAGAGCTGCTGAATGCACTCGGCGAGGGTAAATCCCTGTCCGCCTTCAGCGAGGGGCGGCAACACGCGTTCGAACTGGAGCGTTTTGCGGGCACGGCGGACCCGGCCGGCACCGAGGCGATCCTGGCGCTGCAGGGCTCACCGCAGGCCCTGAGGCCGGGCGGATTGCTGCCGGTGATGCTGGAGCGGCCAGCGCGGGCGCAGACCGTCTCGATTCCGTTCAGTGCGCTCTATGGCGCAAACGCTGTGTACCTGATGAACGAGGACAGCCGCATGCAGCGTGTCGAGGTGGAACGTATTGGCGAAGCCCGCGGCAGTAACGGCGAGCGCCGCCTTCTGGTGTCCGGTAAGGCCCTGGTTCCCGGCGCACGCCTGATCACCACGCACCTGCCGAACGCGGTTACCGGCCTCAGAGTGGATGTGGCCGATGCCGGAGCGTCGGAGCAATGAGGCGCAGAAAAGGCGTGATCGGGTTTTTCGTACATCACCGGGTGGCCGCCAACCTGGTGATGCTGGTGATGCTGCTGGGCGGTGTGCTGGCCCTGACCCGGATGAATATCCAGTTCTTCCCCACCTTTGCGCTGGATATTGTCAGCGTTCGCGTGGTGTGGAGTGGCGCCTCCGCCGAGGATGTCGAGCAGGGCATCACCAACCCCCTGGAGCAGCGCCTGCGCAGTGTCGATGGCCTGAAAAAGATGACGTCCACCTCGGCCCAGGGCGTGTCCTCCATTACCCTGGAATTCGAGGAGGGCACCGATCCGATTCTGGCGCTGGACGACGTTCGACAGCAGGTGGACGAATTCACCAACTTTCCGGCCGAAGCAGAGGAACCCCAGGTAACCCGGGTGGAAAGGTACGAGCCGGTGGCCCGGTTACTGGTATCCGGGGATGTGGCCCGTGGCGAATTGCGCCAACTGGCGTACCGGTTTGAGGATGAGTTGCTGCAGCGGGGCATCGACCGGGTCTCCATTCGTGGCCTGCCTGAGCAGCAGATCAGTATTAATGTACCGGTTGAACGGCTTCAAACCCTGGGCCTGTCACTGGGGCAGATTGCCGAGCGGGTTGCCGCCATATCCCGGGACCTGCCGGCCGGAATGATGGCGCAACAGGACGCCACCCGGGAGCTGCGGGCGGTGGAGCAGCGCCGGAGCCCCCAGGAGTTCGAGAATATCCCGGTGCTCAGCGGCGAGCGTATCCAGCTGAAGCTGGGCGATATCGCCATCATCCGGCAGGAAGCCCGGGAGAACCAGATAACTCTGGAGAAGGACGGCAAGCCCGCTGTTGAGCTGCAGCTCCAGCGGTCGGAAAACGGAAATTCACTGGTGGCTGCGAAGGTGCTGGAAACCTGGCTGGCGGATACCCGGCCGGTGTTGCCGCCGACCATCGAGCTGGAGGTTTACGACGAAACCTGGCAGCTACTGGACGATCGTATTTCCCTGCTGGTGAATAACGGCCTGGGCGGTCTGGTGCTGGTGGTTTGCCTGCTTTACCTGTTCCTGCCGGGCCGTGTGGCTCTGTGGGTGGCCGTGGGTATTCCAACGGCGTTCCTCGCCGCCATGGCGGTGCTCTGGCTGATCGGCGGGTCGATCAACATGATTTCCCTGTTTGCCCTGATCATGGCGCTGGGGGTGATTGTCGACGATGCCATTGTGGTGGGTGAGGACGCCGATGCCCATGCCCGCATGGGGGAGGAATCCATCTACGCCTCCGAGGGCGCGGCCAAACGGATGCTGTGGCCGGTGCTGGCATCGTCGCTGACCACGGTTGCGGCCTTCATGCCCCTGCTGGTGGTCGGTGGCGTGATTGGCAACATTCTCGGCGACATTCCCCTGGTGATGATCTGTGTGCTGGCGGCCTCCCTGCTGGAGTGCTTCATCGTTCTGCCGGCTCACCTGCGCCACGCGTTTGTGATCCGTGGCCGGCAAAAGACCGGGCAGGATGCGCCCGCCCCGAAACAACCCGGGCCGCTGGGCCGCTTCCGGCGCGGATTTGAACGGGGGTTTGACCGGTTCCGGGAAGGGCGGTTTCGCCGGTTTTCCCGCTACAGCCTGGAGCATCGCGGCGCCACGGTAGCGGCAGCCGCGGCCCTGGCGATTGTGACCATCGGCCTGTTGGCCGGCGGGCGACTCGGCTTCAACTTTTTCCCGACCCCGGAACCCTCGGTGCTCTACGCCAATGCCAGTTTCGTGGCGGGCACCGATCGCGGTACGGTGGAGAATTTCCTCGCGCAGATGCAAGCAACGCTCAATGAGACCGAGCAGGCCCTGGGCGGCGATCTGATCCTGCACGCGGTGACCACTCAGGGCGCGACCCTGGGGGCTGAAGGCAGCTCCCGTAGCGGTGACGAACTGGGGTCGATGATGATCGAGCTGGTGCCTTCGGACCGCCGTTCAGTCCGAAATCCGGAATTCATCAACGAGTGGCGCAGCCGTCTGAAGATTCCCGCAGGGCTGGACAACCTGTCCATTTCCGAGCGCCAGGCCGGGCCGCCGGGCCGGGATGTCAATGTGCGCCTGACCGGTGAGAATGCCGAAAACCTGAAGCAGGCGGCGGAGGAGCTGAGCCAGGCCCTCGCCACCCTGCCGGGGGTACTGGATGTGGAAGACGACATGCCCTGGGGCAGGGAGCAACTGATTTACCAGGTCAGCCCCTACGGCGAGGCCCTGGGCCTGACCACCACGGATCTTGGCAGGCAGCTGCGGGCTGCGTTCGATGGCCGCATTGCCCAGATATACCAGGACGGCCGGGACGAGGTGGAGGTTCGCGTGCAGCTGCCCCGGGACCAGCGGGAACGGCTGTCGACCCTGTCCCGGATGACCGTGCGGGTTCCGGACGGGCGCTTCGTGCCACTGAGCCAGGTGATGAACCTCGACCACCGCCAGGGCTTCCAGGCCCTGCGCCATGCCGGGGGCAAACTGGCCGTTGAGGTGACCTCCGGCCTGAATACCCGGGTCAGCACCACCGACCAGATTCTGGCCAGCCTGCAGGCCGAAGCGCTGCCGGACATCGCCAATCGCCACAACGTACGCTACAGCTTTGAGGGCCGGGCGGCCGACCAGCGGGAAACCATGGCGGACATGAAAACCGGCCTGATCATCGGGCTCGGGCTGATGTACGTGGTGCTGGCGTGGGTGTTTGCCTCCTGGAGCCTGCCGCTGATTGTCATGGCCATTATCCCGTTTGCCCTGGTGGGTGCCTTGCTGGGGCACTGGCTGATGGGGCTGCAACTGACCATTCTGTCCCTGTTCGGGCTGTTTGGCCTGTCCGGCATTGTGGTCAATAACGCCATTATCCTCGTAGCTTTCTATAACCAGCAGCGGCAAAAGGGCCTGGCCATTAATGACGCGCTCAACGAAGCCGTCGTGCAACGGGTACGGGCGGTACTGCTGACCTCACTGACAACCATCGGTGGCCTTCTGCCCCTGCTGTTCGAAACGTCCCTGCAGGCGCAGTTCCTGATTCCCATGGCCACCTCCATTGCCTTCGGGCTGGGGCTGTCGACGCTGCTGGTGCTGGTGGTGATCCCGGCACTGCTGTCCTGGCTGGAACAGTTCCGGGAATGGCGTGCCTGCCGGCGGGGAACCGTTGTCGAGCCCCTGGGGGCCCCTGAATAACCAGAGTGGAGAATGATGGCAGAGCCCTTGCTCGCGGCCCGAGGCCTGAACAAACAATTCCGCAGCGGCAATCAGCCGGTGTCGGTGCTGAGCGATCTTGCCCTGCAACTGGGCCGCGGCGAATCACTGGCGCTGACCGGCCGTTCCGGATCGGGCAAGAGTACCCTGCTCAACATCCTGTGTGGTCTGGAGCAGCCTGACTCCGGCAGGATCCGGGTACTGGACGAGATTTTTGACAGCGGAAAGCCGGCAGGCAGCAGCCAGGTGGAGGCCCGCTGGGCACAGCTTCGGCGGCAACAGGTTGGCGTGGTCTTCCAGGAAGCGAACCTGATGCCGGCTTTGTCGCTGTTGGACAATGTCCGTCTGCGGGCCCGGCTCGCCGGGCGGAGTGAGGACCCGTGCCGGGACTGGCTGGAACGCCTGGGTATCGGCGAGCTTGCCGGCCGCTATCCGGACCAGGTGTCCGGCGGCCAGCGCCAGCGGGCGGCCCTTGCCATGGTGTTTGCCATGAACCCGGCCCTGATCCTGGCGGACGAGCCCACCGGCAGCCTGGACCGCCACACCGCCGAAGCCGTGACCCGGCAACTGTTCGAGCTTCAGGCCCGCCATTGCTGCGCGCTGATTCTCGCCACTCACGATGCCGAACTGGCCACCCGATGCACGCACCACCTGGATCTCGGGCACCAGCCCGAAGCCTGAGCGCGCCATGACCCTGTTGGCCGCCCTGTTCAGCCACTACCGCCGCCACCCCCTGCAACTGCTGGCGCTGGCCACCATGATTGTGCTGGCGACCATGCTCTGGACCGGCGTTTACCACCTCACCAGTCAGGCCCGGGCCAGCCTGGATCAGAGTGAGTCTGCGGTGGCCGAGCGCCAGCAGGTGGTCCGCGCCGATGGTGAGCCAGTGTCGGTGCAGGACTTTGTCACGCTCAGGCGGGCAGGCCTCTGCGTCATGCCCTGGCTGGAAGTGACATCGCCGGGGCGCGGACGCGTCGTGGGTATCGATCCCCTGGCGGCAGCCTGTTTCGGGTCGGCGCATCCGGACCGTGAGCCGTGGCGTGGTGAACTCGATGGCGCGCCGTTTGTGGATATCCGCAAGGCGGCGGAGCTGGCAGAGGATCAGAACGCACAGCAGCGCACCCTGTCGCTGCTGATCTCCGGCGCAGGTGCCGATGTGTCGCTGCCACCGGGTTACCGGCTCGCCGCTTTCACTCTGGGGCCGGATACCGGCGAGCTGGGCGAGAGCTTCCTGCTGAATCTGGACGCGCTGGGCATTCTCGTTCTGCTGATCACGGCCTTGCTGCTGCGCAGCGTCTACCTGCTGGGGCTGGCCCAGCGCCGTGACAGTTTTGCCCTGCTGCACCGCTTTGGTGTGCCGCAGAGCCGGATCCACCGGCTTCTGATCCTTGAGATCATGGTGCTGGCGCTGGTGTGCATTGTCCCGGGCGTCTGGTTCGGCCGCTGGCTGGCGACGGGCCTGGGCAGCGGCTTCGGGCGTGCCCTGGACGGGTTGTTTGATGTGCCGCTGTATGCCGGGCAGGACGGTGGCTGGCTGGTGCCGGTGGCCACCATGCTGGCGGTCGTTTTTGTTGCCTGCCTGGCGGATGTTCTCCGGCCATGGGCCCAACGCTTGTCCGGGGCGGGGCGTGGGCAGGGGGTGTCGCTGGTTGTGTTGCTGCTCGCGGGTATTGCCCTGTCGATCGGCGCATCCACGCTGGTGTGGCTGTTCGTCGCCGTGTCCCTGGTCTTCGTGGCGGCCGGTATCCTTGCGCCCCGTACCATCGCCAGGCTGGCAGACTGGCGTGCCGGGCACGCGGCCGATCCACTCGCCCGCTGGCGCTACCGGGAAGTCTCGGTACTGGCCCGGCGGCTGGCCTTGCCCCTGGTGGCCCTGCAGTTTGCCATGGCCATGGTGCTGGCGGTCCAGGCCCTGGTCACTACCTTCGAAAGCACCTTCGACCGGTGGCTGGCCCAACGGCTGGCGGCAGACTATTACATTGAAGTTCCTGAAGGTGCGGCAGCCGGTCCGGCCCTGGACTGGCTGGCCGGGCAGCCGGAGCTGGCGGCATCCGGGCTCTGGCATCGGGTGGTCCGGGGCCGGGCGACAATGGTTACCCCTGCCGGCGAGCCGGGCCCGGCGGTGGATGTCTTCGCGCTGGGCCCGATCGGCCCTCTGGTGACCGGCTGGCAACTGTTTGAATCGGTGAATGCGCCCTGGCAGAAGCTGGCAGAGGAACAGGGCCTGATGGTGAACGAGCAACTGGCCCGCCGGCAGGGGGTGGCGGTTGGCGATACGCTCTCGTTGCGGCTGGGCAGTGAGGTTGCCCGTTTCCCGGTACTGGCGGTCTACCCGGATTATGGCCGGCCCGCCGGCGAGATCCTGATTCCTGCGTCGGTGCTGCCGCCGGATTTCCGGGCCAGCTTTCAGAGCCTGTCGGTGTCACCGGGGGCATTGTCGATAGCGACCGTCAGTCGCAAGCTGGAGCAGATCTGGCGCGTGGAGCAGGTGAGCGTCCGGGACAACCGGGCGGTCGAGGCCCTGGCCTCCGCCATCTTTGATCAGACCTTCCTGCTGACCCGGGCCATGACGATGCTGACCCTGATACTGGCCGCCATTGCCCTGTTGATGATGGGCTGGGTGTTTTTCTCCACCCGGGCCTGGTATTTCCGGTTGCTGGTGGTCTGGGGGTTGCCGCGCCGGCAGGCGGCGATGCAGCTCACCCGGCTGTCGCTGTCCCTGACCAGCGCCATTGCCCTGCTGGCGTTGCCCCTGGGTGTCTGGCTGACCTGGGTTCTGGTGCACCGGATCAACCCCCTGGCCTTCGGCTGGTCCCTGCCGATGGCGGTCTATCCCCGGTTCTGGCTGGAGCTTGGCGTGCTCAGCCTGGTGGTCGGGCTCAGCATTGCCCTGCTGATGCGCCGGCAGCTGAACAGCCCGGCCGCGGCGCCGGAAAGTGCCAGTGCGCTGTCCGGAGGTGAGCGATGAAGTGGTTGTTCTGGCTCGTGCTGGTGCCGGTTCTGGCGGGCTGTTCGGAGCAAACGGAACAGGCCGGCTTTGCTGGCCTGGCCGGGATTGCGGATTCGCAGGCAGAGGTGCCCTTTTTACAGCCTGGCCCCGATGACCGGCTGAACTTTCCTGAGGACTTTGGCCCCCACCCCCAGCACCGGATTGAATGGTGGTACCTGACCGCCAATCTGGAAACCACCGAAGGCGCCCCTCTGGGCCTGCAGTGGACCCAGTTCCGGCAGGCAATCAAACCCAGGCCGGCAGATGCGCCACCGCCTGAGGCCGGCGACTGGCCCCTGGAAGCCGCCTGGATGGCCCATGCCGCCGTGAGCTTTGACGGCCAGCACTATTTTGCTGAAAAGCTGGCCCGAGGCGATGTCGGCCATGCCGGCGCCAGGGCCGAGCCCCTGGCGGTCTGGCTCGACGACTGGCAACTTACTGAGTCGCCGGGAGGCGGGGTGTGGCGGTTGCAGGTATCGGCAGACAACTGGTCCTACGATCTGCGGCTGAGCATCAACGGTGATCCGGTGGCGCACGGGGACCAGGGATTCAGCGCCAAATCCGCCAGCGGTGCCGGCTCCATGTACTTCAGCCTGGTGGACATACAGATTGAGGGCACGGTTACCCTCGGTGGCAGGATTCTGGAGGTCTCCGGCCAAGGCTGGTTTGACCGGGAGTGGAGCAGCCAGTTTCTCAAGACCGGCCAGCAGGGCTGGGACTGGTTCGCCCTGCACCTGGCGTCGGGTGACAAGCTGATGGCGTTCCAGCTAAGGGAAGATGAAGGCACTTTCCGGTCCGGGACCTGGATTCCGGCGCAGGGCCAACCGGTGGCCCTTGCGCCCGGCCAGCTCCGGATGACGCCGGTTTCCGGGCAGGGTGATTACCCGCGCCAGTGGCGGTTGGCGGTGCCGGATTACGGCGTCAGCCTAAGGGTGACGGCCCCGGCCGGTGACTATCGCAACACCGGGCTTTACCCATACTGGGAGAGCCCGGTTTCTGTCTCCGGCAGTCATTCCGGTGTGGGCTATATGGAGCTGACCGGCTACGGCAATTAACGGGGCGCAAGCTCTGGTGGTTCCAGCTGGTTGAACAGCACCTGGATGCCTTCGTGCCATTGCTGGCGGAGCTCATGGAAGTAAATGCTGTTTTCCTCAACCCGCTCGGTAAAGCAGGGTTTGAGGGCATCCCGCTGGTAGATCGCGACATCGATGGGCATGCCCACTGAAAGGTTGCTCTTCATGGTGGAATCGAAGGAGATCAGGGCGCACTGGTAGGCTCGGTTCAGGGGTGTCCGGTAGTTGATCACCCGGTCTAGAATCGGCTTGCCGTACTTGGATTCCCCGACCTGGAAGAACGGGGTTTCTTCCGTGGCCTCGATGAAATTGCCTTCCGGGTAGATATTGAACAGCCTGGGTTCCTCGCCGCGAATCTGGCCGCCGAGGATCAGGGAACAGCTGAAATCCACATGGCCCAGCTTGCCGTCCGGATTGTCCCGGCGGATCACTTCGCGCATGGTCTGGCCGACAATTTCCGCCGTCTCGAACATGGAGCCTGTGCTCAGAACATTGTGCACGTCGGTGCCGGCCCGGCGCTCCAGGAGGCTGATCACGCTCTGGCTGGTGGCCAGGTTGCCGGCGGACAGCAGCACCAGTTCGCGCTCGCCCGGTTTTTCAAACACGTGCATCTTGCGAAAGGTGGAAATCTGGTCAAAGCCGGCGTTGGTCCGGGAGTCGGATGCGAACACCAGCCCGTCGGCCAGCCGCATCGCTACGCAATAGGTCATGAAGCCCTCCTGAAAGGCCTGTTCTCTGCGCGTAGTCTAATCAACTCCCTCGCCAAGTGTGAGCGCTTTATTGTTCCAATTGCCGGCTTTTTGTTACTGGCTGGCTGCCGGGTTGGTGACCCAGGCCCGGGTTTCCATGTGTTCCATGCCACCACCGGCGCGGACACCGCGAACCGGCGCGGCATCGCGGTAATCCAGACCGACCGCCAGCTTGATGTGGCTTTCGGCCACGTTCAGGGTGTTCACCACATCGAAGGTCTGCCAGTTCCGGCCAATCCAGGCTTCGGCCCAGGCGTGGGTGGCCACGTGGGCGTCGTTCGAGGAGTGTATGTAACCACTCACATAACGGGCGGGCACGCCGATGTTCCGGCAGCAGGCCAGGAACATGTGGGTGTGGTCCTGGCACACGCCCGCCTTCTGTTTGAATGCCTCGCTGGCGGTGTGGGTCACGGTGGTGGAGCCGGGCATGAACGCCACGTGCGCGCGCAGGTGCTTCATCAGCCGGATCAGGCCCTGCTTGTTGGGGGGATACTGGGCGGCCAGGGTTTTCAGGGCTTCGTCCGCTTCAGTGAGCGGGGTCTGGCGCAGGAAGACCTCCGGCGGGAAGGGCGAATCGTCCCGGGTCAGCGGTTTGCCGGTCAGGTCGACAATGCCCTCGGCGGTCAGCAGGATCTCGTTGACGGCCTTATCGAGGGTCATCACCGTGACCAGGTTGCCGAAGCCGTCCACCATCTGGCTGGTTTCTCCCGGGGTTTCCAGGTGCCAGTCGTGGATGCGTTGCTGGGGCGTATTGCGGGGTGTCAGCCGGATATACTGGATGCTGTCACTCACCGGTGCTTCGTAGGTGTAACGCGTTTCGTGCCGGATATGAAGTCTCATCCCTGCCACCCCATGTAGTCTCGCTGGATCTGAGCGGAGATCCCCTGAATCCTGTCCAGAAAATCCACCAGGTATTCGTGCAGGCCCCGTTCGGCAATATAGCCCCGGTCGCCATAGCGGATATTGGCGTACAGGCTGGAGGCCAGTCGCCGCGATCCGCGGGCATCGCCGTTCTCCACCTGCTCAAGCAGGCTGGCGATTTCCTGCAGGCAGCCATGGAGTGAGCGGGGCACATCCGGTTCCAGGATCAGCAGCTCGGCAACGCTCATGGCGTCAAGGTTGTGGCCATAGGTGTTCTGGTAAGCCTCGAAGGCCGCGAGGGAATGCAGTACTGCCGTCCACTCGAAAAATGCCTGGGTGGTGTGGTCTTCCATGGCTTTCATCGCCATCACATGGCGGATATCGAGCACCCGGGCGGTGGTATCAGCCCGTTCGATGAAGGTGCCCAGCCGCAGGAAGTGGAAGGAATCGTTGCGCAGCAGGGTGCCGTAGGCGGCGCCCCGGAACATGTGCGAGCGTTCCCGAACCCAGTCGAACACCGTGCTGGCGTTGGACTCGGTTACCCCTCGGCGCTGCAGTTCCTTCATCTCGAGCCAGGCCTGGTTGATGCTCTCCCAGACGTCCGATGACAGGTTGCCCCGCACGTGCAGGGCGTTGTCCCGGGCGCTGCGTATGGTGTTGAACACACTGGCGGGGTGCCGGCTGTCGAGCAGCAGGAAGTCGATCAGGTTCTGGGGCGTAATTTCTTCATGGTAATCGAAGAAGATTTCCCGGGTTCCGGAGACCAGCAGGGGTACGGACAACTGTTCCGTGCGGTCTTCCGGCACATCAATCAGGGCCATGGTCAGGCTGACATCGAGAAGTCGGGCCTGGCTTTCCGCCCGCTCCAGGTAACGGGCCATCCAGAACAGGCTTGCGGCGGCGCGGCTCAGCATGGGTCGTCCTCCAGTACCCAGGTGTCTTTGGTGCCACCACCCTGGGATGAATTAACCACCAGCGACCCTTCCTTCAGGGCCACCCGTGTGAGCCCGCCCGGCACCATCTGGATCTTCTTGCCGGACAGCACGAAGGGGCGCAGATCCAGGTGCCGGGGCGCCACGCCTTCATTGACAAAGGTCGGGCAGGTGGAGAGGCTCAGCGTCGGCTGGGCGATGTAGTCCTGGGGCCGGGCCTTGAGCAGGCTGCGGAAGGTGGCCAGTTCCTTCTTGCTCGCCTTCGGCCCGATCAGCATGCCGTAACCGCCGGCACCCTGGGCTTCCTTGACCACCAGTTCCGGCAGGTGATCCAGCACATACTGGAGGTCGGTCGGCTTTCGGCATTGCCAGGTCGGAACATTTTTCAGGATGGGTTCCTCATCCAGGTAAAACCGGATCATGTCGGGCACATAGGGGTAGATGGACTTGTCATCGGCCACCCCGGTGCCCATGGCGTTGGTCAGTACCACGTTGCCGGTGCGGTAGGCCGCGTAGAGCCCTGCCACACCGAGCATGGAATCCGGGTTGCCGGCCAGCGGGTCCAGGAAGTCATCATCGACCCGCCGGTAGATCACATCCACCTGTTGCGGGCCGACGGTGGTTTTCATGTAAACCCTGTTGTGGGCGACGAACAGGTCGGCCCCCTCCACCAGCTCCACCCCCATTTGCCGTGCCAGAAAGGCGTGTTCAAAGTAGGCGCTGTTGAACCGGCCGGGTGTCAGCACAACCACTGTAGGGTCGGGTTTGAGGGAGGCCGCCCGCAGCGTTTCGCCCAACAGGTTCGGGTAGTGCTCCACCGGTGCCACGGAAGAATGGGCAAACAGCTCCGGGAACAGCCGCATCATCATCCGGCGGTTCTCCAGCATGTAGGACACGCCGCTGGGGCAACGCAGGTTGTCCTCAAGCACGTAGAAATCGCCGTCGTTATGACGGATCAGGTCGATGCCGGCGATGTGGCAATACAGGTTCCGGGGCAGCTTCAGGTTCTGCATGCCTGGCTGGTACTGGGGGTTGGCAAACACCTGCTCGGCACTGATCACGCCGGCCTTGACGATCTCGTAGTCGTGATAGATGTCGTGCAGGAAGCGGTTCAGGGCCTGGACCCTTTGCCGGAGACCGGTTTGCAGTATGTGCCAGTCGGTGGCGGAGATGACGCGTGGAATCAGGTCAAACGGAATCAGCCGGTCCGCCCCCTGGTCCTCACCATACACGTTGAAGGTGATGCCAAGACGCTGGAACAGCACATCCGCCTCGCGGCGTTTCTCGGCGATCAGGTCCTCATCGGAGTTGACCAGCCAGTGTTCCAGCATCCGGCAATGGCTCCGTACCCGGTTGTCTTCGTCAAAGAGTTCGTCGTACAGGCCTTCGGCCGGCGTCTGGATCAGCATGGCTCGGTCTATCTCCCTGAATCGCGCCGTTGGTTACGGCGCCGAATAAGATAACCGGCTGCAAAAGACGGGCCACCACGCCTGTTTACTCGACGGCGTTGGCGCCGATGCGGTGGATGCTCAGATCCGCACCGTTGAACTCTTCCTCTTCGGTCAACCGCAGGCCGGAGATTGCGTTTATTACACTATAGACCACCAGGCCGCCGACGAAGGCAACGAGGATTCCTGCCACGGAACCGATCAGCTGTGACATCAGGCTCACGCCCCCCAGGCCACCCAGGGCCTGCTGGCCGAAGATGCCGCAGGCGATGGCCCCCCAGGCACCGCACACACCGTGCAGGGGCCAGACACCCAGCACATCGTCCAGACGCTCGATTTTCGCCTGGGCCCACTCAAACAGGTACACGAAGATGGCGCCGGCCACCGCTCCGGTAACCAGTGCACCGACCGGGTGCATCAGGTCGGAACCGGCACAGACGGCGACCAGTCCGGCCAGGGGACCGTTGTGAATAAAGCCCGGGTCTTTGCGGCCCAGAAACATGGACACCAGAATGCCGCCAACCATGGCCATCAGGCTGTTCACGGCCACCAGGCCGCTGATGCCATCCAGGGTCTGGGCAGACATGACATTGAAGCCGAACCAGCCCACGGTGAGAATCCAGGCGCCCAACGCCAGGAACGGAATGTTGGAGGGGGCAAAGGCGACCACCCTGCCGTTACGGTACCGGCCCTTGCGGGCGCCCAGTACCAGGACAGCGGCCAGGGCAATCCAGCCACCAACCGCATGCACCACAACGGAGCCGGCGAAGTCGTGGAAGGATGCACCAAACCGGGTCTGCAGCCAGCTCTGAAAACCATAATTGCCGTTCCAGATCAGGCCCTCGAAGAACGGATACACAAAGGCCACGATCAGGCTTGAGGCAATCAGCATGGGGTAGAACTTCGCCCGCTCGGCAATGCCGCCGGAGACGATGGCAGGAATGGCGGCGGCAAAGGTCATCAGGAAGAAAAACTTCACCAGTTCGTAGCCGTTGGCGGCGGTGAGCTCAGCGGCGCCGGTCATGAAATGACTGCCGTACGCGACGTAATAGCCGATAAAGAAGTAGGCTACGGTGGAGACGCCAAAGTCAGTCATGATCTTGACCAGGGCGTTCACCTGGTTCTTGTGGCGCACGGTGCCAACTTCCAGGAAGGCAAAGCCGGCGTGCATGGCCAGCACCATGATGGCACCGATAAGAATGAACAGCGTGTTGGCGCTTTCGGTCAGGGTTTGTACTGCACTCGTGATTTCCACGGGTTTTCGCTCCTGATGGTGTGTGTCTGGCCTCTGTCGGGCCTTTTTGACGTGTGTTGTTGTGCATTGATCAGGTGCAGCCTTAGCAAGAGCTGTTCCAAAACGATGCATTGCAAGAGCGGAAAGGGGGTTGCGGCAACCGTGAGCGTGGTTGGCAGGTGCCAAACAGGATTTTTTGCACTAAAGGTGTGCGTTTTTCAGGGTGACGCACCAATCTGGCGTGTTTTTACCAGCTGATTTCGCCAGGCGTTGCGCTGTGGGATTCGATCCCGAGGGGCGACTTCTGGTTCTCGGATTCCGATTGAATGAGCTCCCTGAGGCGAACTTCCTGTTCCTGCAACGGGCCGGAGAGATCGATGATGATTTCCACTCTGCGGTTCTGCGCACGGTTTTCCGCAGAGGTGTTCGGCACCCTGGGTTCGGTATCGGCCAGCCCGGTGACGGACAGACGGCTGGGCTCGACCTGGTCCCGGGCCACGAGCACATTGGCAACAGCGGCAGCGCGTGCGGCAGAGAGATCCCAGTTACTGTAGAAGCGATCGGTGCGGATGGGGAGGTTGTCGGTATGCCCCTCGATGGTCAGTTTGCCGGGAATGCCTGAGAGCACCTTCGCCATATCCAGCAACAGGCCTTCAAATTCCCAGGTCAGCTGCGCCGAGCCGGACGGAAACGAGCCTTTTTCTTCCACCCGAATCACAATGCGCCGCTGATCCTGGCTGACATTGATACGCCCGTCGGCAATAGCAGGCTCCAGGACCTTCAGGATCTCATCCATGGTTTCCTGCATCTGTTCCTCCATGGCGGCTTCGACGGCCATGTCGGTTGGACTCTTCAGGGTCTGGAGCTGAGGGGCTTCCTCGGTGGTGGTCTGTTTGACTTCGTTGACCACCGTTGGCTCGGGTGGCGCCGGCGAAAACTTGTCGAAGATGGGGCTGGTGCCCTCCGGTATTTCAAGTACCGGCACTTCCCGCTGAACACCGAAGGCCTGGGAGAGTTCGCCGGCGATCTGCTTGAATTTCTGGGCGTCGATCTCCGAAAACGACAGCAGCAACACGAAGAAGCACATCAACAGGGACATCAGGTCGGCAAAAGTGACGACCCAGGCGGGAATCCCCGGTTTTTCCTCCTCCGGTAACTCGTCCATGGCTAGGTAACCTCAGCCTCTGCGAGTTTTTCACGCTCCTTGCGCGGCAGGTAGCTGGAGAGCATCTGTTCAATAATCCGCGGGTTGGTGCCTTCCTGGATGGCAACGAGGGCGTCGATGTACAGCGACTGCATACGCGCCTCTTCGGTCATTCGCAGCGACAGCTTGTCGGCAATGGGCGTGGCGATCATGGTGGCGATCATGGCCCCATAGAGCGTGGTCAGCAGGGCGACCGCCATGGCCGGACCAATGGATTTCGGGTCTTCCATGTTCGAGAGCATCTGCACCAGGCCGACCAGTGTGCCGATCATACCCATGGCGGGGGCAACGTCGGCCATGGCGGTAAATACCTTGGCGCCGGACCGGTTGTGGTCGAGCGTCATCAGGCGCTCCTTGCCAAGAAGCTGCTTGATGGTATTGCCATTCTGGCCATCCACCAGCATCTGGATACCCTGGGCCAGAAAGGGGCTGCCGACTTCCCGGCCCTCCAGGCCAAGAACCCCTTCCTTACGGGCAACGTTGGCGATGTCCACCAGTTCTTCAATACTGGCCTGGGTTTCCGGCAATTTGAACTTGAAAGCCCTTGCCGCGGCTTTGAAGGCGCCAAAAAACTGGGCAAAGCTGAACTTGGCAAGCACCACCAGCAGGGTACCGCCAACCACGATCAACAGCGAGGGAGCGTTGATAAAAACCGAAGGTGAGGTGCCGAGAATCACGGCAGAGGCGATAATAAGTATCGCGCCAGCAAGGCCGACCAGTGTGGCAAAATCCACGGTAACTCCAGAGTTGTTTGAAAGGTCCTGCAAGAAGGGCTGAGAGATTACCCCCGGTACAGATTTTAATCAATTCGTCCCGGGCACACTTTCCATATCTTCCTGGTGCTCTTTCCAGGCGGCGTAGCGGTGCAGATCCGATTCAACCAGTTTCAGGCACAGGGCCACCACGCCGGCATCGTCAATGAAGCCGAAACCAAGAATCAGGTCCGGTATGACGTCCAGCGGGTTCATCACATACACCAGCGCCCCTGCGATTGCGGCGATGGTTTTCCAGGGTACGCTCCGGTAGTTGCCGTACCAGTAGTCCCGGATCATGGAAAACATCAGCTTGATGTCGGCGCTGAAACGCGCCAGCTTGCCGCTGCCTTTCACTTTTTCTTCAATGGCGCGCTGCCGGTCCAGCAACGCCTCCAGGTCTGCCCGGTGAACCTTGCTGGCCTCGGCATCCAGCTGTTTGCGGGCGTTTTTCTGGCTGAAAAGAGCCATTGGGAGGGTTCCTTGCTTGATACCTGTATGCCTATGATCGCGCAGCCTTGCCTGCAATGCCAATGGCGCGGTGCCTATCGGTGCTTGTACTGGGTCGGGCAGTAGCCCCTACTCACGCCCTCTGGTCGCAATTGGCAGTGGAAGAGTGATTACGAGCGGACGGTCGAATGGATCGTCTTTTCAAAAAAAGGGCGCCCAAAGGCGCCCCGGTCAAAACAGTGGACTGCTGAGAATCAGGCTTGTTTGCGGCGACGTGCGAGCAGAAGTCCGGTGAGGCCAAGGGCCAGCAGGGCCAAGGTGCCCGGCTCTGGAACGGTCGCGAACGCGTGGTTATCGGTTTCGAAAGCATACCCGTTGCTGGTCAGCTTAACCTCGTCGAACAGCTGGCTGCCGAAGAAGAAGTTGAAGTAGCGGTTGCTGGAGTAAGAGGCCTGGTCTCCATTTGCAGTGCCCGGGATGAAGGTGGCGATTTGAGTGCCGGTGAAGCTGGCGACTTCGTTGCCTTGGAACAGGAAAGCCAGGGTGTTGTAGCTATCAATTGAGCCCCAGTAGAGGCCAAAGTAGTTAGCATTGGTGCCTAGCGTCAGAAAGGCTGTTCCGGACTGATCAGGGTTGGGTACGGACAGATAGGCGCTATCGATGCCCGGTGGTTGAGCGCTCTGACCACTGGAGCTGGTGAAAATGGTGAAGTCGCCTGTGCAGCTGGCATAGGTGGCGCAACTGCCGCTGTTAAAGGTTTCAATGTTGGCCCCGGAAACGCTGGTGGTCGTAACACCGCCAGCTTCGGCAGTGATCAGAAGTGCGTGAGCGCTGCCAGCGAATAACAAGACCATAGCGGTAGCGATGAACTTGGATGCAAAATTAAACTTCATGGTTGTTACCTCAGTGTTACTACTTTTTCGGTGTCTGAGGTCCAACAGCAGTTGTGGTGCCAGTCTTGAAAAATACTATCATTTTCAATGAGGAAAAGGGTTTTTTGTCAATGAGCGAACGAATTGAGTGTAAACAGAATCGACAGATTCTTCTGCAGGCACCTTAAAATCGTAAATAAAGCTGACACGGTCGTCCTCGGCCAGCATTGGTTTAACCCACAAATATCCGCTTCGCCAGCCCAGCGCCGCGCCAGCCCTGGATCGCCAGGGTGCTGACCAGGCCGCCAATCATGGCGCCCACCACGCCACAGGTGAGGATGTCCTGGCCGGTGAGGTAGAGCCCGGGAATGTCGGTTTTCGGTTTCAGCCAGCCCTGCTCGAAGCGTTCGGGGTTGTGGTCCAGCCCGTACAGCTCGCCCCGGCCGTAACGGCAGAACCAGGCGGTGGAGAGCGGCGTGGAGGTTTCCACGTAATCTACCTTGCCCCGAAGTTGGGGTAGCTTCTCGTACATCGCTTCCAGCAACTGGTCGGTGATTTTCTGCTTCAGCGCCTCGTAGTCGTCGCCGCGCTTGCCCCAGGTGGTGTCCTGCCAGGGCTCGAACATTTCCCAGGTGGTGGGCGCCACGATCTCGATGGTGGAGGTGCCGGGCCAGCGGTTCTGGTAATCCGGATCCTTGGCCGCCGGGAAGGAGATATACACCACCGGGAAATCCGTGTGCTCCGGGTCGTCCAGGAACTGTTGAACGTTGCCGTCGTGGTCGGCACTGGGGTAAATCCAGAAGTTGGTGCGGGGCAGCCCGAGCTGGTCCGGTGTGCCCTTCAGGCCAATATAGAGGCCGATGTGGGGCATGGACGGAATAATGTGCCGGCGCTTGCTCTGATACCCGACCTTTTTGGCCGCATCGGGCGGCAGCAGCTTTTCGAAGGTGTTGATGACCCCGGCATTGCTGATCACCAGAGGTGCCCGGATTTCCTCGCCATCGGCCATGCGTACGCCAGTCGCCTTGCCTTTCTCGACCAGGATGTTGGTCACGTCGGCGTAGGTGAAGACCTCACCGCCCGGTTCCTGAATCACCGGAATAATCGTCTTGGCAATCTCCGAGGCACCGCCGACCGGGTAAAACCCGCCATACAGGTAATGCTTGGCGATCAGGGCATGGACCATGAAGCTGGACTGTTTCGGCGTGACCCCGCAGTCGCCCCACTGGCCGGTGATGGCGCCGATCAGCTCCTGGTTATTGGTCAGCTCGCTCAGTACGTCCCAGGTGGTCTTGTTGAAACAGTCTGGCAGCGCTACGTCCAGGCCTTTGTGAACAATCGGGCTCAGGATGCCGGGCGTCAGCTTGGAGAGGGTATACCACTGCATGCCGTCAGCGACCTTGCCCAGCAGCTTCAGGTACTGGTCGATGGCGCCCTGTTCCTCCGGGAAGGCGCTGAGCAGCGAGTGGCGCAAGCCTTCATTGCCGGCGCGCAGGTTGACCACCTTGTCGCCCAGGAAGAACCGGTCGTAGTTCTCGTCCATGGGCGCCCAGGTCAGCTTGCCGTCGGTGATGTAGTCGAACAGCCGGCGGCCCAGGGTGTGGGGCGAGCCCATGTCGCCAATGTAGTGCACACCCACATCCCACTCGTAGCCGTTGCGGGCGTAGCTGTGGGTGTAGCCGCCGGCGGTGTAGTGTTGCTCAAGGACCAGGATCTTCTTGCCGGCTTTGGCCAGGCAGGCGGCGGTGGTCAGTCCGCCAATACCGGAGCCGATCACGATGGCGTCGTAGGGGCCTTTCAATCGGTTGGCCCGGTATCTTGTGCCGATTCGAATGGTGCTCGGTTTGAGTTTTTCGGAAGACGGACTGTTTACCACCGCGCTTTTCACCACCATGCTTTGCCCCACATTTCCGGATTGGCCCAGTTCTCTGGCGTGTTCCAGGCCCGTTTGTGGTTGTAAGTATCCAGATTGTAGGTGTACAGCGTGAGTGCGCCGTTATCACTTTTCAGCTCGGCATGGCGCCGGAAGCCGAGGCCGATGAAATCGGCAAAGGCCCAGTCCGGCGTTTCGCCCACCAGTACAGCGATCTGGTGTGTGCCGTAGTTTCTGAGCTGGCCGAGCAGCAACGCGCCTTCATCATGGGGCAGGTGTTCGAGGGTGTCGGTGATCAGTGCCAGGTCTGCAACCCGATCCAGAAGCAGGCTGGCGTTCGGGTCGGTGGTGTCCAGCGCGCGCACCTCCACACCCTGCTGGTGTTTCTGCCAGATCTTAGACACCTCGGTGGCCAGAGTGCCGCAGCTCAGCAGGGTGGCGGGCGAGCTGGTGTCGATGATGCGGGCCAGGGTTTCCCGCGCTGTGCTGGTGCTTCCGTTGTCCGTCACATCATTCATAGCTGTCTCGCCTGTTAGAGCAGGGGCCAGTCTGCCGCATCCACTGTGTGCAAACCTACCGGCTGTTCCGCGTGCCCGCCCCAGCGGTCGATAAACGTGCCGGTGGGGTCGTGCTGTTGGGTCTGCTTCTCGAGGTTGAATTGCCGCAGGCCTCTGGGGTCGGCCCCCACGCCCGCCAGGTACTGCCAGTTGCCGTAGTTGCTCCCCACATCATAGTCGATCAGTTGCTCTTCAAACCATGCCGCGCCATAACGCCAGTCCAGCCCCAGTTCGTTGATGAAGCAGCTGGCCACGAGTTGCCTGGCCCGGTTGCTCATGTAGCCGGTTTCCCGAAGCTGGTTCATGGCTGCATTCACGATTGGGTACTCGGTATTACCCTGGCACCAGGCCTTGAACCGATGGCCATAAAAGGTGCCGTGGCGATGCTTGTGCTGGACACCATCCCGGCGGAACAGGTTGGCACCGTGCTTAAGCGCGCACCAGTAAAAGTATTCCCGCCAGAGTAACTCGAACCAGAGCCAATAGGTGGACTCATTTTCGGTCTCACTGGCCTCGTATTCGGAAATGCTCTCCGCCGCCTCCCGGACCGAGAGACAGCCATTGGCCAGCCAGGGCGAGAGTTTTGACGAGGCATCCCAGCGATCCAGAGCGTTGCGGGTTTCCTTATAAGTGTCGATGCCGTGGTTGCCGTACAAAAATTCCCGGAGTCGCTCGAGCCCGGCGGCTTCGCCACCCATGAACTGCAAGGGGTGAAGTGGCTCCGCGATGGGCGGGCAGTCACCCCGGTTGTCTTCCGGAAAACCCGGCGGTGGGGGCAGGGCCGTGAGCGTGCGGATTCTCAGTCGCCCGGAGCAGCGTTCGCCGGTTTTCTCCACCTGCTTGCGAAACTGGGAAAAGGTATTGGGCAGGTCCCGCAGGGTCATGGGCAGGGAACCCTCGGTAAACAGGCTCAGGGTTTCGAATTGCTGGAACAGAGTCTCTGGCAGCCTGTCCTTGATCGCCCGCCACTGACTGGCCTCCCGGGTACCCGGTAACCGCGAGCGAACCACCCGGGCAACCCGGTGCGCGTGCACCAGATCCGGGATCACCGTTTCCGGCTCACCAAAGGCAATATGCAGCCTCTGCCCCAGTGGGCGCAGGCTGCGCTCCAGCGCCACCAGACTCTGCCAGAGAAAACGCCAGCGGTGATCCCCCATGGTCTTGCTCTGCAGCGGCCCCGGCGCGAACCAGCGTGGGTCCACCACGTAGACGCAGAGCAGCATGTCGGAGCGGGACGCGGCCAGTAGTGCGGCGTTGTCGTGCAGGCGAAGGTCGCGGGTGAACCAGTAAAGCGTATTCAAGATGGAAGCTCCTTGGCCTTTTGATTGTTCTCCTAGATACGCGCCGGATTCAGAAAGGATTTTGCAGAATGGTTTTGGGACAGATGGGAAGACTTCGGCAATTGTCGGATCAATGGCGTGTGTCCGTCAGTCGCCGCCCATATAGATAGACATCAGATGATTGTCATCCCTGATGTCTTTCTGTGTGCCTGCAAATTTGCGCTTCCCCCCTGCAAAGATATACACACTGTCGGCGACAGGGAGGGCTTCACGAATATTCTGCTCCACCATGATGACGCCGACGCCGCGCTCCTTCAGGCTGACAACACGCTCCATGGTTTCATGGACCAGCGCGGGGGAGAGCCCCGCTGAGGGCTCGTCAAGCATCACAAACTCAGGATCCGTGACCAGCGCCCGGGCGATGGCCACCATCATCTGCTCTCCCCCCGACAGTGAGCCCGCCGCGGTATTCCGCCGGCGCTGCAAGTTGGGGTAATCCGCAATTAGCGCTTCAATACGGTCCTCAACAACCTGTTTATTGTCCAGCGCGTACCCGCCCATTCTGAGGTTCTCCATGACGGTAAAGCGCGGAAATACACCCCCGCCCTGAGGCATCATCACAATGCCGTTGCGCACCATGGCGTGTACCGGTAACCCGGTGAGCTCGGTGTTGCCGAGTGTGATCCGTCCGGACCATGCCGGTAAAAGACCGGCAATCGCCTTCACAACAGTGGATTTGCCGCTGCCATTGGGGCCGAAAATGCAGGTTATCTGCCCCGGTCGGGCAGAGACGGAGATGTCATGCACTATCTCCTGTTTACCGTAACCGGTAACCAGGTTGTCGACGCTCAGCTCGTTGCTCATGTACGCCCCAGGTAGGCTTGTTGGACATTGCTGTCGCTGGCGATGGTTTCGAAGTCACCTTCTGCTACGACTTTGCCCTGATCCATCACCACCAGCCGGTCGCAGATTTCTTTTACCATTTCCATGTCATGTTCAATGATCAGAAACGTAATGCCAGTTTTTTGCAAGCGCTGTATGGCGCCCAGAATGATCTGACGAATGTTTGGATGCACACCGGCCGTGACCTCATCGAGCAAAATCACTTTCGGGTCGCGCATGCAGACCCGCCCGAACTCCACCAGTTTCTGCTGACCGCCTGAAAGCTCAGAGGCCAGGTTATTGACCACATGGCTGATCTCCAGCATTTCCAGAGTATCTTTCATCCTGTCACGGGCGCCTTGCCAGTCTCCCTCGACAGCGGCGGCGAGCAGGTTGTCCCTGACTGTCATGTTGATGAACAGGGAAGGAATCTGAAACGTTCTGCTGATACCGGCACGGGCGATCTTCCAGGTGGGCCAGCCAGTAACGTCGATGCCTTGTAACAGTATTTTCCCGGCATCTGGCTTCTGGCCACCTGCGGCAAGGCTGAACAGTGTCGATTTACCGCTGCCATTCGGGCCAATTACCCCAACCACTTCACCGGCGTCGGCGAACAATGAGACACCGTCAACTGCGGTAATCCCACCGAAGTGCTTGGCCACTGACTCTATCCTCAGCGGCGGATACCCTGGCTGCTCGGCACTGCGGGATGCAGGTGACATCAGAGGCCTTCTCCTAGAATTTTCTGAGAATACTGGACATCAGTTCTTTGCCGCGCTGGGGGCCCACAATAAGGCTGATCAGCCCGTTGGGCAGGAACAGAACCACCAGCGCGATAATAATGCCGAGTATGGGTAGGTATATGACGGTGTCCCCGAACGTCGACCAGATGTAACGATTGGTGATCCAGAGCAGTACGGCGCCAAGGGCCGGCCCCCAGACGGTTCCAAGGCCGCCGAGAAGCACCATGACAACCATCTGGTCCGTAATATCCGGCCCCATGACGGAATGTGGGTCAATATAGGTGGTCCAGTAGGCGTAGATGCTGCCGAAAAGTGCAGTGATAGCTGCCGAGAGCGCAAAGGACTGGACTTTGACCAGGTTCGTCCGGATGCCCAGCGACTGGGCAGCCGGTTCGTCATCGCGTAACGCCTTGATTCGGAAGCCGAAGCGCGAGCGTTCGATTAACAGCCAGACTCCGGCGAAGCTGACCACCGCTGCGATCAACATGGTGTAGTAGAAGAAAAATTCGTTGAGGTAGGCGGGCAGGGAGAGCCCGGCGGTGCCCCCGGTAAAATCCAACACCGTGGTCAGTTGCAACAGCATCTCGGCAAACGCCCAGGTCGCAATGGCAAAATAGGCGCCCCGGAGCCGCATGGTCGGCCCGCCAATAACCACCGCGACCGCCATTGACAGAATGATCGCCGGGATCAGGGTGGCAAAGAACGAGGCGCCGATATCAGACTGCATCAGGATGGCGGTGGTGTAGGCACCGATGCCGAAGAACGCCGAGTGGCCAAAGCTGATATACCCGGCATAACCCCCCACAATGTTCCAGGCACAGGCAAGGCCTGCCCACATAAGGGCGCCGGTGGCAATTCTCAGCGTGTAGGGATCAATAAAGGCCGGCAATACCGCAAGGGCGATTGCAATGGCGCCGATGAGGAGGGCCCGGACGATGAACTTTGGGGTTTGAACCGGTTTAGATGCCACGTCCCAGAACTCCTTTGGGTGCAACCAGAAGGGCGAGGTACAGGGTTCCGAAAACAATCAGTAAGGAATATCTGGCACCAATATAGGTGGCGACATAGGCCTCAAGCAGTCCAAGAGCGAGGCCCGCGACCAGAACACCGCCAACGGATCCGAGCCCGGCGAGGACAGCAACAAAAAATGCAAAGAGCGTATAGCGAACGCCTACGGAGGGGTTCACGGAATAGATGGTGGCGATCAATACCCCGGCGGCTGCGGTCAACCCGGTATAAATGCCATACACCCAGGCGGAAACCCTCTTCACGTCTACACCCATTAACCCTGCATGATCACGGTCTTGCGCCAGTGCCCTGACGGCCATGCCAAAGCGGCTCCGGTAGAGCAGAATAAACAGCCCCAGGCTGAACAGCATTGCCATGAGAAAGGCTGACAATCGCATCAAGGGAATGGTGACCGGGCCCAGGCTCAGGAACTGCCCTGATAAAACCGATTCGACACTGCGGCTGTTATAGGACCAGAGCCAGAGCGCGCCGCCCTGCATGAACAGGAATATGCCGAACGTAAAGGCGAGCGCCATCAGGTCTGGTCTGGCATATCGGCTGGTTCTGACCCGGTAAATCAGTGGCCCCATGCCCCGGCCGATAAGGAGAAAAAGCGCAAAAACCAGGAAAATGCTGATGAAAGGATCAATGCCGACAAGGGTTACCAGCCAGTAGGCGGTGTAACCACCCAGCATTGCCCAGCCTCCGACCGCAAAATCGATCACATGGAGCACACCGAAGGTGAGCTGGAATCCGATCGTGAGGCAAATCAGAATGCCGCCGATCAGTATGCCATTGACAAGTGTCTGCAGGAAAAGGTCCAACTCGGTACTCCTGGTGGACGGGGCGTTGCCTTCGCCGACGGCCTTCCGCTCAGGCTGACTGCCGGCGACTGTTTATCCGGCTTTACGTCAGGATGTGCCGTTTATTGGATAAACAAGCTCACCCTTGGACGCATTTTCCGGAGCCACTGGCACCACGTCGCCGTTCTTGAGTTGTATGACAACCGGCACAGGCTTGATATTGTTGTGGAAATGACTTCCTTCTTTGGCAAACCCTACGGGGCCATAGAAGGTTTCAATGTCGGTGTCTTCAATGGCTTTGGCGAGTTGTACCCGGGTTTCCTGATCCCATGGCGGCGCTTTGCCGAGCCGGCGTGCGGCGTCCTGCAGCACCAGGCCACTGGCTGAACACGCGGCCTCGGTGTAATCCGGCCGCGTTCCCCACCTGGAAAAGGACAGGTCGGAATAGTCACTTGCGGTTCCAAACAGATCGTCTTTGTATGGTAATCCCGCGGTCCACACGGAAACGCCGAGGACGCCTTCCGACTCGCTTCCGGTTTCATTGATGAAGGCTGCGGAGGTGACGCCATAGTGCATGATGAGCGCTTTGGGTTTGTAGTTCAGTGCCTTCGCCGTATTCACAAAATTGATAAAGACACTTTCGTGCCCCCCCACGGCCACGACGTCCGGATCAGCTGCTTTGAGCTTGGAAACAATGGCCGAAAGATCTGAGTTGGCGGGGAACAGCTCGTAGCTCAGTAACTCCAGGCCGGATTCTTCAACACCCTTGCGGAAGCCCTCCGCTGTCTCCTTGGAAAATGGCTCATCCACCCCGATCACCGATGCGGTTTTTGCCCGATCGCCGAGAGTGTCGGCTAACACCACCATGGACTTGTCAGTGGTCAGATCCACCGCCGGAATCATCCCGAAATTGAAAGGCGGTTTGGCCAGCCACACGTTTGGTGACTCGGCTGAGCCGGAAATCATCGGCACCTTGTACTTTGCGCTGATGGGTTGCACTGCGAGCGTGACGCCCGAGGTATAGGGCCCGAACAGGACGTCCACCTTGTCTTGAATGATCAGCCGTTCAGCGGCATCCGCACCGGAGGCGGGTCTTGACTGGGCATCACCATAAAACATTTCCACGGGATACCGTTTTCCTGCAATCTCGATACCTCCGAGTTTGTTGATTTCTTCGGCCCAGAGGTCATACCCCCTGCGAGTCAGGTTGCCACCAAAACGATTGGCACCGGATAGCGAGGTTACGACACCGCACCGGACCTTGTGCTCCTGTGCGTTAACGTTCAACGCGGGGAAACCAAGGGTCATTGCGCCAGTGCCGAGTATGGAATTCCTTAGAAATTTCCTGCGGGAAAATTTATCACTCATAAACCTGCTCTCCCTCAATGGGAATGGGTGCATTCAGTGCCTTGCCGTAAATGCGGTGATGCCGTGTCGAAGCCGGAAAACCAGCCGTGCAGTTATTCCAGACACATGTTTATGGTTAGTCCAGATTTCTGAGGTTTTCAAACTGGATTGGGAAATACGTTTAATCGGCGTTGGATTTTCGAGGGTCAATAACAGGGCGTGACGGATAGGCAAAAAGCCGGGATATGGAGCAACAACGCCGCCCCGGAAGGGCGGCGTTAAAGCAGGCTGGAAGAGCCAGTGGGACCTTACAACTCCTGAGCCGTCGGCCGCAGGATGATTTCGTTGATATCGACGTCCGCCGGCTGCTCGATGGCATAGACCACGGCCCGGGCCACGGCGTCGGCGTTAATGGCCACCTCGTACAGCTCGTCCGCCGCCTTTTTGGCGTCGGGGTCGGTGATGGTGCTGGTGAGCTCGGTTGCCACGGCACCCGGGGAGATATTGGTGCTGCGGATCTCATCGCCGCCTTCCATGCGCACCCCTTCAGACAGTGCTTTCACCGCGTATTTGGTGGCGCAGTAAACCGCCGCCCCGGGGAAGACCTTGTGGCCGGCGACCGACGACAGGTTGATGATGTGGCCGCTGTGCTGTTCCCGCATGGTTGGCAGTACGGCGGCAATGCCATACATCACGCCCTTGATGTTGACGTCCACCATCTGTTCCCACTCGTCCACCTTGAGGGCGTCCAGAGGTGCCAGTGGCATCAGCCCGGCATTGTTGACCAGCACATCGATCCTGCCGAAGGCCTCTTTTGCCGCGGCCGCCAGCGACTCGACCTGATTACGGTCAGTCACGTCGGTGACCTGCCAGATGGCCTCGGTGCCGCTGGCGTTCAGGTCTTCGGCCAGGGCTTTCAGGCGGTCTTCCCGGCGTGCTGCCAGCACCAGTCTGGCGCCCCGGTCGGCCAGACGGCGTGCAGTGGCTTCACCGAGACCACTGCTGGCGCCGGTAACAATCACGACTTTGCTGTTGATCGGGTCGTTGGTGTTGCTCATGGAACATTCTCCTTCGGGATTGCATGATTGCATAAATGTAATTAGACCAGTCTACTAGTAACTGGCCGAAAAAAATTTCAGCCGATGTTCAGGCACTGTCTGAAAAAGACTCTCACGAACCGCTCCATGGGTTCCGTGGACTTGAGGACCTTCGAGCGAAGAATGGCGCCTTCCCAGCCGGACAGCAGAAAACTGGCGGCGTCTGCCGGATCTATATCGGCACCGATGTCCCCGGCCTGCTGGGCGTCACGAAGGCACTGCTCGAAGCGCTTTTCCCAACTGGCAAACACCGTGTCCAGCCGTTGCCGAAAGGCTTCATTCTGCCCCGCCAGCTCCTGGCCCAGGTTGCCGATCAGGCAGCCCCGGGTGTACTGACAGCTGGTCATGGTTTCAAAGCCGGTGTCGAAGTAGGCTCGCAGGCGGTCGACGCAGGCGCGACTGGTGTCGTTGAGAATCCGATCCAGTTTGGCGTCGTATTCCTCCGCGAAAGTATCTATGACCGCCAGGCCGAAATCGTGCTTGCTGCTAAAGTAATGGTAGAACGACCCCTTTGGTACGCCGGCTGCCGTCAGCACGGCATTGATGCCCGTTGCGCCAAAGCCTTTATGGCCGATCAGGTCTGCGCCGGTGTGAATAATGTGATTGCGGGTGTCGTTCGATGTCATGTTTGCTATAGTAGACCGGTCGTCTAGAACGCGTCAAATAACCGGGGTCCGCAATAGCCGAGACTCCTAACCGATCCAGAGGAGCCTGCCAGTGATTAAATCCCGCGCCGCGGTGGCGTTTGAAGCCAACAAGCCGCTGGAAATCGTCGAAATTGATGTTGCCCCGCCGCAGGAAGGTGAGGTTCTGGTGCGCATCGTCGCCACCGGTGTTTGCCATACCGACGCCTACACGCTCTCGGGCGCCGATCCCGAAGGCCTGTTCCCGACCATCCTCGGGCACGAAGGCGGTGGTATTGTCGAGGCCGTTGGGCCGGGCGTGAAAAACTTGGAGGTCGGCGACCATGTGATTCCGCTCTACACCGCCGAATGCGGTGAGTGCAAATTCTGCAAATCGGGCAAGACCAATCTGTGCGGCGCGGTTCGCGCGACCCAGGGCAAGGGCGTGATGCCCGACGGCACCTCCCGTTTTTCCTACAAGGGCGAGCCGCTTTATCACTACATGGGCTGCTCGACCTTCTCCGAGTACACCGTCTTGCCGGAAATTTCCCTGGCCAAGATTCCTAAAGAGGCGCCGCTCGACAAGGTCTGCCTGCTGGGCTGTGGCGTTACCACCGGCATCGGTGCGGTGTTGAACACCGCCAAGGTTGAGGAAGGCGCAACGGTCGCCATTTTCGGTCTCGGGGGCATCGGCCTGGCGGCGATTATCGGGGCGAAGATGGCCAAGGCCGGTCGTATCATCGGTGTGGATATCAACCCGGGCAAGTTCGATATCGCCAAGCAACTGGGCGCCACGGATGTGGTCAATCCCAACGACTACGACAAGCCGATCCAGGAAGTGATTGTCGAGATGACCGATGGCGGTGCCGACTACACCTTCGAATGTGTCGGTAACGTGAAACTGATGCGTGCGGCGCTCGAGGCCTGTCACAAGGGCTGGGGCGAATCCACCATCATCGGCGTTGCCGGTGCCGGCGAGGAAATCAGCACCCGACCGTTCCAGCTGGTGACCGGGCGGGTCTGGCGCGGTTCAGCCTTCGGCGGTGTGAAAGGCCGTACCGAGCTGCCGGGCTATGTGGAGAAAGCCGAGAAGGGCGAGATTCCGCTGGATGTGTTTATTACCCATGAAATGCCTCTGGAAGACATCAACAAGGCGTTTGACCTGATGCATGAGGGTAAGAGTATCCGGACGGTTATTCATTTCTGATACTGTCGTCCCTTTGATTGCCACCGGAAGCATCTCGCCTCCGGTGGCTCACTCCGACGTGGTTTTGCGTCGCACTCTGCAAGGATCAACACACTTTTGCCGCACTCACGGCTTGCCACGACCGATTAATCAAACCGGTCCCAGTAAGGCGGCTCGCCGAAAAAACCGTCAATAAAGTCGATAAAGCTGCGAACCTTGCTCGCCAGCAGTTGCCGGTGGGCATACACCGCGTAGAGCGCCATGGGTTCGGGTTCATACTCCGGCAATAACATCTGCAATTTGCCTTCCTTGATGGCAGCGCCAGCGATGAAGGTGGGCTGCAAGGCTATCCCGGCGCCGGCTTTGGCTGATTCCACCAGTACGTCGCCGTTGTTGCTCACCATTTCGCCGCCGGTGCGGCGCCCTCTGGCTTGCAGCCATTTTTGCACCGATGGGCCAGTGTCCATATCCATGTAGCTGTAACGCAGGTACTGATGGTTGGCGAGGTCTTGCGGGTGCCCGGGAGTGCCATGTTGCTCAAGGTAGGTGGGCGACGCGCACAGCACAAGCCTGATCGGGGCGAGCCGTTTTGCGATCAGCGAGGAGCTTTTCAGGTGACCGATCCGCAGCGCGATATCAAACCCCTCCTCCACGATGTCGACCTTTCGGTCGTTCAGTTGAAGATCGATGCTGACGCCAGGATGCATTTTCTGGAATTCGCTCAGCAGCGGCGCCATGTGTCGGATGGCAAATGACACCGGGGCGCTTATGCGCAGCAGGCCCTGGGCCTGGGTGTGCAGGTCGTCTAGCTGGTTTTCCATGTCGTCGATGTCGTTGAGCACTTGCTGGGCGCGCTGGTGATACTGGGTGCCGGCTTCGGTCAGATGGATTTTCCGGGTGGTGCGGTTCAGCAGGCGCACGCCAAGATGCGTTTCAAGCTGGGAAACGTACTTGCTGACAAGCTGGGGCGACATCTCCAGTCGCTCGGCGGCGCGGGTAAACGTGCCTTCGTTAACAACGGTTACGAAGGCGCGCATGGCGTCGATGCGGTCCATGGGCGTGTCCTGTCCGGTGGTATTTTCTGGTTATCAATTTTTTGTTGATAATAAAGCAACAGAATCCATCTTAGTCTTTCGTTTTGGTGATAGTACAGTAGCCCCATCACCTGAGGCACTCGCTTCAGGCACACCAACGGCAAGAAGATTCGAGGTTACGATTATGAATACTCAATTCACACAGGCTTTGTTCCAATCCAATGGCGGATTTGCTGCACTGGTTCTTCGGGTTCCGGTCGGCCTGATTCTGGCCGCCCATGGTGCACAAAAACTCTTTGGCTGGTTTGGCGGTTACGGGTTGGAAGGCACCGGCCAGTGGCTGACCAGTATTGGCCTGGAGCCGGGCTACCTGATGGCCTTGCTGGCCGGTGGTGCCGAGTTCTTCGGTGGCCTGGCACTGGTACTGGGGCTGCTGACGCGCCCTGCGGCGCTGGTTGCCGCCTTCACCATGCTGGTGGCGATTTTTTCGGTACACATCAGCAACGGCCTGTTCATGTCCAACAACGGTTACGAATACGCGCTGACGCTCCTGGCAGCCACACTGGCACTGGCGGTCCAGGGTGCGGGACGGTTCTCTGTGGATGGCGTCATCCGGAAAAGCACGTAATCCGGACGGGGAAAGGTTGGCTGGCAGGACAACTGCCAGCCGGTGCAAGTGAAAGAAAAGTAATAGCGTTTATCAACCCGGGAGCAATCGCCATGAAGACAGCAACCGATGTCCTGTTCATATCCCATGGCGGCGGGCCCATGCCGCTGCTGGGTGATCCCGGGCACCGTGAAATGGTGGACCGGCTCACCGAGCTGGCGGGCAAGCTCCGCAAGCCTTCGGCGATACTGGTAGTCAGTGCCCACTGGGAGGAGTCGGTGCCGACCATCACGGCAAGCGCCAGCCCCCGGCTGATTTACGACTACTATGGCTTTCCGCCGGAATCCTACAGCATTGAGTATCCCTGCCCGGGCGAGCCTGCGCTGGCGCACCAGGTTCACGATGCGCTGGAGCAGTCCGGGATTCCCGCGCGGCTGGATGAGCAAAGGGGCTTTGACCACGGGCTGTTTGTGCCGCTGAAACTGATGTATCCGGAGGCGGATATTCCCTGCGTACAGCTGTCGCTGGTAAACAGTCTGGAGGCCGGCGCTCATCTGGCGATTGGCCGCGCCCTGCAGGCGCTGGACTACGACAACCTGCTGGTGATCGGCTCCGGTTTTTCCTTCCACAACATGCGGGAGTTCTTTGCACCGAGCACCCCTGAGGTACAGGCCCGTAACCTGGCCTTCGAGGACTGGCTGGAGAATACCTGTGCGGACCCGGCCATTGCGGAATCCGAGCGCACGGAGCGCCTGGCGCATTGGGAGCAGGCGCCCCATGCCCGGTTCTGTCATCCGAGGGAGGAGCACCTGCTTCCGCTGCACGTATGCTATGGCCTTGCGGGCAAGCCCAGTGATTCGCATATATCGGCAAACATACTCGGCAAGAAATCCGGCACGTTCTATTGGCGTGCCTGAACTGGCTATCGGTCCGTCAGCTTGAGTTCAATCCGCCGGTTCTTCTGCAGGGCCTCCGGCGACGTGCCTTCGGCGACCGGGAAGAACTCACCGAACCCGGCGGCCACCATGCGTCGCTCGGGCACTCCCTGTGCCGCCAGATAGCGCACTACCGCCACCGCGCGGGCGGTGGAAAGCTCCCAGTTGGATGGGAACTGTGGCGTGTTGATGGGCACAATGTCGGTGTGGCCGTCGACGCGCAGAATCCACTCCACGTCCTCCGGAATCTTGGCCGCCACATCCAGTAGCAACTTTGCCAGCTTGTCCAGCTCGCGCCGGCCATCCGGCCCCAATTGCGCCGAGCCTGAGGCAAACAGCAGCTCCGAGGGGAGCAGGAAGCGGTCGCCCACCACCCGGACATTTTCGTTGCTGGCCAGGATGTCCCGCAGCCGGGCAAAGAATTCGGACTGGTATTTCTCGAGCTGGTTAACGCGCTCGGCAAGCAATGTGTTGAGGCGCCGGCTGACATTTGCCAGCGCCTCTGCCTTGTCGGCGGTCGCTTCTTTCTGGAGTTTCAATGCTGCGGTGATCTGCTCCAGTTGAGCCCGGAGCGAGGCAATCTGGTTGGAGAGCCGGAGAATCATGTTTTGCTGGCTGGTGGATAGCTCCTTTTTCTCATCCAGCGCCTGGTCCATGTTTTGCAACTGCTCCGCCTGCGCCTGGGCGGTGGCGGTTTGCTGCATCAGCTGTTCGCGGGTGCTCTCGAGCCGGTCCAGGCTGGCGCTGTAGGCATCCTGCACGGTCGCCATTTCCTGTTCCAGAGCCTGGGTTTTGCTCTGCTCAAGGCCCAGCAATTCGGAAATCTCTGACAGCCGCTGGTTCAGCCGGGCCAGTTCCGAGTTGCGGTCCGACAGGGTCTGCGACAGGTAGAGCTGGCTTACCACATACACCAGCAGCATGAAGATGATCAGCATCAGCAGGGCTGACAGGGCATCCACATAGCCTGGCCAGACGTTGACGTTACTGCGGGTGCGACGCCGGGAACCGATCATGTCAGTTCTTTCTCGGCATCAACCCGGTCAACCAGGTTGGTCACGCTGGTCAGCCACTCCTCGAGCCCGTCGTAGAACCGGTTCTGGGCGTGGCCGGCCTGGATGTCCAGAAATCCGAGAATCAGTGAGCCGCCAAGCCCTAGCAGTGAGGAGCTGAACGCCGTGCCCATGCCCTGCAGCGGGCTCAGCAGACCGGCCTGCAAATCTGCGAACACCTTGCCAAAATCCCCCTGGCCCATATCCAGATTGGTGATTACCTCGCCAACCGCGTTGATGGTGCCCAGCAGCCCCCAGAAGGTGCCCAGCAGCCCCAGGAAAATCAGCAGGCTGATAAAGTAGCGGGTGATTTCCCGTTGTTCATCCATGCGCGAGTGAATGCCATCCAGCACGGTGCGCAGGGACAGGGTCGACAGGGTAAACCGATCCCGCTTGGCCTCCTCGCCCAGCTGCCGGGCCAGAGGTTTGAGCAGGCGCGGCTCCTGCAGCACCGACAGGCCGGCGTTGCCTGTGCGGAACTGGGAAATCCAGCGCATTTCCGGGAACAGAACGAAAACCTGCCGGTAGGTAAGCCCGATGCCAATGAGCAAAACAAAGACAATCAACAGGTTGAAGACCCAGTTGGCCATAAAGGCCTTGACCAGCGGCGCGTGAATCAGCACGCCGACCACGGCCACCACGGCCAGAAAAAGGGTCATCCAGAATAGGGTGTGTTTGGGATTGCTCATGAGCGCAGCCTTTGGTTTGAGTCTCGGAAAACCATAGCACAGGAGAAGCGACCTGGCGGATTACGGATCCCGGGCAGGGGCTAGGTTGGTTGTTGATTGATCACCGCGTTTTATATAAAGTAAACGAGTTCACAATAAATACAACGGAGCACATCATGTTCTGTCAGTCATTAGCCGTTGCCCGGGTCTTTCATGGGGCTCATCCGGAAGATGTGTCGGCCTTTGTAAATCGCCATATTGGTCGCCACAGTCTGGAGTTACTGGGGGAAGAAAACCGGGCTTCGAGCCTGAGTTTTCGCGAATTTGCCGGTTTCGGATTGTCTGAAGTCAGCTATGGCAACCATGTGCGGGTGAAAAGCCCGGCTCTGGAGGCGGTTTACCATCTTCAGATTGTCACTCGTGGGCAGTGTCTCTGGCAGAATCGGAATGACCGCCTTATGATTCGCCGGGGGCAGGCCTTGATGGTGAATCCCGACGAGCAGATTGATCTCGAATACTCGACGGATTGCGAGAAGCTGATTATCAAAATACCGGAGCCGGTGCTAAATAGCGCCCGCGCTGCAACGACCGGCCGGATTCCCGATGACGGCATCCGGTTTGTCAGAAGTCCCGTTGACCTGCGCCTTTGCCCGGCGTTGACCAACATTCTGGGGGCGGTCTTCTCGGAGCTCGAGGAGTGCGGAAACAACGACGTCTCCCTGGTGTCCGGGCCCTATCGGGAAATCATCCTGAAAAAGCTGTTGACTGTGTTTCCCTCGAACTGGAGCGAAACCGATCCGGCGCTGACAAAAACGCCAGCCATGGACAGGATCATCCGTTATATCGATGAAAACCTGAAGCGGGACATCGGGATGGAGGAGCTCTCCGGCATTTCCAACATGAGCATCCGGTCGATCTACAATGCCTTTGCGCGGGCCTTTGACACCACGCCCAAGTGCTATGTCAAACACCGGAAGCTGCGTCAGTTGCGGGAAGACCTGCAGGCCGGCCAGTACCGGAATGTCACCGAGATTGCGCTGGACTACGGCTTCAGCCACCTTGGCCGGTTCTCGTCCGATTACCGGAAGTTATTCGGCGAGCTGCCGTCTGAAACCCTGCGAATGGCCGGTTGATTGCCGGCCTGATACCGGCTTCTGCTCCCCGCAGATTTGCTGGGTGACCCGGCGAGCGCAGTCCTGTACCTGGCGAAACAGTTCGGAGCCTTCACTGATATCGGTATCCCGGTCCATGCCTAGCAGGGTGATGATGGTGACGATGCTTCCGTTGATATCAAAGACCGGCATGCTCAACACATTGATCTCCGGCAGGTAGTCACTGAAGAACGCGCAGTACCCTGTTTCCCGGATCATCTCCAGGTGGCCGCCGAGCTCCTCGCGCGTGATCGGCTTGCCTTGGTGCTTGGGCAACACGCGGGCCTGTTTGTAGTGCTGGTCAATCAGTTGCCGGCGCCGCTTGGCCGGCAGGCTGGCGAGGTAGATGCGGCCGGACGCGGAATTCAGCGGCGACAGCTCCGCACCCAGGCGAACGTTCACGGAAATGGGTTGGCTGGAGTCCAGCCATTTGATGATCAGCGGGCCATTGCCATTCCAGACCGTGACCGACACGGTTTTGTCGGTTTCCTCGTTCAGCCGGTCCACCGCCTCGTAGGAAAGCTGGATCGGGTTGATCCGTCGCAGAGCGGAGATGCCCAGGGTGAGGCTGGAATTGCCCAGGGTGTACTGGGTGTGGTTGACCTGGTTGATGAAGCCTTCCCGAAGCAGGCTGACCAGATACTTATGGGCACGGCTGGGAGAAAGGTCCAGCGCCGATGACAGCTCCTTGAGCGTGGGTGGCCGGGGCGCGGTCGATATATAGTTCAGAATGTGCAGGCCGATTTCCAGTGAACCGATGCCCTGACGCTTGGGGCTTTCTTCTGCCATGGAGGTCGCCGTAATCAGGTTGCTGATGGTGCCGTTGCTGGCGGTGATGCAGAGGCCACCGGAATCGGTGGTCTCTGACTTCGTCTCAGGCAAGGTTATCAAATCCGTGTGCTCGAATCAGAACGCGTATTTTGCCATAACTTCAACTTGCTGACCTCGCGGTAACAGCGGGCCAAACGCCAGGCTGTACTTGCGCCACTCCACACCAATTTCCAGATCCGGAGTCACGCTGTGGATCAGGTTGACTCGATGGGCCTCGTAGTTGGTGTCCGCAGTGTCGTCCACTTCAACCGCCGTATAGGCCACATTGGCTCGCCAGTCACTGGTAATAACATAGCGGAATCCAATGTCAAAACCGGTCTGGCTGACAGCCTCGCCATTCTCGACATCCGGTGACGACAGGCTGTTGTTCACGCCCACCCCGGTAAAGGCGCCCAGACCCTCGCCATAGTGGGCGTTCAGGTTGAGGCTGTGCGGCCCGATCATGAATTTCGAGCCAATGGCGCCACCGGCGACAAAATCACCGTTTGCCACTTCGCGCCCGGAGGCGGTGAGGATCACGCGATGACCACCGTCGAAGTTCAGGTTGTAGTTGACGGCCAGGTCCGGAATGTCGGCATCGTTATTAACGGGATCCTGAGCCGTGACGCGGAAGCCGGCGATTTCGTGGCTGATCAGGTTGGTGCGGAAGTTGAAGCCGCCCAGCGTGCCTCGGGGACCGCCCAGGAAGTCCAGGTAATCGTGGTAGGCCACCGCCCAGAACTGACCGGTCCAGGTTTGCCCGACCGTGGTCTTGTCAACCTTGATGAACGCATGGCGCAATCGAAGATCGTTGTTTTCGCCCGGGTAGGTGCCACCGTAGAAGTCACCTTCCACAAAGCCCACGATGGTATGGCCCTGCTTCTGGGTAACGGTTTTGAGGTTAACGCGGGACTGGCTCGAGCGACCAAAAATGCGGGAGTCGCCGTCGTCCGGCTTTTCGTAAATTCCTTCGGCCTTGAAGTAACCGCCAATGCTGAAGGCCGTGTCGTTGAAGGTGCCGAGTTCGAGCGCGTGGGCGGCGGGTGCCGCACTGAGGCCGGAAGTAATGGCCAACGCCAGCAGTGAGTGTTGATAGTTCATGTGCCTTCTCCTTGTTGTTGGGCACCTGAACTATCGGTTATTGAGGCCGGCTCAAATATCCGGTTAATGAACTTCCCTATCCGTTTTTTGTACATTCAGACGCTGAGCGCGGTTTCGACTTTCTCCAGGTTCTGATCCAACTCGGAGGAGCTGCCGTCAAAGTGAACCTTGCCTTTCACAATCACCACATGGCGGTCACAGAGCCCCTTCAGGGCCTTGATGTTCTTGTCCACCACCAGTGAGGAAATGCCGGATTCCCGGATACTGGCGATCACGTTCCAGATGTCCTGGCGAATCAGCGGGGCCAGGCCTTCGGTGGCTTCGTCCAGAATCATCAGCCGGGGGTTGGTCACCAGGGCCCGGCCAATGGCCAGCATCTGCTGTTCGCCGCCAGACAGTTCCGTTCCCAGGTTGCATAGGCGCTCCGACAGGCGGGGGAAGGTGGCCAATACACGATCGTAATCCCACTTGGTCTCTCCGTTACTGCCGGGGCGTGCCGCCATCTGCAGGTGCTCTTTTACCGTCAGGTTGTGGAACATGCCCCGGCCCTCGGGCACATAGGCAATATCACGGCGCATGCGTTTCCAGGTGGGCAGGTGGCTGATGTCTTCACCGTCGAAATACACATGGCCACTGCGCGGCGGCACGATGCCAAGGATGGATTTCAAAGTGGTGGTCTTGCCCATGCCATTGCGCCCCATCAGGCTCATGGATTCGCCTTTGGCAAGCCGGAACGACAGGTCGTGCAGGATGTGGCTGCGACCGTACAGCGTGTTGAGGTTATGCACTTCCAGAAGCTGGTTACTCACGCCGCTTCCTCCTCTGCGTCATCGTCTTTGCCCAGGTAGGCTTCTTTTACCCGCGGATCGTTGCGCACTTCGTCGACGGTGCCGGTAATCAGGTGGGTGCCGTTGTCGAGCACCGTCAACTGGTCCGAAAGCTCGAAAATGGCGTCCATGTCGTGTTCCACCAACACAATGCAGTAGTCCCGTTTGAGCTGGTCCAGCAGTGCGATGATGCGCTGGGATTCCTCGTGGCCCATGCCTGCCATGGGCTCGTCCAGCAGCAGGATGCAGGGATCCGTTGCCAGCACCATGGCCAGTTCGAGCTGGCGCTGTTCGCCATAGGAAATCTCGGCGGCCACCGTATGAATCCGACGCTCCAGGCCCACCTGATGCAGCGCTTTCTCCGCCGCCTCGGTCACCCGCTGGTTGGTGTGCCTTGAAGCAAGCAGATTGAAGCTGCCGGCAAACCGGCGCTGGGCCGCTACTGCACAGTTTTCAAGGCAGGTGGCAACGGTGTAGATGTTGGTTTTCTGAAAGCTCCGGCCGATGCCCCGGCGCACGAACTTCCAGGGTTTCATGCCGTCAATCTGCTCGCCCTTATGGAAAATACAACCACGGGAGGGCTTCAAGGTGCCACACAGCATGTTCAGCAGTGTGCTCTTGCCGGCGCCATTGGGGCCGACCACGCCGTGCAGTTGGCGGTCGTGGAACCGCAGCGAAATATCGTTGAGTGCCTTGATGCCACCCCAGTGCTTGCTGAGGGATTCGGTTTCCAGAATGATGTCGTTGGCCATGTTTATTTCTCCAGCAATTTTTCGAGATAGCCGGCCAGGCCTTTGCGCAACACAATCACCATCAGGATGATGGCTCCGCCCATGAACAGCAGCCATTCCTCGGTCAGGTGCTCAAACAGGTACTGCAGTCCCTCATAGGCGAAGGTGCCGAGAATGGCGCCGTAAATCGTGCCCATGCCGCCGAGGATGGACATCACCAGCGCGGTGCCAGACATTTCCCAGGTCAGGAACGACGGGTTCACAAAACCGTACTGGAGTGCGAACAGGAAGCCCGCATAGGCCCCCAGGGTGCTGGCGATCACGTAGCTGATCAGGCGAAAGGCAAAAATGTTATAGCCGAGGGCTTCGGTGCGCTCGGGGTTCTGCCGGCTGGCTTCAACAATGCGCCCGAACCGTGAGCGGAGGATGAGCTTCAGGAACAGCAGGGTGTTGAACAGGGACAACACCGCCAGATAGTAAAAGTGCATCGGGTCGTCCAGGTTCAGGAAACTCAGGCCGAAGATGCTGGTTTCCGGTTTCATGAAAATGAACACGCCGTCGCTGCCGCCGAAATTCAGGGAATCGAAGAAAAAGTAATAGGCCATTTGCGAGATGGCCAGAGTGATCATGATGAAGTAAATGCCGCTGGTCCGGAGTACGACCACACCAACCACCAAGGCAATCAGCGCCGCCAGTGCGCACACGTAGAACGTGTACAGCCAGAAATTCACGGCCTCGTATTCCGGTGCAATGATCACGAACAGATACCCGCCCAGCCCATAGAACAGGGCGTGGCCCAGGGTGACCAGGCCAACACGCCCGACCAGGAAATCCAGCGACATCACAAAGGTCGCCAGGATCAGAACGGTGGTGACCTTGCTCACGAAGAAGGAATTGGCCTCCAGGAACAGCGGAAGGCACAGAACAATCAGCAAAAACACCGGCAGAAACAGGCGTTCGGTGCGTTTTTCAAAGATCATGATCGGCTCCCGATTATTTGGCAAAGAGGCCCTGGGGCTTCACCAGCAACACCAGGATCATAAAGATGTAAATCACCATGTTGGACAGGCTGGGCATCAGCACGGCGGCAAAGGTGCTGATCACCCCCACCAGCAGAGCACCGACGAACGCGCCCTTGATGGAACCCATGCCGCCGATCACCACCACCACAAAACAGGTAATCAGCACGCTTTCGCCCATGCCCGGGACAATCGAGCGCATGGGAGCGGCGATGATCCCGGAAATGGCGGCCAGCATGACGCCGATGGCGAACACAACGGTGTACAGGGTCCGGATGTTGACCCCCAGCGCCTCGACCATCTCCCGGTTGGATTCGCCCGCGCGGATCAGCATGCCCAGGCGGGTTTTGCTCACCACGAAATACAGGGCCCCGGCGATCGCGACACAGACCACGGCCGCAAAAATGCGATAGACCGGGTAGCTGGAGTTTTCGGTAAACGGAATGGCGGCGCTGAGGGCATCCGGCACGGATACGCCATAGGGATCGTTGCCCCAGAGGATGCTTTGCAGAGAATTGAAAACAAAGATCATGCCGATAGTCAGCAGCACCTGATCCAGGTGGTTGCGGTTGTAGAGCCGTTGTATCAGTAATCGCTCGATCAGAATGCCGAGTCCGAGCGCAATTACCGCGGACAGCGCTGCCGCAACCGTAAAACTGCCGGTTACGTTCACGAGGTACCACACCAGGTAGGCGCCCACCATGTACATGGAGCCGTGAGCCAGGTTGAGAATGCCCATCACGCCAAACACCAGGGTCAGGCCGGAGGCGATCAGGAACAGCAGCAATCCGTACTGGATGCCGTTAATCAGTTGTACAAAGAAGAGTTCGGTCGACATAACGATACCCAACGGGTTTACGGGGAATGCGGTTCGGTTCAGGCAGGCGGTCCATCTCGGAAATGCCCCCGGCGGGTGGCCGGGGATACGGCAGCCGGTCTCAGAGCTTGCAGCCGCGGGCCGGATCTTCCAGCGATTTGGCGGCAATGCTCTGCACCACGTTCACGCCATCTTTCACTTCCCGCAGATAGATGTTCTGAATCGGGTTGTGGGCTTTCGAGAAGGTGAATTCCCCCCTCGGGCTGTCGATGGTGAGTTTTTCCATGGTGCTGATCACAGCCTGCTTATCGGTGATGTCGCCGTTCAGCTTTTCAATGGTGTTGGCGATCGCCAGGCCGGCGTCGTAACCCTGCACCGCGTAGATGTCCGGGTAATGGCCGTATTCGGTGTTGAAGGCCTCACGGAAGGCCTGGTTGGCCGGAACGTCCAGTTGCTCGGCGTAGTGCAGTGTGGTCATCACGCCTTCGGCTGCCGGGCCCTGGGCCTCAAGGGTTCCCTCGGTCAGGAAGCCGGAGCCCAGCAGCGGGATTTTTCCGCGCAGGCCCATGGCGTCGTAGTCCTTCACGAACTTGATGGCACCGCCGCCGGCAAAGAAGGTGAAGACCGCATCCGGGTTGGTGGCGGCGATGTCACTGACATGAGACTGGAAGTTGGTGGACGGGAAGGGCAGCAACACCTTCTCGACAATCTCACCGCCGCCGGCGGTAAAGGATTCCTCGAACGCGTCCAGGCTCTCGCGGCCCATGCCGTAGTTCCAGCTGATCGCATACACCTTCTTGTAACCCTTATCCAGGGCAACCTGGCCCATGGGGTAGGAGGGCTGCCAGGATGAAAACGAGGTCCGGAAGATATTCGGTGCGCACAGGGGGCCAGTGGCGGCCGCAGACCCGGCGTTCGGGATAATCATGATGGTGTCCTTGCCGCGCAGCATCTTGATCATGCCCATGGCAACACCGGAATGAACCGGCCCGACAATGAAATCAGCGTTGTGCTGGTTCAGCAGGGATGACGCCAGCTCCGGCGCCCGGGCGGGCTTGGCCTCGGTATCCAGGGCGATGTACTCGAAGGTGACACCGTCCAGTTCGGCTGCGTTCTGTTTCAGCGCCAGTTTCAGGCCATCGCGCCCGGCTTCACCCAACTGCGCGTAAATGCCGCTGAAGGGCAGCATCAGCCCGATCTTCACCGGATCGGTGGCGGCCAGGGCGGACGTTGAAAGTCCGGCGGTCAGGGTGGTTGCCAGCACAGCACTGGCCAGGGTTCTGGTACGGATCATTTCAACACCTCAATTTGTTGTTGTGCGGTACTTCCATTAGAGGCGTGTGAGAGCCAGAGGAATATCCGTTTTCTGCACAGGGGTGTCCCCTGCATGCAAGCGCTTTGATCCTGCCCATTGCCAGCGAGCCCGGGATTCGTTAGGTTACGTTTTGCTATTCGGCTTGGAAGCCGACCCACGACAATCATAAGGACATGCCCCATGAGCTACCGTCTCACGGATGTGACGGAACTCCCTCGTTCGCCCGATGCCCTGCTCACCATCGTTCACCCCCTGAGCGCGGTGGATATTGTCAGCCGTATACTCAGCCCTTACACCACCGCCAGCGACCCGATAGAAAACCTCGATCCGCGCCAGCCCCAGGATGATCTGCTGGAGCAACTGACCGTCGGCGAGCGATGGTTGCTGGATGCCAGCGGCGCCAGCCCCGGTGTCTTCCGTTCCCGCCGTGCCGAGGCGGATTTCCTGGTAACCAACCTGTCGCCCCGGTTAACCCGGGCTCTGAACGACCATCTGGAGGGCAACAATGCTGCCGGGGGCGGCGCACCGGCGCCACTGAAGAGTGACAGCCTGGCGGCCGCCATTGAGCCGGGCTACCAGCCGCCAGCCCCCGTGCCTCAAACCAGTCCAAAGCAGGGAGCCAGAGTGTTGGACTTACACTACCGATGGCCGGATGGCACTGGCGTGGCGGGTGCTCCCTATAGCGTTGAGGGGCTCAGCAGCTACAAGTCCGGTAACCTGGATAATGAGGGAAAGGCACGGGTGACTGGCTTGAGTGACCCGGTGGTCGATGTCCGGTTCGGAGAGCCGGCCCGGGCCGGTGAGCTCGATATTTTGCGACGTCAGCTCCAGGCGGGTCTCGACGCCATCCTCACCCGCGAGCGCAGGGAGGCGGAACGCCTTGGCGCGTCTACAGACAGCTTGCCATTAACCATCAAGGCCGGTGTCCATTTCGCCCACGGCTTCCTGGGATTGTGGGACAGCGCCGTGGGCCTGATTGCCAACAACCTTGCCATTACCAACCTTACTCACCTGGGGTATTACAATCGCGCACTCCAGTCCGCCTGGGCCGCGACCCGGGACAGTTCCGACCAGGCCTGGCTGGACGCCTTCAAGAAGAATTTCGACGAAACCAACAAGCGGGCACTGGTGGAAGCACTGGGGTTCGACCCGGGTGCCATCACCCGGGAACAGCTTGCCGACGCCTACGAGGCTACCAACCTGATACTGGCTGACCACGAATCCCGCAAGATGCTGGGCCAGTTCGCCGTGGATTTCGCCCAGGCCCAGGACAGTACTGAAATCAGCTATTTCGCCGGAGGGCTGGTGTTTGAGACTGTTCTGGCGATCATGCTGGCGAGTACCGCCGGGGCAGGGGTAGCGTCGGCGGCCCCGCGCTACCTGCGCAAACTGGCTCCACTTGGAGAAACCCTGCGCAATCTGGCCGCACGGTTAAGGATCACCTACCAGACCCGCTACCACTACAACGTGGATACTGGCGGCCTGTGTGAAAGCACCTGTCGAACAAAACCCGAGGGAGCGGATCTCAAACCCCGGGACCTCAGTTCCCGCCGCCTGCACATCAGCAGTATTGACGAGGCCGTGGCCGCATTGGCGGCATCCCGAAGACGGATCATCGCCCGGGGTGGCTTTACCCCCAAATACACCCAGGAGGAATTGGCGTACCTGGCCAACCAGGGGCTGGACAAGGATCGTTTCATTGTCCGTCTGGTGGAGGAACGCCATGTGGATGGCCCTGACCAGCCCGCAGGTGCCATGGCCGGCAAGCTGGGGAGGCCTGGACCCGCTGGCGAGGTACGGTTCTGGTCCACCACCCTGGACCAGGTCGAGCCCTCCGACACCTGCCCCCGGCTCATCGCGCAGCAGTTGGGGGTGGAGTACAACCCGGAGGCTACGTACAAGCTGGCGATCATTGACAAGGATAAGGCCGTTGAAATGGCCGATGCCGAAACCCTCATTCCAACGTTCGATAATCTCAAGGCCCATGTACGGCACAATGTGGCTGGCTACGCCGACAGGGATGAATTGCTGGACGAAGTGATGACTCCCGAATATCAGGCGAAGTATGAAAAGCTGGTTGATGGGATGGGCGATGCGGAGTGGAGTAATGCTCGTATCAGGGCTGCATATTTGAGAAAGCAAGGTCTTGATGTTGAGCAGGCTATGTTGTTTGAAACCCGCTTCAATATTCAGGATGAAACAGGAGCCAACCAGTACTTTCTTGGTAATGGTCTGACGAAGCACACCACGCTCTCGAAGGATGGCAATATCGTTCATGGTGCTCTGGAGACTTATACGTTGGAGAGGAATCCGCAAACCTTCTACACCATGACCAATGGTGGCAGCGGTGGGCCTGAAGCCTATGTCGAGCTAGTCGACCTGACTCCCATTGACTTTGGAGAATGACATGAACTACCCGAAACTATCGCCCTGGCCCTTCATCGACCCTGATTCGCCCCCCGCCGATTATCTGAAGATTGGTGAAAGCACGGATCAAGCACGGAGCAGCCATTCACCTCAGGTTTGGCACTTTTTTGTAACCCAGGGATACCTGATCATTTCGATTAAAGATTGGATTCAACTGGATGACTCCGAGCCTGGGGAATACGCTTTCAGCCAATACGAATACCCTATCGCCGGAGCCCGCTGGTTCGTGAATACCGTGGAACGCTTTTTCCTTCCACCGGACCACCCCAATGCCGTGCCGCGAGGCAAACTCAACATGCGTGGTGAAGTGGATGGCGAAACCCTCGGGGTCACCCGGGGAGCTTGGTTCGGTGGTCAGTATATTCCTGGCTACTCCTTCGATAACTTGAACCGTATTGAGCATTCAACCGTTCTGCCAGAAGGGGCCTTTTGCCAGATGTTTAAAATGGGTGACCCCTGGCTGTTCGAGGATGGCTTGTTTGAGCTGTTCAAGGAAATCGCGGACCGGCACGAACGGGGAGAGTTTTAGTTAGGATCAGGGTCTTCATGAGATTCGGGAATCGGCTCCTTGGGTGTGGTTATGGGAAGGTCAGTCTGCTGGCCTGATGTCTGTATAAAGCTGCGCGGTGAGCTCACGCTGAACCTGCAACCGGTCGGTAATGCCCTGGACCACTTCCATACGGGCCACCGCTCCGGCCGCAGAGGACCGGGCCCTGGTTGGCAGTTAGTGGGTGCTCAGGTGAGGGTATCAAGCAGTATCTGGCTGAACCTGTCCGGGCATTCCACCGAAGGCACGTGGCCGACGTGTTCCAGAATCACTGGATCAGAGGCGCTACTGCATTGCGCCAGTGCCTTGAGCGTTTCCGGTGGTGTGGCAACGTCATCCGAGCCACCAACCAACTGGAGCGGTACGCGGTGCTCTCCGAGCTTCTCACGGAAGTCGACACGCCCCAACAGCTCGCACAGCAGGGCATAACTGCGGTCGTCACCGCGACCCATGATCACGCGCCAGCCCTCTACCAGGGCCGGCTGCTGTTCACAGGCCGCGGGGCCAAACCAGCGTGGCACGATATCCACTGCCATGACGGACAGGCCAAGCTCCAGTACATTGGCCGAGCGTGTGTTCCAGGCATCGGCGGTGCCGATCACTGCACCGGTGTTGGTGAGTGTCGCCGAGAGCAGGCTGTCTGCATGCTGGCTGACCAGTTGCTGACCGATCACGCCACCAATGGAGGTGCCGACAAAGTGAAAGCGCTCTGCACCGGCGGCTGCCGCGAGCGCCAGGGCTTCCCGTGCCAGGTCTTCCGGGGTGATGCGGTCGCTGTCTTCCGGCCAGGCGGCGTGCCTCAAACCAGTCCAAAGCAGGGAGCCAGAGTGTTGGACTTACACTACCGATGGCCGGATGGCACTGGCGTGGCGGGTGCTCCCTATAGCGTTGAGGGGCTCAGCAGCTACAAGTCCGGTAACCTGGATAATGAGGGAAAGGCACGGGTGACTGGCTTGAGTGACCCGGTGGTCGATGTCCGGTTCGGAGAGCCGGCCCGGGCCGGTGAGCTCGATATTTTGCGACGTCAGCTCCAGGCGGGTCTCGACGCCATCCTCACCCGCGAGCGCAGGGAGGCGGAACGCCTTGGCGCGTCTACAGACAGCTTGCCATTAACCATCAAGGCCGGTGTCCATTTCGCCCACGGCTTCCTGGGATTGTGGGACAGCGCCGTGGGCCTGATTGCCAACAACCTTGCCATTACCAACCTTACTCACCTGGGGTATTACAATCGCGCACTCCAGTCCGCCTGGGCCGCGACCCGGGACAGTTCCGACCAGGCCTGGCTGGACGCCTTCAAGAAGAATTTCGACGAAACCAACAAGCGGGCACTGGTGGAAGCACTGGGGTTCGACCCGGGTGCCATCACCCGGGAACAGCTTGCCGACGCCTACGAGGCTACCAACCTGATACTGGCTGACCACGAATCCCGCAAGATGCTGGGCCAGTTCGCCGTGGATTTCGCCCAGGCCCAGGACAGTACTGAAATCAGCTATTTCGCCGGAGGGCTGGTGTTTGAGACTGTTCTGGCGATCATGCTGGCGAGTACCGCCGGGGCAGGGGTAGCGTCGGCGGCCCCGCGCTACCTGCGCAAACTGGCTCCACTTGGAGAAACCCTGCGCAATCTGGCCGCACGGTTAAGGATCACCTACCAGACCCGCTACCACTACAACGTGGATACTGGCGGCCTGTGTGAAAGCACCTGCCGGACAAAACCCGAGGGAGCGGATCTCAAACCCCGGGACCTCAGCTCCCGCCGCCTGCACATCAGCAGTATTGAAGAGGCCGTGGCCGCATTGGCGGCATCCCGAAGACGGATCATCGCCCGGGGTGGCTTTACCCCCAAATACACCCAGGAGGAATTGGCGTACCTGGCCAACCAGGGGCTGGACAAGGATCGTTTCATTGTCCGTCTGGTGGAGGAACGCCATGTGGATGGTCACAACCAGCCCGCGGGTGCCATGGCCGGCACCCTGGGGCGAGCCGACCCCGCCGGTGAGGTACGGTTCTGGTCCACCACCCTGGACCAGGTCGAGCCCTCCGACACCTGCCCCCGGCTCATCGCGCAGCAGTTGGGGGTGGAGTACAACCCGGAGGCTACGTACAAGCTGGCGATCATTGACAAGGATAAGGCCGTTGAAATGGCCGATGCCGAAACCCTCATTCCAACGTTCGATAATCTCAAGGCCCATGTGCGGCACAATGTGGCTGGCTACGCCGACAGGGATGAATTGCTGGACGAAGTGATGACTCCTGAATATCAGGCGAAGTATGAAAAGCTGGTTGATGGGATGGGCGATGTCGAGTGGGAGGATTCCGATATGCGAAAAGACTATCTAATAGAAAAGGGGCTGAATGAGCAGGAGATTGATATTTTTGAAGTTCGTTTTGACGTCCAGAAAGATACCGGCGCCAATCAGCATTTCATGGGGAATGGCCTGGCCAAGCACACAGCGTTATCTCAGGATGGGAAGGTTGTCCATGGCGCCTTGGAGACTTATACGTTGGAGAGGAGTCCACAAACCTTCCATACCATGACCAATGGCGGTAAAGGTGGGCCGGAGGCCTATGTAGAGTTAGTCAAGCTTACCCCTATTGAGTTTGGAGAGTGACATGAACTACCCGAAACTATCTCCCTGGCCCTTCATTGATCCCGAAAGTCCGGCCGAAGGTTACCTGAAGATTGGGGAAAGTACGGACAGGGCTAGAAGTAAGACTTCAAAGAAAGTCTGGAACTTTTTTGTTCATGATGGCCATCTAGTTGCAAATAAAAAGATTCAGTTACCCGACCGAGACGATCAGACTGGCCGTAGCGCCATCACCCAGTACGAGTATCCTATTGGTGGAGTCCGCTGGTTCGTGGATACCGTGGAACGTTTTTTTCTCCCGCCGGATCATCCTAATGCCGTGCCGCGAGGCAAGCTCAATATGCGTGGTGAAGTTGATGGCGAAACCCTCGGCGTCACCCGGGGGGCCTGGTTCGGTGGGGATTATGTTCCCGGTTATTCCTTCGATAACCTGAACCGCTATGAACACAGCACTCTCTTGACCCGGAGCCGTTGCCAGATGTTTGAAATGGGTGACCCCTGGCTGTTCGAGGATGGCCTGTTTGAGCTGTTCAAGGAAATCGCGGACCGGCACGAACGGGGAGAGTTTTAGTTAGGATCAGGGTCTTCATGAGATTCGGAAATCGGCTCCTTGGGTGTGGTTATGGGAAGGTCAGTCTGCTGGCCTGATGTCTGTATAAAGCTGCGCGGTGAGCTCACGCTGAACCTGCAACCGGTCGGTAATGCCCTGGACCACTTCCATACGGGCCACCGCTCTGGCCGCAGAGGACCGGGCCCTGGTTGGCAGTTAGTGGGTGCTCAGGTGAGGGTATCAAGCAGTATCTGGCTGAACCTGTCCGGGCATTCCACCGAAGGCACGTGGCCGACGTGTTCCAGAATCACTGGATCAGAGGCGCTACTGCATTGCGCCAGTGCCTTGAGCGTTTCCGGTGGTGTGGCAACGTCATCCGAGCCACCAACCAACTGGAGCGGTACGCGGTGCTCTCCGAGCTTCTCACGGAAGTCGACACGCCCCAACAGCTCGCACAGCAGGGCATAACTGCGGTCGTCACCGCGACCCATGATCACGCGCCAGCCCTCTACCAGGGCCGGCTGCTGTTCACAGGCCGCGGGGCCAAACCAGCGTGGCACGATATCCACTGCCATGACGGACAGGCCAAGCTCCAGTACATTGGCCGAGCGTGTGTTCCAGGCATCGGCGGTGCCGATCACTGCACCGGTGTTGGTGAGTGTCGCCGAGAGCAGGCTGTCTGCATGCTGGCTGACCAGTTGCTGACCGATCACGCCACCAATGGAGGTGCCGACAAAGTGAAAGCGCTCTGCACCGGCGGCTGCCGCGAGCGCCAGGGCTTCCCGTGCCAGGTCTTCCGGGGTGATGCGGTCGCTGTCTTCCGGCCAGGCGGCGCTGGCGCCGTGCCCTGGCAGGTCCCAGGTCAGCACCCGAAACTTACCCAGCAACGCCGGCAGCATGTCGTCCCACACGCCCTGGGTCATGCCCAGGGGGTGGGCGAGCATCAGCAGCGGTTTTGCGCTGTCACCCAGCAGGCGGTAGCAAACCGCTCGGCCGTTGTGCTTGAGAAATGCCATGTTCGCTCCTGATCAGACCCGTTCGATGAGTGTCGCGATACCCTGGCCGACGCCCACGCACATGGTGCACAGGGCGTAGCGACCACCGGTGCGCTGCAGCTGGTGGGCGGCGGTCATCAGCAGGCGAGCGCCGGACATGCCCAGCGGGTGGCCCAGGGCGATGGCGCCGCCATTGGGGTTCACGCGCTTGTCGTCGTCGGCGATGCCGAGCTCACGCAGAACTGCCAGGCCCTGGGCGGCGAAGGCTTCGTTCAGTTCGACGACATCAAGGTCGTCTATTCCGATGCCCTGTTTTTCAAGCAACTTGCGAACGGCAGGGACTGGGCCAATACCCATGATGCGTGGTTCCACACCGGCCGTGGCCATGCCCAGGATGCGAGCCATGGGCTTTAGTCCGTGGGTTTTGACGGCGGCTTCACTGGCAACCAGCATCGCTGCAGCGCCGTCGTTCACGCCGGAGGCATTGCCCGCGGTCACGCTGCCGTTTTCGCGGAAGGGCGTGGGCAGGGAGGCGAGCTTCTCCAGGGTACTCTCGCGGGGATGCTCGTCGGTGTCGAACACCAGCGGCTCCTGCTTGCGGCGCGGAATGGACACCGGCACGATTTCCTCGGCGAAACGTCCTTCCTTCTGGGCCCGGGCGGTCTTTTCCTGGGAGCGGAAGGCAAACAGGTCCTGATCCTCCCGCGACACCTTGTATTGCTCGGCCACGTTCTCTGCCGTTTCCGGCATGGAATCGATGCCGTACTGTTTCTTCATCAGCGGGTTCACGAAACGCCAGCCGATGGTGGTGTCTTCAATCTTCTGGCCACGGGAAAAGGCGCTGTCGGCCTTGCCCATCACGTACGGCGCACGGGACATGGACTCGACACCACCGGCCAGAATCAGGTCCATCTCGCCGGCACGAATGGCGCGGAACGCGGTGCCCACGGCATCCATCCCGGAACCGCAAAGCCGGTTGAGGGTGGTACCGGGAACAGAGGTGGGCAGGCCGGCCAGCAAGGCAGACATCCGTGCGATGTTGCGGTTGTCTTCACCGGCCTGGTTGGCGCTGCCCATCATCACTTCGTCAATGGCGGCCGGGTCCAGCTCAGGGGCTTGCGCCAGTACCGCCTTGAAAATGTGAGCGGCGAGATCGTCCGGGCGAACGCTGGCCAGGGTACCGCCAAAGCGGCCAATGGCTGAACGGCGGGGGTGGCAGAGATAGACGTCAGTCATGATGTTCCTCACTGTTGGCCGGCATGGTGTTTGTTGGTGCGTGCTTTCAGATCACGCAGGACTTCCAGTTCTTTGGCGCTTGGCTCCGGCGTGGTTTCCAGCGACTCGACAAACCGGATCTCCCAGCCAGTGGCTTCGATAACGTCTTCCCGGGTCACGTTCGGGTGCAGGGAGGTGACCACCAGTTCCTTGCTGTCCGGGTCCGGCTTCAGAATGCACAGGTCGGTAATCACCACGGTGGGGCCACGACCAATGTTGGGTACATTATCCCGTGCCTTGCCGTCGCGTCCAAAGCCAACCGTGGTGACGAAGTCCACATCCTTCACAAAGGTGCGCTTGGAGTGTTTTACGGTAATAAACACTTCCTTTGCGTTGGTGGCGATTTCCGGTGCGCCGCCACCGCCCGGCAGGCGAACCTTGGGCTCACGGTAATCACCGATCAGCGTGGTGTTCAGGTTGGCGTAGCGATCAATCTGGGCGGTACCCAGGAAGCCGACGCTGATGTGGCCACCCTGTAGCCAGTAGCGAAACATCTCCGGTACCGCCACGGTGGTCAGGGCGGATTCGCACAGTTCGCCATCACCGATGGACAGCGGCAGCACGTCCGGTCTGGTCTGCAGGGTGCCGGATTCGTAGATCAGGGTCACCTCCGGCGCGTGGGTTAGTCGCGCCAGGTTGGCGGCCTCGCTGGGCAGGCCAATGCCGACGAAGCAGGTCATGTCGCTGGTCAGTGCGCGGGCGGCAGTAACGCTCATCATTTCCGAGGCGGTAAATTCAAGGCTCATCACGCAGCTCCTTTTTCGAATACGTTTTCTTTCAGCCAGGTCTGGAAGGTGTCCCGGTCACGGGCAATGCCGTCCCACTCTTTGTAGAAGGCGTTGTCACGCTCGTAATAACCCAGGGCGTAGGAGGGGCTGGCGCCTTTCGGTGCTTCGGCGATGGCGGTGATAGCCCAGGACGGCAGTACGCAGGCGTTTACGGAGGCGCCCAGGTCGTCCACGATTTCCTCCACCGTCACGATGCTGCGTTTGGCAGCCAACACGACTTCCTTCTGAATCCCCACGATTCCTTCAATCAACACGTTACCTTTGCGATCAGCTCGCTGGGCGTGAATCACCGACACATCCGGGCGCACGGACGGCACGGCGGCCAGACGCTCACCGGTGAACGGGCAGTCGATGAATTTGATCTGGTCGTTCACCTTCGGCAGGTCGCTGCCCACATAGCCGCGCAGAACCGCGAACGGCAGTCCGGCGGCACCCGCATCGTAGGCACAGGCCATAGCGGCGTGACTGTGTTCCAGGATTTCCAGCTTGTTGGGCCAGCCTTTCTCAACGGCATCCCGCAGCCGATGCAGGGAGCCCACGCCGGGGTTGCCGCCCCAGGAGAAGATCAGTTTTTTGGCACAGCCGGCGCCGATCATCTGGTCGTAGATCAGATCCGGGGTCATGCGGATCAGGGTCAGGTCACGCTTTTCCTGGCGGATAATCTCGTGGCCTGCCGCGAACGGAATCAAGTGCGTGAAGCCTTCAATGCATACCGTGTCGCCGTTGTTGATATGGCGGTTCACGGCGTCCTGAAGGGAGAGGAATTCAGCCATTGCAGTGTCTCCATTGCAGTGATTTAAAAAGTTCGATATACGAACAGATGTTTAATATGCGAACATGATGACTTGAAGGTTTTATTGGCGTCAAGTACAAATTTTCACCAGTTTGCAAAAAAAGCACCGATGTTCGGAGTGCGAACCAGCTGATACCATGCGTGGGTACTGATTTTTAGATGCCCTGAAGGAGCGGGAATGGACGAACAGATGCTAAAGCCGGGAGACCGGGACTACGTGGGGGCACTGGCCTCGGGGCTGGAGGTGTTGCAGGCCTTTGATGCCGAGCATCCCCGCATGACTCTGAGCGAAGTGGCGGCGCGAACCGACATGGACCGGGCAAAGGCACGGCGTTTCCTGTTGACTCTGCATGCCCTGGGATTTGTTAAGCGCAATGGCCGGCAGTTCGAGCTGACCCCGAGGGTATTGCAACTGGGTTATGCCTATCAGGCGTCGAACCAGTATCGGGCGGTGATTCAGCAATACCTGGAAGACATCACCGCTGAGCTTGGGGAGTCATCCTCGCTGGCGGTACTGGACGGTGACGACGTGGTCTACGTGGTGCGTTCCTCGGCGAGGCACCGGTTAATGGCGATTACTCTGTCGGTAGGCACTCGCTTGCCAGCCGCTTATACCTCCATGGGGCGGGTGTTGCTGGCGCAGTTGTCGGAAGCGGAACGGGAGGCCTTTCTGGCCAGGGTAACGCTTGAGGCGTATACGGCTTCCTCTGTAACCACTGTGGAGGCTCTGCGAGAAGAGATCCTCAAAGTCCGGACCCAGGGCTATGCCGTGGTCGATCAGGAACTGGATTCGGGTTTGCGTTCGGTGGCGGTGCCGGTATTTGCCGGTAGCGGTGAGTTGCTGGGCGCAATTAACATCAGCACCAACGCGGCGCGGGTGGATATGGATAGGTTGATGGGGGTGTATTTGCCGCGTTTGCAGCAGGTGGCGGAGGCGGTGCATCGCACGACGCGATGACCCTATCGGATTAGAGTGGTCAGGTTCGTCGCCCAACACACTTCTGTCACGGATACCTTCCGGTCAACCGGTTCTGCACCAACTCATCCAGAATGGTGTTGGCCAGACGCATCACCGCATTGGGGTTTTCGCCTTTTCGCCGGGACGCAATCACCGGTGTGGTGATGTTGTCGTCTTCCAGTGGCATGTAATCAATCCCTTCCCGGTGCAGCCGTCGAACCTGCTCGGGGACCAGGGTGAACCCCATGTCGGAGGCCACCAGAGACAGCGCGGTCTGCACATCATTCACTTGCTGGATCACATTGACCCGTAACCCTCTGCGGTGAAACAGGCCCAGGGTGATGTCGGCAAAGTTCGGCCCCGGCCCGGACGGAAACGTGACCATGGGCCAGCCGGCCAGTTCCGTCATGGACGGCGGGTGCCGGGTGAGTAGATGGCCGGCGGGCAAGGCGGCGATCAAGGGCTCGTCGAACAGCAGTTCCTGGTCCACGTCCGGATCGTCAATCCGCACCCTGCCGAAGCCGATGTCGATTTTGCCATTTTTCAGGGCGTCCACCTGTTCCCGGGTTTTCAGTTCATGGAGGATGATCTCCAGGTTCTTGTTGCGGCGCAGGCGCCGGACCATCAGCGGCAACTGGCCGTAGAATACAGACGGCACAAAGCCGATGGAGAAAACGGTTTTGCGATGCTGGGCAATCCGTCGGGTGTCCTCCACCGTGGCCTCGACTTTATGCAGTATCTGGCGCGCCTGCTCCAGGAAGTATTCGCCACCGGACGTCAGCTCCAGGCCCCGGGGTTTGCGAAGAAACAGTGCGACGCCTACCTCTTCTTCAAGCTGTTTGATCTGTCGGGTCAGGGGTGGTTGCGCGATGAACAGCTTTTCCGCCGCCCGAGTCAGGTTAAGCTCTTCGGCCGCCGCCACGAAGTACCGCAGGTGTCTCAGCTCCATCCATACCTCCAGGGTATCGGTTTGTACTTAATCAATATTGGTTCATGTCCGTGAAACTTCGTACTGTTCGAATTACAGGCATTTTAACTTGCGATTCGGAGAGCCCATGTCCGCTACCATTCAGTCCATCGAAGCCATTTTGGTCGATATCCCGACCATCCGGCCGCACAAACTATCGATGACAACCATGGGGGTTCAGACCATGGTGATTGTGCGGATAAAGGATTCCAGCGGCCTCGAAGGTCTGGGTGAAGCGACCACCATCGGTGGCCTGGCCTATGGCCCGGAAAGCCCTGAAAGCGTGAAACTTACCATTGACACCTATTTCAGGCCGCAACTGATCGGGCAGCCTTCGGATAACAGAAATACCTTAAGGGTAATGTTAAACCGCTCAACCCGTGGCAACAACCTCGCCAAGTCTGCGATTGAAACCGCGCTGCTGGATCTGCAGGGCAAGCGACTGAACTGCCCGGTGTCCGATTTGCTTGGCGGTGCCGTGCATTCGCACATACCGGTGCTCTGGACCCTGGCCAGTGGTGACACGGCAAAAGACATCGAAGAATCCCTCAGCCTGATCGAAACCGGGCGCCACTGTGATTTCAAACTCAAGATCGGCTCTCGCGCACTCATGGACGATGTCCGCAACGTAGCGGCCATCAAGGCTGCCGTCGGCGAAACCGCCAGTGTTCGTGTGGATGTGAACCAGGCGTGGGATGAGGCCACCGCCGCCAGGGGCATGGCGGAATTGCAGGCCGCCGGCATTGATCTGGTGGAGCAGCCCACACCGATGAAAGATTACGCCGCGCTGGTGCGCCTGTCGCAGAAGTTTTATCTGCCGATTCTGGCAGACGAGGCGGTGGCCGACGCCAGTGAACTGTACAGCCTGGCCGCCGCCGGTTTCTCCGGTGCGGTTGCCCTGAAGATTGCCAAGGCTGGAGGCCCTGCCCGGGCCCTGGAGCAGGCGGCCGTTGCCCAGGCGGCGGGTATAGGCCTGTACGGCGGCACCCTGCTGGAGGGCACGATCGGCACAGTGTCTGCTCTCCACGCCTGGTCCACCCTGGACACTCTGCGCTGGGGCACCGAGATGTTCGGCCCGCTGTTAATGAAAGACGACATCGTGATCAAGCCGCTGAATTTCCACGATAACGGCGTTGACCTTCCCGAAGGCCCCGGCCTGGGTATCGATATTGACGAAGACAAACTCGCTTTCTATCGCCGGAAGGCCTGAAGGCGCCGGCAAGATTCATAAACGGAGAGGCACACATGCTGTTCAAAGTCGAAATGACCGTGAGGATCCCCCACGACATGCCCGCTGAGGTAGTGGCGGATATCAAGGGCCGGGAGAAAGCCTACGCCCAGGACCTGCAACAACAGGGAAAATGGCGCCACCTGTGGCGGGTCGCCGGCAGCTACGCCAACGTCAGCATCTTTGACGTGAAGGACAACGCCGAACTGCAGGATCTGATCAGCAATCTGCCGCTGTTCCCCTACATGGATATCACTGTCGCGCCGCTGTGCCGGCACCCGTCCTCCATTCGTGAGGACGATCGATAACACTGGGCTCGCCCTCGCAGGCGAATGACAAAAGCACGTTGTTGCCAACTGATGGATGTCTTGAGCAACAAAAACAAAAGACCGAGGAGACCAACAATGACCGTTAAGACCATGCAAACCAATGATGTGAAAGAGCTGCTGGAAAAAGTGGCTGGCTTCGACCAGGCAGGCGGTAACGAACGCATGAAGAAGGTCGTGCATCGCGTCATGCACGATATTTTCCAGATTGTGGAAGATTTTGACGTCACGCCTGAAGAGTTCTGGAGCGCCGTTTATTACGTGGGCGAACTGGGCGCAAACGGTGAAGCTGCGCTGCTGGCCCCGGGTCTGGGGATGGACCGTTACCTGGACATCCGCCAGGATGCCGAAGACGAGCAGGCTGGCCTGACCGGTGGCACCCCGCGCACCATTGAAGGCCCGCTTTACGTTGCCGGTGCCCCGATGGCGGACGGTTTTGCCCGCATGGATGATGGCTCTGATAAAGACGCCGAAGTCATCCTGATCAAGGGTCGGATCACTGATGAAAACGGCGAGCCGCTGGCCAATGCCACTGTGGATATCTGGCACGCCGACAGCAAGGGTGCGTATTCCTACTTCGATCAGTCCCAGAGTGAGTACAACCTGCGCCGTCGCATCAAGACCGATGCCGAGGGCCGTTACGCCGCCCAGAGCATTATGCCCTCCGGTTATGGTTGCCCGGCCGAAGGTTCCACCCAGCAGTTGCTGAACCAACTGGGCCGCCACGGCCAGCGTCCGGCGCATATCCACTACTTTGTATCCAAGCCGGGTTACAAGCACCTGACCACCCAGATAAACATCGCGGGTGACGAGTACACCTACAGTGACTTTGCCTTTGCCACCCGGGAAGAGCTGGTGGTGGAAGCCAGTCGTGTCGAGCACTCCGAGACTGCTGCACAGCATGGGGTGAACGGGCCGATTACCGAGGTTGAGTTCAACGTCGCCCTGGTCGCCACGGACAAGCCCGAACTCCAGCAACGCCATGCCCGTCAGCGCGCCCTGGAAACCGACGCGGCGTAAGCGCGAGCCAACAACAAGAGGAGTGGGATGACATGAGCAACAAACTCGAACAACTCGCCGACAAGGTTCACAATGCGGTTGTCGCGGACCCGGACACCGGCCGCTACCAGTGCGACCGGGGTATTTTTACGGATCGTGAACTGTTTGATCTGGAGATGAAGTACATCTTTGAAGGCAACTGGGTGTACCTGGCCCATGAAAGCCAGATCCCGGAGCCGGGTGATTACTTCACGGTGACCGTAGGTCGCCAGCCGGTGATCATCACCCGCACCAAGGATGGCGAGCTGAAGGCCATACTCAACACCTGTTCGCACCGGGGCGCCACCCTGTGCCGCAAAAAACGCGGCAACAAGACGTCTTTCACCTGCCCATTCCACGGCTGGACGTTCCGTAACGACGGCCAACTGCTGAAGGCGAAAGATCAGAAGAAGGGCGGCTACCCGGAGCAGTTCAACACCGACGGCTCCCACGACCTCAAGGAAATGGCGAAATTCGGCAACTACCGTGGCTTCCTGTTCGGCAGCCTCAGTGCCGATGTGGTCTCTCTCGAGGAGCATCTGGGTGAGACCACCAAGATCATCGACAACATCGTGGATCAGTCCGAAGACGGTCTGGAAATCCTTCGTGGCAGCTCGACCTACACCTACGAGGGCAACTGGAAGCTGACCGCCGAGAACGGCGCGGACGGTTACCATGTTGGCACCGTGCACTGGAACTACCTGTCTACGATGGGCCAGCGGAACTACGACAAGGGCGGTACCGAAGCGGTTGATGCCAAGAGCTGGTCCGCCGAAGGTGGCTTCTACTCCTTCGAGAATGGCCACATGATGTTGTGGACCCGCCTGCTGAACCCGGAAGTCCGGCCAATCTTCAGCCAGTTGGAGCGTCTCAAGGAAACTTACGGCGAGGCCCGTGCCGATTCCATTGTCCGCACCACCAAGAATCTGTGCCTGTACCCGAATGTCTATCTGATGGATCAGTTCTCCACCCAGATTCGCGTGACCCGGCCGATCGACGTTAATAAGACGGAAGTGACCATCTATGCCTTTGGTCCGAAGAACGAGCCTGCGGAGCTGCGTACCAAGCGCATTCGCCAGTACGAGGACTTTTTCAACGTAAGCGGCATGGGCACTCCGGATGACCTGGAAGAGTTCCGCGCCTGCCAGAGCGGCTATGAAGCCCGTGACATGCGCTGGAACGATATGAGCCGTGGCGCCGCACACTGGATTGACGGCCCGGACGAGCACGCCAACCAGATTGATATGAAGCCGATCATGAGTGGCGCACGACCAGACGACGAAGGTCTGTACGTGAATCATCACCAGCACTGGCAGGTTGAAATGACCCGCGCCATCGAGGCCGAGCGTGCCCGGTTCATTCCCCTCGCTTCAAGTTCAACAGCGTCAGAGGAGGCGTCGGCATGAGCCTGAGCTATCACGACATTGAGCAGTTCATCATTCGCGAAGCCCGCTTCCTGGACGACCGCGAGTGGGACAAGTGGCTGGAATGCTACCACGAGGACGTCACCTACTGGATGCCGGCGTGGGACGACAATGATGAGCTGACCGAGGATCCGCAAAGCGAGATCTCACTCATCTACTACTCGAATAAGGAAGGCCTGGAAGACAGGGTCTACCGGATCAAGACTGAAAGATCCGGGGCCAGCTCCATGCCGGAGCCACGCACCACGCATTTCACCAGCAACCTGGAGATCCTGTCCCAGAGTGACAGTGAGGTGAAGTTCCGGTTCAACTGGCTGACCAAGGCTTATCGCTACAAGAAATCGGCCGAATTCTTCGGAACCTCCTTCTACACCCTGGACATCACCGGCGAACAGCCGTTGATCCGGGAGAAGCGAATGGTTCTGAGCAACGATTGCATCAATCAGGTGCTGGACGTTTACCACCTGTAATTGATGGGGAGAGCATCATCATGAGTTACAAAATCGCGCTTAACTTTGAAGACGGCGTTACCCGTTTTGTGTCCTGCAACGAAGGCGAAACGGTTCTCGATGCCGCCTACCGTGCGCAGATCAATCTGCCCATGGACTGCTCCGATGGCGTCTGCGGCACCTGTAAAGGTGCCTGTCATCAGGGCCAGTTCGACATGGGTGAGGAATACATTGACGAAGCGCTGTCTGACGAGGAAGCCGAACAGGGCATGGTCCTGACCTGCCAGATGGTGCCCTCCAGCGATTGTGTGGTGGAAGTGCCCGTCGCTTCCACCATGTGCAAAACCGGCAACGCCAGAGTCACCGCTACCGTGGCCGAGGTGAATCTGATTTCGCCCACGTCCATCGAGCTGAAGATCACCGCGGACGACGATATTGCCTTTTTGCCAGGCCAGTATGTGAACATCCAGGTGCCGGGCACCGAAGAGACCCGCGCTTATTCGTTCAGCTCCAAACCCGGTAGCCGCGACCTGAGTTTCCTGATTCGCAATGTGCCGGGCGGTCTGATGAGTTCCTGGCTGGTGGGCAAGGCCCGCACCGGTGACAAGGTGACACTGACCGGCCCCATGGGCAGCTTCTATCTGCGCCCGATCGAGCGCCCGGTACTGATGCTGGCGGGCGGCACCGGGCTGGCACCGTTCCTTGCGAAGCTGGAGCATATGAAAGCCAATGGCTGCGACCTGCCGACGCACCTGGTGTACGGCGTCAGCAATGACGACGACCTGGTGTGCCTCGACGTTCTGGATCGCTTTACCGAAGAGCTAGACAACTTCAGCTACGTCACCGTGGTATCGGGAGACGACAGCCGCCATCCGCGCAAGGGTTACGTCACCCAGCACATGGATGAAGCGCCCCTGAACGAAGGCGATGTGGACGTATACCTGTGTGGCCCCCCACCGATGGTGGATGCGGTACTCGGATTTTTCCGCGAGCAGCGCATCAAACCGAACTCGTTCCACTATGAAAAGTTCGCAGCCAGCGCGCCGGCGGCCAGGGAGAAGGTTGCATGAAAGACCGTTTCACCAACAAGGTCATGGTGATCACCGGGGCTGCCCAGGGTATCGGCAAACGCGTTGCCGGGCTGGCGGCCGCCGAAGGCGCCCGGCTGCTGTTGGTTGATATCGCCGACTATGTGCAGGGGGTCGCGGCCGAACTGCGAGACCAGGGCGCCGATGCGGTCGCGGTCCAGGCCAATCTGGAAACCTGGGCCGGCGCCGAAACCATTATGGCGGAAGCGCACGGGCAGTTTGGCCGCATCGACATTCTGATCAACAATGTCGGAGGTACCATTTGGGCACAGCCGTTCGAACACTACACGCCGGAGCAGATTGAGAAGGAAATCCAGCGGTCACTGTTCACCACCCTGTGGTGCTGTCGCGCGGTGTTGCCCTACATGCTGGAGCAGAAGGGCGGCGTGATTGTGAACGTCTCCTCCGTGGCAACGCGGGGCTTGATGCGAGTGCCCTATGGCGCGGCCAAGGGTGGTGTGAATGCCCTGACAGTGAACATGGCCTATGAGTATGCGCCCCACAACATTCGGGTAAATGCCGCCGCGCCGGGCGGAACCGAAGCACCACCAAGGCTGACCCCGCGTAATGCCAAAGAGCAGAGCGAGCGGGAAAAGGCCTGGTACCAGACATTGATTGACCAGACCACTGCAAACAGCTTCATGCACCGTTATGGAACCCTGGACGAGCAGGCTGAACCGATCCTGTTCCTGGCATCCGATGCCGCCAGTTACATCACCGGTACGGTCATTCCCGTGGCGGGTGGTGATCTGGGGTAGATGTTATGGAGCGTTGACGCGACCCAAGGGTAGACTTCAGTCATACCCCTTTCGGCTCCGGCACACCCGTGCACGGGGCCCTTTTTGTTTTTCATTTTCGTAATTAAGACAACAACAAGGAAATCTCCATGGCGTCGTTTTTGAAAGACCTTTCCCTGCCGGCCATCGTCGCCGGCTTTCTCGCGGTGCTGGTGTCCTATTCGGGGCCCTTGGCGATTTTCTTCCAGGCCGGTGCCAGCGCCGGAATTTCTCCGGAAATGATGACCTCCTGGGTCTGGGCCATTTCCATGGGTGCGGCGATTTCCGGCATTGTCCTGTCACTCTGGCTGAAGGCGCCGGTGGTGACCGCGTGGTCTGCACCCGGCACGGCGCTGCTGGTAGCGCTGTTTCCGGAATTGTCCCTGAATGAAGCCATTGGCGCCTACATCACCGCTGCGATCATTATTTTTATCATTGGTGTCTCCGGTACCTTCGACACCTTTGTGCGGGCCGTTCCCAAGGGCGTTGCCGCTGGCATGATGGCGGGCATCCTGTTCCAGTTTGGCGTGGGTGCGTTTACTGCCATTGAAACCACCCCGGCGCTGGCCATTGGTATGCTGGTGTCCTATGTGGTGTTTCGTCGTCTGTTTCCCAAATACACCCTGGTATTGTTGCTGATTGCGGGCGTAATGCTGGCGATTTTCCTGGAAGGCGCTTCACTGTCCGGTGTGCGTTGGAGCATCGCGGTTCCGCAGTTCATCATGCCGGAATGGAACCTCGGGTCCACCCTGAGCCTGGCCATTCCCCTGGTGCTGGTCAGTCTGACCGGGCAGTTCCTCCCTGGCATGGCAATTCTGCAAGGCGCCGGCTACAAGGTGAAGGCCAAGCCGGTGATTGCGGTGTCGAGCCTGGTATCACTACCCATGGCACTGTTTGGCGGGATAACAACGGTGGTGGCGGCGATCACGGCGGCGATCTGCACCGGCAAGGATGCCCACGAGGATCCCGCCAGGCGCTACGTGGCCGGGGTGTTCAACGGGGTTTTCTACCTGGTGGGTGGCCTGTTCGCCGGCACCATTGTGGCGCTGTTCACGTCACTCCCGGCGGCATTTGTGGCAGTTCTGGCGGGGCTTGCCCTGCTCGGGGCGATTGCCAGCAACCTGTTTGCGGCGCTGGAAGATGCCAGCCACCGGGAGGCCTCCCTGATAACGTTTATCGTAACTGCCTCGGGGCTGTCACTGTTTGGCTTGTCGTCGGCGTTCTGGGGCGTGGTTATCGGTTACGGCTGTTATCTGCTTTTGAACAGCAAAAAAGGGGTCAGATGAACGTTTCATCTGACCCCAATTTCAGCCCACCGCAGGCTCAGCCTTCCTGCAGGGCCTGCACCACAGCCTTCGCCGCCCCTTCGGAAGAGGCCGGGTTCTGGCCGGTAATCAGCTTGCCGTCCACCACAATGTGCGGCCCCCAGTCTTCGCCGCGGGTGTAGGTGGCGGTGTTTTCCTTCAGCATGTCCTCGACCAGGAAGGGCACCACTTTGCTCAGGCCCACGGCCTCTTCCTCACTGTTGGTGAAGCCGGTCACTTCGCGGCCACCAACGATGTTCTGGCCGGGCTTCACTTCCACGTTCTTGAACACGGCCGGTGCGTGGCAGACGGCGCCGATCACCTTGTCCTGCTCGTACGCCGCCTTGATCAGGGCAACCGATTTGTCGTTGTTGACCAGATCCCACAACGGGCCGTGACCACCCGGATAGAAGATGGCATCGTAGTCGTTCATGTCCACGTCGCTCAGCTTCCTGGTGCTGGCCAGCGCCTCCTTGGCGCGCGCATCTTCCCGGAAGCGGCGGGTTGTTTCGGTCAGGGCCTCCTCCGCCTCGCTGTTGGGATCGACCGGTGGTTGGCCGCCTTTCGGAGAGGCAATGGTGATGTCCGCGCCCGCATCTCGGAATACGAAATAAGGTGCGGTGAACTCTTCGAGCCAGAAGCCGGTCTTATGGCCGGTGTCGCCCATCTGGTCGTGGGAGGTGAGAACCATCAGAATCTTCATAGTGTTCGTCCTTATCGTTGACGAATGAATGGCACTTCTTGACTGGTCTGTGGAACAACCTTGTGCCGCCGGTGAACGAATTCAACCATCGTTACGTAAACCCGGCCCCAGCAGATCTTGCACCGTCTATACTTTAGACAGATCACCAAACCTGAAAGAATGCGAAAAGCACCCAGGCAAGAACAGGACAGGTACGCATGCGAGTTTTGATAGCCGCCCTCATGATGGCTGTGGCGCTTCCCGCCATAGGTCAGCAGGGTACTGAGACCGTCGAACCCCTGACCGTCACGGTCGGCGCCAACCATGCGCCTCCGTACCGGATTATCGACGGTGGTGAGGCCACCGGGCTCTACGTGGAGATATTCGAAGAGATCGCTGATCGCCTGGGCTGGCAGGTGAAATACCGGGAGGCGCCCTTCCGCCGGGTGCTGAGGATGGTCGAGGAAGGCAAGGTGGATGTCATGCTCGGCCCTCTTAAGACGGCCGAGCGTGCTGAGGTGATGGAGTTTGTCGCGCCGGCTTTCCCGCCGGAGCGACGGCTGTTTTTCTATCTGGACAAACAGCACAGAATCGAACGCTACTCAGATCTGCACGGCCGCGCCATCGGGGTTCTGGAAGGTGCAAGCTATTTCCAGCGGTTCGATAACGACGACGAACTGTTGAAAGAGCCCGCACCGCGCTATGAAAATCTTATGCTGATGATGCAGAAAGGGCGGGTGGATGTGGTGATCGCCCCGGAACTTGTCGGGCGTTACGTGATTGATGAGCTGGATATTGATGCCCAGATATCGCCGTTCTTCGTGCCCGGTGAGCGTTCGTACATCGCGGTGGCAAAAAACTCGCCGGTGCTTGAGTATGCGGATGACATAAGAGCGGCGCTCAAGCTGATCGAAATGGAAGGCATACACGAGGATCTGGTTTTGAAGTACCTTGGCAGAGCCCCCGAATGATTCCGGAGTCTTCTGACCTCTGGTTCCTGCCCCTTGGCGGCACCGGTGAAATCGGCATGAACCTCAACCTCTACGGGCACGATGGCGCCTGGCTGATGGTGGATTGTGGCGTCACCTTTCCCAAGCCCGGCCGTGTTGCTGCCGACGGAACTGTGCATCACCGGGGTGAGCCGCCGGTGCAGATGGCCGACCCGGCCTTTATCGCCGACCGTCGGGACCGACTGGCCGGGCTGATTATTACCCATGCCCACGAAGATCACGTCGGTGCGGTGCCTTATCTCTGGCCGCTGCTGCAATGTCCCGTTTATGCCAGCCGGTTCACTGCCGAAATACTGCGTCGCAAACTGGCGGAATTCGATCTGCTGCATCGGGTGCCGATCATTGAAGTGGAAACCGGTCAGTGCAAACAGATCGGTCCGTTCAGCGTGCAGTGGCTGGCGCTGACGCACTCCATTCCCGACCCCAATGCGCTGATGATCCGCACCCCCTTGGGTAATATTTTTCACAGTGGCGACTGGAAACTGGACGACCAGCCTCTGGTGGGTCATGGCTACTCCAAGGAAACCTTCACCGGCCTTTCCGAAGAGGGCGTACAGGCCATGGTGTGCGATTCCACCAATGCCACCGTGCCCGGCCATTCGATCTCCGAAGCCGCGTTGCATGCCGGATTATTGAGCGCGGTGAGTGGCGCGGAAGGGCGGGTGGTGGTCACCTGCTTTGGCAGCAACATTGCCCGTCTGCACACCCTGGCCACCATCGCCCGTGAAAGTGGCCGCTACATGGGTTTGCTGGGGCGCTCGTTGATCAACATGAGTGGCGCCGCGAAAAAAGCAGGGCTGTGGGATACGGCGGACCAGTTGATCAATCCCGCCCATCTCGGTTATCTGCCCCGCAGAGAAGTGCTGGCGGTGGTCACTGGCAGCCAGGGCGAGCCCAGAACGGCCTTGCGTCGGCTGGCGGCGGGCAATCACCCGGATTTCGAGCTGGAAGTGGGCGACACGGTTATCTTCAGTGCCCGGGCCATTCCCGGCAATGAGGAAGCCATTGAGGCACTGATTGCCAACCTGAATGGATTGGGGGTCCGGGTGATCACCGCCGAGGACGCTGATTTGCCCATTCACGCTTCCGGTCATCCTGCCCAGGAGGAACTGGCGCTGATGTACCAGTGGGTCAGGCCCGCCGTTGCCATTCCGGTTCACGGGGAGGCGGAGCATATGGAAGTCCATGCGGACATTGCCAGGGCGCAGGGCGTGCCACGGGCCATGGTCGGCCGAAACGGCGATCTGTTCATGATTCGGCCTGTACCGGGCATCCGTCGACAGATTGCGGAAACCGGTCGTCTGGGTTGGGAAAAAGAGGCGCTTGTCAGAGTTGAGTGAGTGCTGACAAAAATCTGCTCTCCGGGCTTGGTCGTTCGCATCCTATCTGTATAAACTGGGGTCTTTGCGTCTTTCCCTGTACCAAACCAACAAGAGAGCGGTATCTGCATGGCAGTCTGGACCCAAACCCCCAACCTGGAAAACCTCGCCAAAGCCAGTAAAAACACGGCGGTCAGCCACATGGGTATTGAGTACCTTGAGATCGGCGATGACTATGTCAAGGGCCGCATGCCCGTGGACGAGCGCACCGTGCAACCGTTCGGCATCCTGCACGGCGGGTCCTCGGTATTGCTGGCGGAAACCCTCGGCAGCATGGCGGCCAACTGCTGCCTGAAAGATCCGGAAACCGTCGCGGTAGGGCTCGACATCAACGCCAACCACATTCGTCCGGTAACCAAAGGCTGGGTCTACGGTACGGCCAGGCCCATTCACATCGGCAATGCGACCCAGGTGTGGGAAATTCTGCTGGAGAACGAGGAAGGCAAGACGACCTGTATTTCCCGGCTCACCATGGCGGTGACCAAACGGCCGTGATCCGGCCTAACCGGGGTCATCCGGCTGGTCGGTTTTGGTGACGATCAGCCCCTCTTCAACAAAATCCTGCAACACAATGCCGTGGGCGCCGTCCGGCACTTCCCGGGCGATCTGATACACATTGCCAGCGCCGTCTTCGGGCGAGGTCATCAGGTCCAGTGACTTGTAGGGTGTCATCATTGTCTTGTCGGACTCGCGAACCATCAGGACCTTGGGCCTGAGTTTATGCCTGGGGTGGCTCTCGACAATAATCCCGACCTCGCCGTTGAGCATTTCAACAATGGAGCCGGGCGGGTACACGCCGATCATCTGGATAAACGCATCGGCCAGTTCCTCATCGAACTGGGTGCCACGGTGTTTGTGGATGATTTCCAGGGCCTGCATGGAGGCCCGGCCCCTGTCGTACACCCGGGTGCTGGTGATGGCGTCGTAGGTGTCTACCAGGCCGATGACCTTGGCAAAGTAGGGGATCTGCTGTGCCTTCAGGGCCCGGGGGTAACCGGAGCCGTCCATCCGCTCGTGGTGGCTGAAAGCCACATCCACCGCGGTATTGAGGGAGTTACTGGTACCCATCAGGATGGTTCGGCCGTGGGTGGTGTGGTGGCGCATGACGTCAAACTCTCTCGGAGTCAGTGCTCCCGGTTTATTGAGAATCTCATCGGGAATCCGGGTTTTACCCACATCGTGCAGCAAGCCGCACAGCGCCAGATTGCGGATTTCGCCTTCCAGTAAACCCAGATGCTTGCCGAAAGCGGCGGCCAGGATGGCCACGTTGATGCAGTGTTCGGCGGTGTACTCGTCCTGATGCTTGATCTTGGTCAGCAGCAAGAGTGCGTTTTCATTGCGCAGCACGCTTTCTACGCAGCTGTTGACCACGGCGCGGGCATTGTTCAGGTCCAGCGTGCGGCCTACCCGCAGGCCGGACATGATCGCTTTGGCGGTCTGCTGCGCCTCCTCGAAACGGATAATCGCGGTTTCCATTTCCTGCCCGGCGCTCACCTTGTTGATGTAGGTGACCCGTTTGCGCGGCGCAACGGCTTTGACCGTGTTGCTGGCGGGCTTGGGGGTGGCCTTGCGGCTGAACAGGCGTTTGAGGACGGACGGCTTCGGGGCGCTCCTGGCCGGATCTGGGCGAGGTATGCCATCGACCCGGCCCTCAATCACAACGAAGTCACACTGCGCCCGTAGCGCTTCAATCTCGGACTGATCACGGATTACAAATCCCTGGAGCAGGAAATTCGTTTCTTCCCACGGCCGGTCCAGCCGGATCACATGCATGCCAATGGCAAGTTCCGAGACGTCGATCTGGCTCTCAACAACTTCCTGATGTGGTGTGCCCATAATCCAATCCTGAATCCCTGGAGACCCATTTTGCAGCAAAACAGCAATGACAGGATGGACCGGATTGCAAAATTTGGTCAAATAATGTTCATTCAAGGTGTTAGCGGCTGACCTTCGCGGCGGGCAAGAGCCCTGCCTGGATACTCGAGGAACCTGTGCCATGGCCGACCATCGCTTCGTCCATCTCTGGTGGCTGGCGCTTGGCCATGCTGGCGACGGCTTCAGTCTGATGCGCAGGGTTGGTGTGGTGCTGTATTTCTCCCTCACCTTTATCTGTGAGTTGCTGGTCAGTGCCGGGCTGCGCAGCCATCCGCTCTGGGTGGCGTTTTTGTGGCGCAAAAGCCGGTTCCGGGTGCGCCTGTGGGCGGATTGACTGGTCACAGCGATAGCAGCCCGCGAGTCAGTGCTGCGGTTCCCGCAATGGCGGCAATCGCCAGAATCACCGGGCGAAGCCCTTCAAAGGGCATGCGATGAACCAGTTTGCCGGATAACCAGAAGCCCACAAAAACCCCCGGAAAGGTGACCGCAAACAGCCATAGCTCCCGGGTGCCCAGATAGCCGGAGGCAAACAGGCCTGACAGGCTGAGGACACTGGCTGCCAGGAAAAACGCGGACATATTGGCCCTGACCAGCGGTCCCTTTTCATTCTGGTAGATCAACGCGATCGGCGGTCCACCAACCGCGGTAATCGTGCCCATGTAGGTTGAAGCCGCTCCGGCCATGATGCTGTTCCGGGCATTCAGGGTGGGCTTGAGCCCACCGATGCTGAGTGCCACCCCCGCAAGAATGAGAATGCCAAACGTCAGCTCGAAACCCTTGTTGGAGATGACCAGCAGCGTCAGCGCTGCCAGGACTGCCCCGGCAACCCCGCCAATGATCGCGAAGCGCACTTCCCTGACCTGCAACGCGCCGCGATTGCGGATCAGCATGAAGACCGTCAGCAGGGTGGCGTTCAGGATCAGCGGTCCGGGCACGAACAGCGGGCTGATGAGAAACAGCAATGGCGCAGCCAGCGTGCCAATGCCATAGCCGGCCACGCCCTGAAGGCAGGCGCCGGCGAGAATGGCAAGGTTGGCGAGGAGAATCTGTAACAGCGATACATCCGTCAAAACAAATCACCAGAGTGTAGAGGGTGAGGGGAGGAGTGGGGTCAGGCCGGTTTGATGCTGATAGACTGACGGTTCAATAGCATAGCCGAAAATTCTGAATCCGATGACACAACCGCCTGAAAACCGAGCCTGCCCCTGCGGCAGCGGAAAACCCTACGGTGAATGCTGCCTGCCCCTGCATCAGGGCGGGGCGGCGTCGTCGCCCGAGGCCCTGATGCGCTCCCGGTATGCCGCCTTCGTGCTGAATCTGCCCGACTATCTCCGGGCCACCTGGCACCAGAGTACCCGGCCAGAGACCCTGACCCTTGACGACTCACCGGACTGGACTTCTCTGCGGGTTCTCGACAGCAGCCAGACTGGAAACAAGGGAGCCGTTCACTTCCAGGCAATCTACCGTCTTCCCAGCGGCTGGGGATTCCTGGAAGAAAACTCCGACTTTGTCCGGGAAGACGGGCGCTGGTATTACCTGCGCGGCAACACCAGTGAAGGCCAGCTCAAGCCCGGCCGCAATGAACCCTGCCCCTGTGGCAGCGGCAGGAAGTACAAGGCCTGCTGTCTGTAGGCGCCGGTCAGTCGAAAGATGGCAGCTCCGGTTGGGCGACGGGTTTGCCGGCTTCCTGCCAGGCATCAAAACCACCGGCAATCGACAGCACGTGCATGTAGCCCATTTCTTTCAGGGCTTTCGCGCTCAGGGCCGCACGGCCTGAGGTTTTGCAGTAGCACACGATTTTCATGTCCCGGTTTTCCAGAGCTGGATCATTGGTGAACTTGAATTCCAGCATGCCCCGGGAAATATTGACCGCGCCGGGAATATGACTGATCCGATACTCATCGGGATCCCGGACATCCAGTAACAGGTCGGCATTGGAAATGGCGTCGTCTGCCTGCTCAACCGGGATCTCCTGGATGCCTTTTTTGGCGGCTTCAACCAGATCGTGGGCAGTCTTCATGGGGCGTCCTCCTGCAGCAGTGGAATAACGTTATGCCTCAGGATAAGGGTATTGGCGAGGCGGCGTCATCCCGAAGATGGATAATGAACACATTATTTCAGAAACGAGGAGGCTTTATGAAACAACCCATCACCGGCTACCACAAAGACGAGGAAGACCACTGGGTGGCCCAGTTGGCGTGCGGACACAATCAGCATGTGCGCCACACGCCGCCCTGGGTGAACCGCCTGTGGGTGACGACCGCAGAAGGCCGGGATTCGATGTTGGGGTATGAGCTGGCCTGCCGTAAATGCGACACGGGCGCGCCGCCGGATGACCGGCCCTGAGCTATACTGTGGTTGAAATCTGATCACATGATTGGCAAGGGAGTCTGCCATGGTGAAGCGCCTCGTTATCTGTGCCGATGGTACATGGAACCGCCCGGAAGAAGATCTTCAGGAAGATGTACCCACCAACGTTCTGAGAATGGCCAGGGCGATTCGCCCGTTCGCAGCCGATGGCCTGCCCCAGCATGTGTTTTATGACTGGGGCATCGGGTCCTACCACAATGCGGTCATTGGTGGGGTGACAGGCGAGGGCATTCACAAGAACATCATGGATGCCTACCGCTATATTGTTCAGAATTTCATGCCCGGCGCCGAAATCTACCTGTTCGGTTTCAGTCGCGGCGCCTACACCGTGCGCTCCCTGTGCGGGCTGATCAACAACTGCGGCATTCTCAAGCGGCCGGATGCACGGTTGATCCAGCAGGCGTTCGACCATTACAAGAAAACCGGCGACCCCTGGAAGCCCTCAGGCGCCAGATCATTGGAATTCCGCAAGGCGCACAGCCATGAATCCCGGGAGATCCGGTTTGTCGGTGCCTGGGATACGGTGGGTGCCCTGGGGCTGCCCTTCTCACTGATGGGGCTGTTCGACCGCAAGGACGAGTTCTACGACACCAAGCTGGGCAGCAATGTGCGCATTGCCCGCCATGCCATGGCCATTGATGAACGCCGGGAGGACTTTGAGCCCACTCTCTGGGAGCCCCGGGACGGGCTGGATCTTGAGCAGGTGTGGTTTGCCGGCTCCCACAGTGACATCGGTGGAGGTTACCCGGCGGATGATCAGGGCCTGCTGGCGTCGGACAGCGCCCTGGAATGGATGGTGGAGCAGGCCCGGAATGCCGGGCTGGACATAGAAGAACACCTGCCTGCCGGTATTAACCCCAGTGCCAGCGCCAGATTGCACAATTCACGGCGCCATATTTTCCGGTTTTCAACGCCACTGATTCGTAACCTGAAACCGAAAGATGTCGAGACCGCCATTCACCCATCCGTGGCCGAGCGCTGGCGGCTGGATCCGGATTACCGGCCGCCCAATCTTGAACAGATCGGATTCAGCGGTTAGACGGCTGTGTTATTGCCAATGGCGCAGGCGTATTTGCGCTCATAACGCCTGTCTGCCCATCTGCCGTAGACCCGTGAGGCAACCAGAAAGATGCCGGGCCACAGCAGGGGCTTGAACAGGAAACCGAAGGGCGTGTGGGACCAGGCGCGCACGTTTGCGGGCAGGCCGGTCACCCATTCGCCGGTCCAGGTCATCATGTGCAGCCGCCTGAGCAGGGCTTCGTGGCTCGGCAGGTTGGTACTGCCATCGCGTTGTTCGTGGATGTCCGCGAAAATCAGGTTGCCCCGCTGGAGTTTGCGCAAGGTGCGGATCTCCCTGGCGCAGAGCGGGCATCGCCCGTCGTAAAACAGGGTGTCATAACGGGGCTCCATCGAGTCCTCCAAGGGCCAGAATCTGTCTTCGGGCGTCCGCCTTGCGATCCTCCAGGGTTTGCCGGATGCCGGCGAGCGCGGCCGGCAGCACCTCGGGTGCCGCCTGCTGAAACTGCCCAAGCAATTCGATCTGCACGTGCAAATCCTGGAAGCGGCCATAGAGCTGCTGCCGGGCTTTCAGGAGCTTCAGCTCGCCTTTCCAGGTTTTCGCGTCCAGCTCCATCAGGTAACGAATGCGTTTGAGCTGCTTGCGCAAACGGTGGATGTCGTCATCCGGGGAGGTGTGCATCAACTCAGCGGTACGCCTGTTGAACCATTTGATACGACGCTCCACCGCCTTTCGGATGTCTTTGGGGCTGAGCGTTGCGGCCAGTTTGTGAAATTTTCGGGAGTCGATCAGGTTGAGCCATTGCTCCATGCTGTCCCGGTAGCGCTTTCCTGTCAGGCGCTTCACCAGTTTCTGGTGTCGGCTGGCGGCTTCTCTGCCGACCCAGACCTGCAGGGCCGCCTGGATTTCGTGATTGTCGCCGCACAACGCCGGCAGGTCCTGCAGGAAAACATGCAGGTCTCTGAGTGGCCCGGTGGCGTTGGCATGGCGTTTCAGGGTTTTCACCGCCCTGGCCAGTGCCTTGTCGCCGGTCACTTCCTGAACCGATTCGGCGATGGCCCGGCTGCGACGAATGGCGATGCGGTACTCGTGCAGGAATTCGTCATCCAGGCCCACAATGACGCCCTGTTCCAGTTGCCTTACCCGCTGTAGTTGGTGGTGGAGTGCGGCGGGGATGTCTTTGGCCGGGTTGTCGCCATCGGTCCGGGCTTTCTTTTTCAGCTTCCGGGAAAAGTGGGCGTAGCTGAACTCCGCAGGTGTCAGCAGCATCACGAGCTTGCCATTGCCCCGATCAAGCTGGTGCCAGTGTGTGACCGGAAGCCGGATATGGATAAAACTGGCGGTAGGCAACTGTTCCGGGGGTTGCTTCAATAGCCACTGGGCGAGCTCCAGCAAGGCCGGGTTGTGTCCTACCAGCAGGATCCTGGCTTCGTCGCCCCTTTGTTCCAGCCAGTCAAGGAGGCGGCGGTAGTCAAACGTATAGAGTTCGCTCCGGGAATGGCATCGCGCTGGCTGAATGGTTTCCGGCAGAACGCCTTCAAGCGTGGCGAGGGCGCGGGTAGCATCGCTGCTGTAGATGTCACCCTCGAAGGCGCCGGCGGACTTCAGGGCTTTGCCCAGTGGCGGCAACTGGCTTTGTCCCCGGGCGTTCAAAGGGCGGTCCCGGTCACTGAGCTGGTCATCGGCCCAGCTGGATTTGGCGTGGCGTACCAGAAACAGATGCTTCATGGGTCTACCTTCGTAGTGGTCCTTTAGTCTAAAGATTCCTCAAGACATCCAGCTTACTGCCGATACCTTACGTATCTTAAAAATGCTTTGCGAATAACAGTTTAGCCCTGGAAGCGCCGACGGCGCCATCAGCCTCTGAAACCTGGCTTAACAAACTGGAACAGATCTGCCGGAAGGGTCTGTGGATAATTCGCGACAGGAACAATCCCTTGGGAGCGGGCAAGATGACCTTTCTGAACCAACTCACGATACGAACGCGCATATTGGTGGCCGTACTGGTGCCTGTACTTATTACGGCAGCTACCCTGGCCTGGATCACCGCCAGGCAGATTCAGGGAAATGGCGAAGAGGAACTGAAACGCCTGGAGGCGAGCCTGCTGGAGGCCCGGAAAACCGGCCTTGAAAACATGATTGATGCCGCCAGGGCGGTTGTGCTCGAAGCCAAGAATGACCCGGCCCTGAGTGAGGAAGAGGCCAAGAAAGAGGCCGCAGCGCGCCTGCGCTCAATCCGCTTCGATGAAACCAACTATGTGTTCGCCTACACCCGGGATGTCTACAATCTGGCGTACGCGCCCGATCCGTCCAAGGAAGGCCCGAGCAATAACCCTATACTTAAAAAGCTGGTGGGTAGTCTGTTTGACGCCGCCGAGAGCGACGGGTTTTACAGCTATGACTGGATGAATCCGGCTTCGGGCAAGGAAGAGCCGAAGGTCTCCTATTCCACCCTCATTCCGGGCTGGGACTGGATGATCGGTGCCGGCGTTTACGTTACCGACATCAAGAAAGAAGTGGCGGTCGCCCGGCAGGAAATCGAAGCCGACATGACGGCAACGCTCGGCTTCATCCTGCTGGTCACGGTCGTGGTGGTGCTGATTTCCCTGGTCATCGGTGTCTTTGTGGGTCGCACCGTGACCCAGCCGTTAAAGCGCGTCAGCGGCATGATGCAGGAAATTGCCGATGGCGAGGGTGATCTGCGCCAGCGACTGCCGGATGAGGGTAAGGATGAGCTGGCGGAGCTGGGCCGGCGTTTCAACGCATTCGTGATCAAGATCCAGAACACCATGCGGGAAGTGGGTGCCACCACCGATCAGGTGGCTTCCGCCGCCGAGGAGCTGAGTAGGGTGGCCAACGAAACCCGGTCATCAGTGCAGGAGCAGGGCTCGGAAACCGACCAGATCGCGTCGGCCATCAATGAAATGGCGGCCACCATTCAGCAGATCTCCGGTAATGCCAACGAGGTTGAGAGCGCCGCCTCCGACGCCGACCGCATGGCCCGGGAAGGCGGTGAAACCATTGCCAGTGCCCAGAGTGCGGTGAACCGGCTGTCGGAGGAGATTGAGGGCACGGCGAACAGTATCAACGCGCTGGCGGAAAAGTCCGACGACATCCAGCAGGTGCTGGATGTGATCCATGCGGTCACCGAGCAGACCAACCTGCTGGCTTTGAATGCTGCGATTGAGGCGGCTCGGGCCGGTGAGCATGGCCGCGGCTTTTCGGTGGTGGCCGACGAGGTGCGTCAGCTGGCCAAGCGCAGTGCCGAATCGGCTGACCAGATCCGGGAAATGATCAACGGTTTTGTGTCTGAATCCCGCGCGGCGGTGGACCGAATGGGTAACTCCCGCAAGAGCTCGGATGAAACGGTCGAGCGTATCAATCATGCTACGGACGCCCTGCGGACCATCGAATCGTCTGTTGGTCAGATCCACGACCAGGTCACCCAGATTGCCACCGCAGCCGAGCAGCAAAGCCAGGTGGCGGAAGAGGTCAATCAGAACGTGGTCCGGATAGTCGATGCCGCCCAGCGCAGCGATACCGGTGTGACCCAGACGAACGAGGCCAGCCACGAACTGGCCCGCCTGGGCGAGAGCCTTCGTGAGCTGGTAGGGCAGTTCAGGGTCTGATGTTTTGCGTACGGTATTTCGCCTAATGGCGTGATCGCTGATTGGCGGGATACCGTGAGCAAGCTATGATGGACTGGTAGCAGACATACTTGTTTTCAAACCAACAATAACGGAAGCCAACACAATGACAATCCGGAAAACACTGCTTGCGGCTGTCGCTGCCGCAGCCACTGTCTTCAGCGTGTCCTCGGTTGCCGAGGAAAACTTCACCCTGCGCCTTGCGCAGACCTGGGGCCCGAACTCTCCGATTTTGGGGGAGACGGTACAGCACATGGCGGACATGGCTGAACTCATGTCGGATGGCCGACTGAAAATTCGCATCGATCCTTCCAACAAGCACAAGGCGCCCTTCGGTATTTTTGATCTGGTGCGTAACGGCCAGTATGACATGGGGCATACTGCGTCCTACTACTACAAGGGCACCATCCCGAATGCCATGTACTTCACCACGGTACCGTTTGGCATGATCGCGCCGGAGCAGTATGCCTGGTTCTATCACGGTGGCGGCATGGAGCTGATGCAGAAGGTCTATGAGCCCTACGGCCTACTGTCGTTTCCCGGTGGTAACACGGGTAACCAGATGGGGGGCTGGTTCCGGAAGGAAATTAACTCGCTGGAGGACCTGGAGGGCCTGAAGATGCGCACACCCGGATTCGCGGGCGAGGTGATGGCCGAGCTGGGTGTGGCGGTAACCAACATTCCGCCGGGCGAGCTGTACAGCGCGCTTGAGCGCGGCACTATCGATGCGGTTGAATGGGTTGGCCCGGCGCTGGATTTCCAGATGGGCTTCCATCAGATCGCCAAGTACTACTACTCGGGCTGGCAGGAGCCGGGTGCCGAGGTGCAGTTTCTGGTTAACCAGAAAACCTGGAACAAGCTTCCGAAAGACCTCCAGGAAATCCTGAGGGTCGCCATGCGCACCGCCGCCTATGACATGTATATCCAGAGCACCCATGAAAGTGGCGTGGCCTGGGATCGCATGAAGGAAGACTACCCGGACGTCACCCACAAGACCTTCCCGCCGGAAGTCATTGACGCATTGCGCGCGGCCACCGACAAGCTGCTGGCCGAAGCGGCGGCTAAAGACCCGCTGGCCAAGGAGATCATCAGCTCCCAGCGCGATTACCTGCAACAGGTTCGCCAGTGGACCAATATCTCTGACAAGGCCTATCTCAACACCGTTGCCGAGTAGGCTGACGGCACAAATGGCCTGCTGACAGGCCGATGAAACGAGGGGCGCGGGGTTCGGATTACCCCGACGCCCCTTTCTGTTTGTGTCGCTTTCTGGAAAAATAGGCCGCTCATTCTTTGGGCAGCGCCGATGAAACAGACACTGCTATCCCTGAGCAATCTTTCCAAGCAATTCAGTGGTAAAACCGTTCTCGACCGGCTGGACCTCGACATCTACGATGGCGAGTTCATCACGCTCCTCGGACCTTCCGGCTGTGGCAAGACCACGCTGCTGCGCCTGATGGCGGGTTTCGAACATCCGGATCACGGCTCGATCACGCTGGCAGGGCAGGATCTTACCCACACCGCGCCGGAGAACCGCCCGCTCAATACCGTATTCCAGCATTACGCCCTGTTTCCCCACATGTCGGTATTCGACAATGTTGCCTACGGCCTGAAGATGGAGAAGCGCCCGAAGGAGGAAATCCGCCAGCGGGTTGAAGATGTTCTCACCATGGTTCAGTTGCAGGACTTCGCCCGGCGCAAACCGCATCAGCTCTCTGGTGGCCAGCAACAGCGGGTTGCCATTGCCCGGGCGGTGGTAAAACGGCCCAGGTTGCTGCTGCTGGACGAGCCGCTCTCGGCGCTGGATTACAAGCTGCGCCGCACCATGCAGGTAGAGCTGAAACGCCTGCAGCGGGAGTTGGGCATCACCTTTGTCTTTGTCACCCATGATCAGGAAGAAGCGCTGTCCATGTCGGACCGGGTCGTGGTGCTCAGGGACGGCGCGGTGCAGCAGCTGGGTACCCCCCGGGAAGTCTATGAGCGCCCGGCGAACCTGTTTACCGCGCGGTTTGTAGGTGAAACCAATTTCTTCCCGGGCACCGTTGAGTCGGTTCACGATGGCTCGATTACTGTGGACGTGTTTGGTCTGAAGCGAACCCTGCGCCAGCCGGATTTCACGGTTCTCGAGGGGCAGAAACTGCATGTGCTGTTGCGCCCCGAGGATATCCGGGTGCTGGACCCGGCGGACGAACAGGGCGTGGCCGGTAAAATTGTCGAGCGCAATTACAAGGGCAGTACCCTGGATTCGGTGATTCACCTTGCCGACGGCACCGAGGTTCTGGCCAGTGAGTTCTTTGATGAGGATGATCCGGCGTTCGATTACCGGCTGGGCGAGCCGGTGAAAGTCAGCTGGGTCGACGGCTGGGAGTGGCTGCTCCCTGAAGAAGCAGGCCCGGCGCGGGCGGAAGAGGAACTGTCGGCCGATGCATAGTGGCATGCAGCAGCCGTTCAAGACGGCGGTTCTGGTGCTCGTCTGGGGCTGGTTGCTCTTCCTGGTTCTGGTGCCGAACCTGTTGGTGGTGGGTGCCAGCGTATTGACCCGGGATCCGGCCACCTTCCTGTCGCTGCCCCTGACTCTGGACGCCTATCGGCAGTTGCTCGACCCGCTGTACCTCGAGGTGTTCCTGCACTCGCTCTATGTGGCGGGGATGACCACGCTGGTGTGCCTGCTGATTGGCTATCCGTTTGCCTGGGCGCTGTCAAAAGTGGGCAAGCAGCGGCAACTGGTGCTGATTTTCCTGCTGATCGTGCCGTTCTGGACCAATTCCCTGGTGCGCACCTACGCGCTCAAGCTGATTCTGGCCACCAACGGGCTACTCAACAGCGCCCTGATCTCGCTCGGAGTGATTGAGGAACCGCTGCAATTACTTTACACCGAGGGTGCGGTGATCGTCGGGCTGGTGTACCTGTTGCTGCCGTTCATGATCCTGCCGCTGTATTCGGTGTTCGAGGATCTCCGGCAGGAGTTGCTGCTGGCCTCCCATGACCTGGGCGCCGGCCGGCTGTCTACCTTTGTCCACGTGATAGTCCCGCTCACACTGCCCGGTGTACTGGCCGGCGTGATGCTGGTGCTGCTGCCGGCCATGGGCCTGTTTTTCGTGCCGGATATCCTCGGCGGTTCCCGCAACCTGCTGGTGGGGAACGTTATCAAGAACCAGTTCCTTGATGCCCGCAACTGGCCCTTCGGCGCCGCCGCCAGCATCGTACTGACGGTAACCATGGCCTTCCTGATGTTTGCCCACCGGCTCAGTAAACGCCGACTGGGCGAGGAGGGAGCCTGATGACCCGCTGGTTGTCCCGGGCCTACCTGACACTGATCTACCTTCTGCTCTACGTGCCCGTCGGGGTGTTGGTGGTGTTTTCGTTCAATGAATCGCGCACCGGTTACAACTGGGGCGGGCTGGGCCTGCGTTGGTATGAGGCACTGTTCGACAGCCGGGCGATGGTCGGGGCCATGTGGAACTCCCTCTGGTTGGCACTCTCGGCGGCGACGGTGTCCACGGTAATCGGTGCGCTGACGGCCCTGGCCCTGCACCGGTATCGTTTCCGGGGCAAGAAGCTGCTCAACGGCATGCTGTTCGTGGTGATGATGTCGCCGGAGATTGTGCTGGCGATCTCCCTGCTGGCGCTGTTTTTGCTGGTGGGATTGCAACTGGGTTACGTGTCCCTGCTGCTGGCCCATGTGACCTTCTGCCTGCCCTTTGTGGTGATTACCGTGATGGCCCGGCTCAGCGGTTTTGATGAGAGCCTGCCGGAGGCGGCCCGGGATCTCGGCGCCTCCGACTTCACCATGACCCGCACCGTGCTGATTCCGGTGATCATGCCGGCGTTGCTGGCGGGCTGGCTGCTGGGGTTTACACTGTCTCTGGACGATGTGGTGGTGAGTACCTTCGTGAGCGGCCCGAGTTATGAAATTCTGCCCCTGCGTATCTATTCCATGGTACGGGTGGGTCTGAAACCCGAGGTGAATGCCCTGGGCACACTGTTGCTGGTGTTTTCACTGGTTATGCTGATGTTATCCCAATGGATCCTGATGAGGAGCAAACGATGAAGAAACTGGCACTGGCCGGCTTGCTGGCAGTGGTATTAACAGGTTGCAGTTCCGAGGAGCCGCAGGTTCTCAACCTCTACAACTGGTCGGAATACATGCCCCAGGAAGTTCTCGACCGCTTTACCGAGGAAACCGGCATTCCGGTGGTATACACCACCTACGACAGCAATGAAGCCATGTACGCCAAGCTGAAACTGTTGGACGACAGTGCCGCATACGATTTGGCGGTGCCCTCGACCTACTACGTCAGCAAGATGCGCCAGGAAGGCCTGCTGATGCCCATCGACCGCAGCAAGATCGAGGGCTTTGATAACCTGGATCCGGAGCTCACCAATCTGCCGATTGATCCCGACAACCAGTACAGTGTTCCCTACCTCTGGGGCACCACCGGCCTGGCGGTGGATACCGCGGATGTGTCGGGCGAGCCGGTAAACGCCTGGGCAGATCTCTGGGATGAGCGCTTCAAGGGCCGGGTAATGCTCACCAACGACATGCGCGAAGTCTTCCACGTGGGGCTGCGGGTGCTGGGCTATTCCGGCAACAGCACCAACCCCGAAGAAATCAAGGCCGCTTACGAGAAGCTGTCGGAGCTGATGCCGTCGGTGCGCACCTTCAACTCCGATGCGCCCCGCATGCCCTACCTGGAAGGCGAAACCGATGTCGGCATGATCTGGAACGGCGAGGCCGTAATGGGGCAGGAAGTCATGCCGAGCCTGGAATACGTCTATCCGAAGGAAGGCATTATCGCGTGGCTGGACAGCTTTGTGATTCCCAAGAACGCCAAGAACCCGGAGGCAGCGCACAAGTTCATCAGCTTTGTGCTGCAGCCCGAAATATCCGCGCTGATCAGCGAGGAAATCGGCTACGCCACGCCAAACCTCGCAGCGCGGGAGCTGTTGCCGGAGGACGTTGCCAATAACCGGGCCAGCTATCCGAACGCGACCGACATGATCAATGCCGAGTTCCAGACCGATATTGGCGATGAGGCCCTTCAGGTGTACGCCAAATACTGGGAGATGCTCAAGTCCGGCCAGTGAGCGGCACTGGGCGCCATTTGATAACGCTGAAACGGAGGCCCTGGCCTCCGTTTTCTGTTCCGGGTTTCACAAAACTGCAATACATGGTCTATAACTTTCTGGTAACAAATGGTTAGCAAACTCCTGAACTTACCACGACATAAGGAAACGTTATGGCCAGGTCCCCCTCCTCGACACGGAAGCACGCAGTGCTGTTGTCTGCGGCTCTCGCCACCAGTGTTTTTGCCAGCGCCGCCGCGGCGGAAGAATTGCGCCTGATCACTTGGGGTGGCTATGCCCCGGATGACGTGGTTGCCCAGTTCGAGAAAGAAACCGGCATCGATGTCCAGGTGACGCTCTCCAACAACGAAGACATGATTTCCAAGCTGCGGGCCACCGGCGGCGCCGGTTTTGATCTGGCGCAGCCAAGCCAGGACCGGATTGTCGGCGTCCAGCGCCAGTTCAATATCTACAAGCCGATTGATTTCAGCCGGGTGAATACCGACCAGTTGCAGCCTGCCATGGTCAAGGCAACACAGGAATCCACCGAGCTGGATGGCCAGTATTATGGTGTGCCCTCGGTGTGGGGCACCAGCGGGCTGATCGTGCACAACTCGGTGGCCGATGTGGTACAGGATTACACCGATCTGTGTGACCCGGCGGTGGCCGGAGAAGTCAGCTACCGGCTCAAGCGCCCGACCCTGATCGGTTTTGCCTTTGCCATGGGGATGGACCCGTTTGCCGCCTACGACGACAGGGACAAGTACCAGTCCATCCTGGCGAAGGTGCAAGAGAAGCTGATTGACTGCAAGGACAATGTCAAAACCTACTGGACCGGCGGCGATCAGTTGCTGGCGCTGCTGCGCACCGGTGAAGTGAAAGCCGCCATGGCCTGGGATGCCGGTGGCTGGAAACTCAATGCCGAGAACCCGGAAATCCGGTTTGTAGCGCCCGAATCCGGCGCCCTGGGCTGGATTGATACCTTCGCCATTCCCCGGCGCAGTGAAAACGAAGAGGCCGCCTACAAGTGGATCAACTTCGTGATGCAGCCGGAAATCGCCGCCAGGATCACCAACGAGTCCGGCAATTTCACCGCCTCCAAAGGCGCCGACGAGTACGTGAAGCCGGCACTGCGGGATGCCTATCGTGAAAGCTTCGATGAGGCGGCGATCAATAACATCAAGTGGTACCCGCCGGTTCCGCCGGGCCTGGAAACCCTGGAAGGTCAGGTACTGGACACGGTTCAGGCCGCGAACTGATCCCTATGGCAGTCGATTCCGACCTGTTCTGTGAGGGGCTGGTCCGCCGTTTTGGCAGCAATGCCGCAGTGGATCATATCTCCCTGGACGTGCCTGCGGGCACGTTTTTCTCCATTCTGGGCCCCTCCGGCTGCGGCAAGACCACCCTGTTGCGCTTGCTGGCCGGCTTCGACAAACCCGATGAGGGCGACATCCACATCCGGGGCCAGCGCATGAACGATGTGCCGCCCAACCGCCGCCCGGTGAACATGGTGTTCCAGCATCTAGCCCTGTTCCCCACCATGTCGGTGGGTGACAACATCGGTTACGGCCTGAAGCGCCGGAAAGTGCCGGTGGCCGAGCGACGCAAGCGCATTGCCCGGGTGCTGGAACAGGTGGGGCTGCCGGGGCTTGAATACCGTAACCCGCAGGAACTCTCCGGGGGGCAGCGCCAGCGGGTGGCCCTTGCCCGCTGCCTGGTGCTTGAGCCAACGCTCCTGCTGCTGGATGAACCCCTCGGTGCCCTGGACCTGAAACTGCGGGAGCAGATGAAAATCGAGCTCAAGCACCTCCAGAAACAGTTCGGCACCACCTTTGTGTACATTACCCACGATCAGTCCGAGGCCATGGTGATGTCGGATCAGGTTGCAGTGATGCGCGCTGGCCGGTTCGATCAGGTGGCCCCGCCGGAGGAGCTCTACCGGGAGCCAGCAACACCGTTCGTGGCCGGGTTTGTGGGCGATAACAACCGTCTGGCCGGCGAGGTGATGGCGGTCCGGGATACGCTGGCGGACATCCGGCTGGGTGACGGCTCCCTGGTTCAGGGCAGGGTGGCCTCTGGCAACCTGGAAAGCGGCCAGCGGGCGGATCTGTTCATTCGGCCCGAATCGCTGGTGCTCACCGGTGATGCTCTGAGCCCCGGGTTTTCGGCCATACAGGCCAAAGTACTGACCACCCTGTTTGATGGTGCCAACAGCCGCGTGGAAGCCGAGAATGGTGGTCAACCGGTCTTTGCCCGGCTGCCTCAGGATGGCTCGGCACCCAGGTTGGCCGCCAATGCGTCCATCCGGCTGGCCTGGGACCCTGCGCTGGCCAGGGTCTTCGGAGCGGATAAACCGTGAGGTCCTCTGCCAGCCGCCTGTCACTCTGGTTGTTACTGACGCCGTTTGTGCTGTGGATTGTCCTGCTCGTGTTATTGCCGCACCTGCAAATGCTGCGGGTGTCCTTCCAGGTGCGTGAAAGCTGGGACACCCTTACCTGGGGCCTGCAGCAATACCAGAACTTCTTTACCGAATCCTATTACTGGCGGACCTTTGTGCGCACCGGGGTCATGTCGCTGTTTACCACCTTCCTGACCCTGATTATTGCCTTCCCCATTGCCTGGTACATTGCCCGGCTTGCCCGTGGGCGGTCCAAGGGCCTTCTTTTTATGGCCTGCCTGATTCCCTTCTGGGCCAGTGAGCTGGTCCGTACCTACGGCTGGATGATTCTGCTGCGCGAGAGCGGCCTGTTCAGTTCCTGGCTACAGGCTCTGGGCTGGGTCGATGGCCCCGTGGAGATGCTGTACAACGATGTTGCGGTGATCATCGGCCTGGTCTACAACGGCCTGCTGTTCATGGTGGTGCCCCTGGTGACCACCCTGGATGGCATGGACGAAAACCTGGTGGAAGCGGGCTACGACCTGGGCGGTGGCCACGGCACCGTGCTGCGGGAGATTGTGGTGCCCTGGGCCATGCCGGGCATTGTCTCCGGCTGCATCGTGGTGTTCATGCTGACCCTGGGGAGCTACCTCACGCCGGTGCTGATGGGGGGCAAGGACAGCGCCTGGTTCACCCAGCAGATTTTCACTCAGTTCATTACCCGGTTTAACTGGGAGCAGGGCGCGGCCCTGGGCGTTTTGCTGCTGGTGCTGTCGTCGGTGATGGTCTGGCTGGGCCTGAAAGTGACCGGCCAGTCCCTGCGCAAGGTGATGGGGTGAGAGCATGATCCGTTCGGTACCCCGTTCAAAGCTGTTTGACGGCCTTTACCTCGCTTACCTGATTGCGTTTTTTATCTACCTGGCCCTGCCGCTGACGGTGACTGCTGTCTTTGCGTTCAATGATGCGCCCTTCCCGTCACTGCCCTGGAAGGGGTTTACCCTGGACTGGTATTTTGCCGATGGTACCGGGGGCCGCACGGGTCTGTTCCATGACGATGGATTGCTCAGGGCGCTCTGGGTCAGTGCCCAGATTGCCTTCTGGGTCACCCTGGTGAGCTTGGCACTGGGGTGTGTGAATGCGGTGCTGTTCGAGCGGCTGAACTTCCGGGGCAAGGAATTCCTGTATCTGCTGATGCTGCTGCCGCTGGTCATTCCCGGCGTCATTCTCGGGGTGTCCATCCTGGTGTTCTACAGTGGCATGGCCAACGATGTGTCGGCCGCCTGGGGCATCGAGCTGGACATATTCCGGCCTGGCATGACACTGGTGGTGATGGGGCAGGTAACCTTCATCACCACCCTGAGTACCCTGGTGATTGCCGCGCGATTGCGCAAGTTTGATCCGCAGCTGGAAGAAGCCGCCCTGAACCTGGGCGCCACCCCGCTGGTGGCGTGGTTTACCGTAACCCTGCCCTGGCTGCTGCCCTCTATCTTCGGGGCCGCTGCCATGGCCTTTCTGATGTCCTTTGAAAACTTCAACACCACCGTTATGCTGACCGGAAGCGATACGCCGTTGACGGTGGCATTGTTCAACCGTCTTCGGGAAGGCTCGACACCTGTGCTTAATGCGGTTGCCCTGTTGTTGATGGTCGGCTCGGCATTCCTGGCTTTGCTTGCTATGGGCCGTTCGTCCCGTTGAGGCCTCCGTTGCTTATAGGCAGGCAGGGTGACTGAACCGGACAGGCAACAACCGGGAGGTGCCATGAAATTTCTATTTGAAGTGCATATCCAGGACGGCCACACCGCCGAGGAATACGCCGACGCCTGGGTCCGGGCCAGCAAGATCATCCAGCAGGCTCCGGGCGCCCGGGGCACGGAGCTGCACCGGAAAATCGGCGATCCCGACACCCTGATTGCAATTGCGTCCTGGGAGAGCAAAGCACAGCGGGATGCCATGGAGACGCAGCACAACCCCGACGTCGCCGCCATCATTCGCAGCGCAGCACCCTTTGTCGAGATCCGGCCCATCGGTGAGTTCGACGACCCGGAATGGGTCGTGATGCCGCCCGCAAAAGAATCCGCCAGCAATATCCGCGTTTTCTATGATGGCGCCTGCCCCGGTTGCCAGCGTGACCGGCGCCAGTATGAACGCCTGGCAGGTCGTGGTTCGGATCAGGTGGAATGGGTCGATATTACCGGGAAGGATGAGGAACTGAAGGCCAAAGGGATCGACCCGAAAGCGGCGCTCCAGGAATTGCATGTGGAGGATCAGGACGGTGTTATCCACAGTGAGCTGGACGCCTATGCCCTGTTGATGTCCCGGGCGCCATTACTCAAACCGTTGGCCTGGCTGATTACCCTGCCGCTGATTCGACCACTGTTGAGCCGGCTCTATCACCGAATGGTCACAAAGCGCCTTGAGCGCACCGGCCGGATGCCCTGATCCGGCCGTCGTCCTGCGGAGGCCTCTGCAGGGGTTACACCACCAGGACCGGGCACTCGGCGTGGGAGGCCACCCGGTGGGAGACACTGCCCAGGAACATGCCGTCCTTGTCACTATGGGTGCCCTTGGTGCCCAGAACAATCAGGTCCACCCCTTTGTCCTCGGCAAATTGGACAATCACCCTGGATGGCTTGCCCGCTTTAACGAAGCCCCGGACGTGCGTGGCGCCCCGCTCCTTTGCCAGCTCCTTGGCGTGATTGACCACGCCTTTGGCGTATTCCGAAAGCACTTTATCGGGAATATCCATGCCTTCCGGGCGGCCGATCGACAGCGACGCCTCAAACAGGCTGTGATGTTTGTAAACGCAGAGCAGATAGATTTCCGCGTCGGTCAGTTTCTGCAGCTCTATGGCCTTGGTCAGGGCATCGAACGAGGTCATCGAGCCATCAACTGCCACCAGAATCCGTTTGAACATGTCGCTCTCCTATGGGTTCACCCTTCAGGGTGGTCAAATCACCTGAAGGCCAGGTCGCGCAGGAACAGGGCAATCTGCGGGAATGCCATGATCAGGCCGGCTGCGGTCAGCAGCATGACGATAAACGGTGGCGTACCGCGAACGACTTCCCAGTAGGGGCGCTTGAAGATCGCGATGGCCGTGAATATATCGCAGCCAAAGGGTGGTGTTGCCGAGCCGATGGCCACCTGGAGCGTGATCAGTACACCGACCAGCACCGGATCCAGGCCGGTGGCTTCAATCGCCGGGGCGAAGATGGGTGTCAGCACCAGAATAACCACAATCGGGTCAACAAACATGCAGGCAATAAAGAACGCCACACTGATGGCGATCATCACGCCAACCGGACCCATCTCACTGATCCCGATCGAGTCAAGAAGGCTCTGGGGAATCTGGGCGAAGGAAATGATCCAGGAGAAGCTGGTACCCACCGCCACCAGAATGAATACCACAGCGGTGATCAGGCCAGTGGATTTGGAGATCCGGTAGATATCCGGGAACTTGAGCGATTTGAAGACCACGAACTCAAGCAGGAAGGCGTAGAGCACGCAGACGGCAGCGGCTTCTGTCGGGCTGAAAATGCCGCCATAGATGCCGCCGACGATAATGACCGGGAAAAACAGCGGCCATAAGGCTTCACGCACTGCTACAGCCCTTTGTCCCCAGGTGGATTTATCCTCCGTGGGTAGCTTGTTCAGGTGGGCATAGATCAGGCAGTAAATTGAAAACATGAGCAGGATCAGCAGCCCCGGGCCAATACCTGCAATAAAGAGCTCGGCAATGGATGTCTCTGAGATGACCCCGTAAATAATGAAGCCGATACTGGGCGGTATCAGGAAGGCAATGTCGCTGGAATTGATAATCAACGCAAGGGTGAACGAGTCGGAATAACCCGCCTTGAGCAGTTTTGGCCGCAGGGGTGAACCCACAGCCACAACGGTGGCCTGGGTAGACCCGGACACCGCACCGAACAGGGTACAGGAAGCGGCTGTACTGATGGCCAGGCCGCCCTTCACATGGCCGATAAATGCCATGACCATATTGATCAGCCGGTCCGCGGATTGGCCACGGGTCATGATGTCTGCCGCCAGGATAAACATCGGAACGGCAATCAGCGATGCCGGCCGGATGCCTGCCATCATCTGCTGAATGAAGGTTCCCATCTGCCCGAAGCCATCGAACATCATTACGAAGCCGACAATGGCACCGGCAATCAAAGGCACCATCATCGGGAAGCCCAGCAACAGCAGCCCGATCATGATCACCATCATTATTGTTGCCATGATTTCCTTCCTTTAGTAATGCAGCTTCAGAGGGTCAGACCTCGGACTCAGTATCCGCATAGCCATCGGTTACACCGGTGGACAGATAGACGTCCTTGCTGGTGAGGTTCTTGATGGCCGTCAGCAAATATTGGATACCGGTGATGGCAAAACCGACCGGTGCCCAGATGTAAATCCACCAGATTTCTATTCCCAGCGCGGGCAGTATTCTGCCCCGGCTGTAGAGCGTCTCGATCCAGAAATAGGAGTGGTAGCAGAGGAAAAACATCAGCACCGAAGTGACAAGTGCAATGAAGATCATCAGCACCCTTCGTCCTTTGACCGGAATGGTGTCGTAGACAGCCGACATCCGGATGTGCCGGCCGTGGCGGGCTGCGTAGCCTATGCCGGCAAAGGTAATAAGGATAATCAGTATCCGGTTGATCTCACCGGAGAAAAACAGGCCTTCGCCGAGCACATACCGCGCAATAACGTTGATGCAGGTATTGATCGCCATGAGCATCACGCCTGCGGCCAGCAGGAAGGCTTCCAGCTTACTGATGAAGACGTCGATGGTGCCCAGGACCCCGGGCAAGCCGGACTCAAAGGTGCCGGTATCGTCGTCTAGATCCGGGGAATTGTCAGACATGGGAAGGCTCCACAGCGTTCCGCTCCCGACCGGTGGAACGGTGCCTGGCGGGGCGGGGTAAATGCAATTCCCCCGCCGGCAGAAAGCCGGCGGGGGTCGTTCTTACATTACTTGTCTTTCTGCACTTCCTTGAGGTCTTCCTGGAACTGGTTGAGCAGTTTTTCACCTGTCTCGCCAGTCATGGAAAGGAATTTCTCTTTTACCTGCGGAGCACGCGCCTGGAATGCATCAATCTGCTCCTCGGTCAGGCGGGTAACCGTGCACTCTTTGCAGTCTGCCATGATCTTGTCTAGCGCTTCCTGTGCCAGACCGTCAATGTGCTTGATGATTTTATTGAAGGCGTAGTCACCCGCTTCCATGATCATCTTCTGCTCTTCTTCTGGCAGCCCCTGATAGAAATCCAGGTTAGCCATGAGCGCGGTGGTGAACCAGCCGTGCTTGGTGAAGGTCAGGTTAGGAGACACTTCATAAAGGCCGCCGGACTGAATCCAGAAGATCGGGTTTTCCTGGCCCTGGATCATGTTGGTCTGCAGCGCACCGTAGACCTCGCCCCACGGAAGCGGTGTCGGCGTAGCGCCGAATGCTTCATAAGTCGCGGACAGGAGCGGGTTGGTCATCACCCGGATTTTCTTGTCATTGAAATCCGCTGGGCTGGTGATCGGCTCATTCGCTGTTACCACCATTTCACCTTCCGGATACATCTGGATCAGCTTGAGACCGTGATCCGCGTAGATCTTGGGGAACATCTGGTTGATGGCTTCACTTTCACGGAAGAATTCAACCACTGTATCCATGTCGGTGGGTAGCAGATACGGAATGAAAAAGATCTGTGCCGACGGAATCAGTGAGCCAGTGAAACCCGGTGACTGGTTTACAAACTGCAGGATGCCCGACAGGGTCTGCCCCATGATGTCGTCAGACTCGCCCAGTTCGCCGAAACGGTAAACCTGTACTGTGTGCTCGGAGTTCTCCTCCACGTATTCCTTGAAGTCATAGGCGAAAACGTCCTGGACATCGCCTTCATATTCTTCGTGGGCGTAACGCCAGGTATCGGCATTAACAGAGTTGGCTGCGGTCATGGCCGCGAACGCGAACGCTGAAATTCCAGCCAGTTTCTTGAACTTGCTCATGCTGCTCATCGGGTTTTCTCCGTTCGTTTTTTTACTGAAATTTATTGTTACATTATTAAAGACTGGCAAAACAACGTCGTTTTCGCAAGAAATTGGGGAAAACAATAGTCGCGACCACCGTGGTTTTGCCGATTCGCAAGTTCATGAAATCACGGTTTATTCATATCTGAAAGGCAGCTTTTGAGAAATTCGCGGAACTCACTGACGACCCGGTCGATGCTGTTTTCCAACCGGTGGCCATCGGGCAGAAGCAGAACAGGTAGCTGCTGTTTCCGGGCCAGATCAAGCACCGGCATAACCGGTACCACGTCGTCATTCCAGCCATGAATGATCTGGTTGAAGCGGGCCCGGATTACCGGGCTGGACTGGGGGTATTTGGCCATCGCCAGCGCCGGCGCCAGCAAGAAACAGCCCAGCACCGGTGACTCCGCGCTGGTCTGGGCGCACACCCAGCCACCCATGCTGGAACCGGCCAGAATGGTGTTCTCAGGGGTGGCGCCGCAGCGGTCGATCGCCTCACGCATCTGGTCCAGCCGGGTAGCCGGGTCCATCGTGCCGCGGTGGTCAATGGCGTGGGCCTGAACGCCGGGAAAGCGTTCGGCTTCGGCTTTCATGGCCTGGATCTTGGTGCTGCCCGGGCCGCTTTCCAGGCCATGGGAGAGAAAGACGTGGGTGGTGGTTGTCATCGGCTCAGTTGCTCCGGTTTTTATTGTCGGGTTTCGGCGAGGATATCCAGGGCGTGCCGACGTTTTTCAGGGTCGTAAATGTCGACGGTAAACATCAGCTCGTCCACCTCAACCGTCGACAGGAGTTGTTCCAGCTGTTGGCCGATGGTCTCGGCATCGCCCAGCAATTGCAGCGCCAGGAAATCCTTCACGCTCGCCTTCTCCCCGGCATTCCACAGGCCGTCCATGGAGGCCACCGGCGGTTTCATCCACAGGGGCTGGCCCCGGAACAGCGACAGAATGCGCTGGTAGCTGGTGGTTGCGAGGTGTCTGGCTTCCTCCAGCGAATCGGCGGGCACCGCCGGAACAGCGAGCATGGCATAGGGCTGATCCAGTTGAGCTGAGGGCTGAAAATTGTCGCGGTAGACCTTCAGCGCCTCCCGGTAGAGCCGGGGCGCGAAGTGCCCGGCAAACGCGTAGGGCAGGCCGCGCATGGCCGCGAGTTGGGCGCTGTAAAGGCTGGAACCCAGGAGCCATATGGGTAGGTTGGTGCCAGCCCCCGGAATGGCCTTGACCGGCTGGCGCGGTTGAAGAGGGCCCAGCAACGATTGCAGGCTGGCCACATCTTCCGGAAACTGCTCGGCGCCCAGGCCATCGCGCCTGAGGGCGCGTGCGGTAACCGGATCGGTACCCGGCGCACGACCAAGCCCCAGGTCAATGCGCCCCGGATACAGGCTTTCCAGGGTGCCGAACTGCTCGGCGATGACCAACGGCGGGTGGTTCGGCAGCATGACACCGCCGGAACCGACGCGGATGACGTCGGTTTTCCCCGCGATGTGCCCGATCAGGACCGAGGTGGCCGAGCTGCTGATGCCTTCCATGTTGTGGTGCTCGGCCAGCCAGAACCGTTTGAATCCGAGCTTCTCCGCCCGTTGGGCGTAGGCCACACTGTTGGCCAGTGTGGTGCCCACCGAGTCGCCTTCGCGCACGGAGGCCAGTTCCAGCAGTGAGTAATCAGGAAAGTGACGCATGGGTCTCCCGGGAAGAAAGTGGAATTTACAGCTCTGCAAACATGGCGCCCGGGGGCGCCTGTTTCAAGGTTAGCCGACCTTTGACTTGCAGATCGACCACAACCGCCGGATTCAGCGGCTTGAAGTCGTCATTGCGATTTTGCTTGAGGGCGTTTGTTCAGGCTCTAATATAGCAGTAGAGGGTTTTGCAGGGAGAGGGCAATGTATCGGTACAGTCTGGGTGACCGGCGCTGGCAGTTCGCAACGCTGGCAGAGCTGATGGCCAAAGCCACGCCGGCGCGCTCCGGTGACCGGCTGGCTGGTATCGCTGCGCACACCGCCGAGGAGCGGGTGGTGGCTCAGATGACGCTGGCGGACTTGCCCCTGAAAACCTTTCTGAACGAGGCGCTGGTGCCCTACGAGCAGGATGAAGTTACCCGGCTGATTCTGGATGATCACGACCCCGGGGCCTTTGAGCCTGTCTCCCACCTTACCGTGGGGGATTTCCGGAACTGGCTGTTGAGCGATCTGGCCACGCCCGAGATGCTGGTTCGGATCCGGCCCGGGATTACCCCGGAGATGGCGGCCGCCGTCTGCAAGATCATGCGCAATCAGGACCTGATTCTGGTGGCCGCCAAATGCCGGGTGACGACGGCATTTCGCAGCACCCTCGGTTTGCCCGGGCGACTGGCAACCCGGTTGCAGCCCAATCACCCCACTGACGATATCACCGGCATCGCCGCCAGTATTCTGGACGGCCTGCTGTACGGCAGTGGCGATGCGGTTATCGGGATCAATCCCGCCACCGACAACGTGGCGCAGAGTGTCCGGCTGCTGCAGCTGATGGATGAGGTTATCCGCAAGTACGAGATTCCGACCCAGTCCTGTGTGCTGACCCACGTGACCAATACACTGGAAGCCATCGAACAGAATGCGCCCGTGGACCTGGTGTTCCAGTCGATTGGCGGTACCGAGGCCACTAACCGCAGCTTCGGGTTTGATCTGGCAACCCTGGCCGAAGCCCGGGACGCGGCGCTGTCGCTCAAACGCGGCACCCTGGGCAACAATGTGATGTACTTCGAGACCGGCCAGGGAAGTGCGCTGTCGGCCGATGCCCATCACGGTGTTGATCAGCAGACCTGTGAAGCCCGGGCCTATGCCGTGGCAAGAAAGTTCGACCCGCTGCTGGTGAACACGGTGGTGGGTTTTATCGGGCCGGAATACCTGTTTGATGGCAGGGAAATCACCCGCGCCGGGCTGGAGGATCATTTTTGCGGCAAGCTGCTCGGGCTGCCCATGGGCTGTGATATCTGTTACACCAACCACGCCGAGGCCGACCAGGACGATATGGATAACCTGCTGACACTGCTGGGCGTGGCCGGTTGCAACTTCATCATGGGCATTCCCGGCTCTGACGACATCATGCTGAACTACCAGTCCACCTCGTTTCACGATGCCCTCTACCTGCGCCGGGTTCTGGACAAACGGCCTGCGCCGGAGTTCGAGCAGTGGCTGACAAAGATGCAGATATTCCGGGACACCGAAGGCAAGGTGCCGGCCGACGGCTTGCCGGCAGCCTTCCGGGCAAGCCTTGCCCAACTGCCAGGGGAGGCGGCCGATGAGTAAGCGCACTCCGGTTGTCACCGAGAACCCCTGGCGCCGGCTGGCGGCCTGCACCGATGCCCGGATTGGTCTGGGCCGGGCGGGTATCAGTCTGCCGACCCGGGAGCTGCTGGCATTCCAGCTGGCTCATGCCCGGGCCAGGGATGCTGTACATCTGCCGCTGGATACCGACCGGCTTATGGCTGAGCTTGCGGAACTGAACAGTCCGCTTCTGCAGCATGCGCCGGTGCATCTGGAAAGCCAGGCCGGGGACCGGATGACCTATCTCCAGCGGCCGGATCTGGGGCGCCGGCTCAGTCAGCAGGCCTGTGACCGCCTCGACGGGCTTGGGCATACCGGCGACTCACCGACTGATCTGGCCCTGGTGGTTGCCGACGGCTTGTCCTCCCATGGGGTTCAACTGCATGCCGTGCCCCTGCTGCGGGTGTTTCTGGATGCTCTGGCGGCCGGTGGCGAGAGCTGGGAACTGGCGCCCATCGTGGTTGTCTCCCGGGGCAGGGTGGCGATTGGTGATGATGTCGGCCAGCGGCTCAATGCCCGCTGCGTGGTGGTGCTGATTGGCGAGCGCCCGGGGCTGAGTTCACCGGACAGTCTCGGGGTGTATCTGACCTGGGGGCCAAAGCCCGGGCTGACCGATGTCAGCCGGAACTGTATCTCCAACATTCGACCGGCTGGCCTTTCGGCCACGGAAGCCAGTCAGCGGATGATCTACCTGCTGCGGGAGGCGCGTCGCCTGCAGGTATCCGGCGTGCCGCTGAAGGACCGGTCGCAGGAATCCGTGATCGAGCAGGGAATAGAGAACTTTCTGTTACGCTAGAGCGTAATGAGCTGATAACCCGCCGAAGGAGAGCCCAAAGTGCAGCAAAGCGCGTTTTATGAAGACGACACTACCCTGGCGCAGTACCTGGAGTTCCATTTCGGCGAGCGGTGGCATGGTGAGGCGAACTTTCCCAAGGCCCTGGCAGACGCCGCCATGGACGCCATGGACGGTCGGCCCTTGAATCGCGCCCTGGATCTGGGCTGTGCCTGCGGCCGCTCCAGCTTCGAACTTGCCCGCAAGTTCCGGCAGGTGGAGGGAATCGATTTCTCCAATGCCTTCGTGGCCAAGTGCCAGGAAATGGCCCGGGAGAAAAAGGTGCGCTATGCCCGCCCGGAAGAAGGTGACCTGGTGAGCTACCAGGAGCGAACGCTGGCCTCTCTGGGGCTGGCGGAGTTCGCGGATCGGGTGGCGTTCCACCAGGGCGATGCCTGCGACCTGAAGCCGGAATTCACCAGTTACGATCTTGTGCTGGCCGGCAACCTTATTGACCGGCTCTACCAGCCTTCGCTGTTTCTGACCACCGTGCACGAGCGGATCAACGAGCTGGGGCTGTTGGTGATTGCCTCGCCCTACACCTGGCTGGAAGAGTACACTCCGAAGGACCAGTGGGTTGGCGGATTCAAAAAAAGCGGTGAGGACTTTTCCACCTTCGACGGGCTGAACGAGATGCTTGCGCCGCATTTCCGGCTGCTCTTTGAGCCCTGGAGCCTGCCGTTTGTTATCCGCGAGACCCGGAACAAGTTCCAGCACAGCTTCTCCGAGCTGACGGTCTGGGAGAAGGTGAGTCAGTGATCAGAACGAGTTTTTGTGGTGGCCTCCGAGGCTGTCATCAAACTGTCACCCGGTAAGCGTATTCTGAGAACTCATCAGGACGACATGCATTGTGTTGTGCATCGTGTGAATGCTTTAGCCGGGGACTTCCCCGGTTTTTTTATGCCCGAAAAAAGGATGTCGCAAGATGAGGACCATTGCGTTTTACAGTCTCAAGGGGGGTGTCGGCAAAACCGCGGCGGCGGTCAATATTGCCTATCTTGCCAGCCAGGCCGGCTACTCCACCCTGCTTTGGGATCTGGACCCGCAGGGGGCATCCAGCTGGTATCTGGCGGGTGCCGGCGAGGTCAAGGGCCACAAGCTTTCCCACTTGCTCAAGGGCAAGACCCCCATCGCCGAGTTCATCCACGAAAGCGGCTACGCCAATCTGGATTTCATTCCCTCCCATACCAGTTTCCGGAATCTTGACGTAAAGCTGGACCAGGAGGACGAAGGCAACCTGATCAAGCAATGGCTGGCGCCGCTCTCGGAGGAAACCAGCCTGGTGATTCTCGATTGCCCGCCTTCATTGTCCAGATTGTCCGAACAGGTTATCAAAGCGGCGGACCAGGTGTTTGTGCCGGTGATCCCCACCTGGTTATCCCTGAACAGCTGGAAACAGTTGCAGGCGTTTGCCAGGGACAAAAAGCTGAAGCCCTCCAAGCTGCACCCGTTCTATTCCATGGCAGACCGCCGCAAGGGCCTGCATCGGGAGCTGATCAATAACCAGGATGAGATCCTGCCCAAGGGTCTGAAAACCATCATTCCCAACGCCAGTGTGGTGGAGAAGATGGGCGAGGAAGGCATCCCGGTGGAGATACTGGCGCCCGGCTCGGTGGCGGCAGACGCCTATCGCCGGTTGTGGAAGGAGATCCGGCGCCTGCTGTGAGCTTTCGCCGTTGTTATTTCATCTCGAAACCGCGCTTGTTGAGGAACTCGCGCATGTGCGGCCGCAGTTTGGTGGTGAACAGCGGCGCCAGCTCTTTTGACCAACTGGATTCCTTGTTGCCACCCGTGCGCTCCAGATAGTACCGGTGCATGGTGTCGTCAAACGCCGCTACCTGTTCTTCATCCTGCCGATCGTCGTAAAAATCCTCCTTGAGGATGCTTTTCAGTGGCAGCCGGGGTTTTACCTCCGGACTCTGATCGGGGTATCCCAGGCTCATGCCAAATACCGGGTAGACATGGGGTGGCAGCTTCAGAATCTCCGCCACCTCCGCAGGGTTGTTGCGGATGCCTCCCACGTAACACAGCCCAAGCCCTTCGGATTCCGCCGCAATGGCCACGTTCTGGGCCATCAGTGCGGCATCGACACTGGCGACAACCAGCTGCTCGGTCATGCCTCGCACCACTTCGGCGCCGGCTCGCTCGGCGGCTTCGGTGGAGCGCTTCACGTCGGCGCAGAACACCAGAAAATCGGACGCTTCGGCGACATGGGCCTGGCCGCCAGCCAGTTCCGCAATTTTCCGACGGTTCTCCGGATTGACCACGTGAATCACCGAGTAGGCCTGCACATGGTTAGACGTGGCCGCGCACTGCCCGGCACTGATCAGCTCTTCCAGCAGCTCCCGGGGAATTTTCCGGTCGGTGAATTTGCGGATGGAACGGTGGGATTTCAGAAGTTCGATAGTTGGATTCATTTGGTCTCACTGTGATTTGGTGGCTGTGGTGTCTTAATTCGTGACAATTATCATACCAAACGCTACATAGCCGACGCGCGGATTGCAGGGTTATGTTGATATGCTCAAATCAAATTTCTTGCCGGCCGGATCGCCCTGACACACATGGACCTGAACATGCACCTGCCAACGTTGCTGGTCACTTCGGTCATGATTAACCTCCTGATCGCGGGCATGCTTTGGGCGATTTACCATCTGCGGCATCGGGAGCGCTGTTTCAAACTCTGGGCCCTGGCCTGTCTCACATTCGTGCTGGGTACGGGGTTTGCTGTCGCCCGGGAGCTGTTAGCGGCCCCTGTGCTCACAATCTTTGTTGCGCACCTTATTCTGGGCATCTCGCCCCTGCTGCTCCTTGCCGGCATTCATGCGCTAATGAACCTTCCCCTGGCCGGTAATCGCCGTTCGGCACAGTTGTTATACACCGCTGGCGTTCTCTACTTGCTGGGGCTGGCCGTGGGTGCAGGCCTGGATCCCGCCTTTGCCCGATTCCTGACGGCGCTTTTCTCGGCGCTGGTGTTCAGCCTGGCTATCTACCGGCTGGGTTCGATCGAGCGCAAGCCGAGGTTGCCGATTGTCATTCTGCAAGGGCTGTTCGCGGTTCACGGCACCCTGATGATGGCCCAGGTGCTGGTTGTTATCGCCTCTGCCGCCGGGCAGTTGCAGCCGGATATAGGCCCGTTGCTGAAGCTGATCCTGATTAATCACCTGTTGTTGGTGAGCGCCACCGCTATGGCATTGCCGTTACTTGCTTTCAGCCGTGCCGAGCGGGCCCTGGTTGCACTGGCGGAGCGGGATGAACTGACCCAGCTGTTCAATCGCAGGGCATTTTACCGGGAGGGCCGTCAGGCGTTCGTCCAGGCCCGGGAAAACCGTAAACCTATTACGGTGCTGATGATCGACCTGGATCATTTCAAACAGATCAATGATCGTTGGGGGCATGCCGTGGGCGATCGGGTACTGCGTGTCGTGGCCGGGCTAATGGCGTCGGAATTGCGGGAAGACGATATCATTGGCCGGGTTGGGGGAGAGGAGTTTGCCGCGGTGCTGCGCAACGATACCGGAGAAGGAATCGGGCAGGTTACCGAGCGTCTGCTGAGCCGGATTGTTGAGGCTGGTCGAGTGATCGAAGAGGCGCCGGTGCATCTGTCCGCCAGTATTGGTGGTGTGACCCTGGTGCGGGAGTACGCCGGCTTCGAGGATATGATGGCTGCCGCCGATGCTGCGCTATACCGGGCCAAACGCAATGGCCGGAACCGGGCTGAATTTATTCCCGCTTCAGTGACTGCAGAATAGTGCCTGGAGTCTGCCGGTTAGAACCGGGCCCCTTCTTCCACCCGCACATCCAATGGTTATTCAATAACCATTGGATGTGCGGGCGCTGTTCTGTTGCTCCACCTGTCCCGCTGAATTGAACATTGCCCCAAAGCTCTTTTTCCTGCAGTACAAACGGAATAACCGGCCCTATCTTCTGATTCACCATGCCCAGAATGAAAACCCGGATGCGCTGTGCCTGCTGGTGAATATGGGCAAGGAGACGGTGCACGTGCAGTGTTTCCAGGTGGTGCTCTTCACCCGTGCCGGTGAGGAGAAACTGATGACGGTTACTGAATATCGACAGGTCAGCGCGGACGACACCAACGTGCTTCAAGTGCTTCGGCAGGGGCCCTTGCAGCCCGGTGGGTACCTGGTGTTCGGCGGAATTTTCCCTTGCGCCATGAGGGTGGGCCGGGGGGATCCGGCGCCGGTGAGGCCACATAACGTTTCCGTAATTTACCTTTGTTGATGCCGGGCGCGGGTTTGTGGAGGATGAACCGTGAAATTCAATGGATTTGAAAGCGAGGTTGATCATGTCACTTAAAGACGAACTGATCCGGAAAGCCGAAGCCCAGTTGGATGCGTGGGAGAAAGAAGCCGACGCCCTGGAAGCGGAAGCCGATGCCAAGGAGTCTGAAGCCCAGAACCAGAAAGCCAGCGCCGACATCCAGCAAAGCGCCTCCGACGCCCTCCGCTCGGTGCAGGGCAAAATCTCCGACGGCCGTAAAAAGCTGGATGAGATCAAGCAGAGCGGCGAGGACAATGTGGAGTCGGTTCGCGAGAAGTTGGCAGGCCTGGTTGGCCCGGAGGACAAACGTTAGAAACCTGGTAGGTAATGGGTTCGTCGCCTAGGCCAGGCAAATACGATACCGTATGACACCCGCGCCCTCTTCCCGAATCCATTCAATCCGGTGGCCGGTAATCTCGCAAAGCGCCTGAAGATCCCGGCGGCCGGTGGGGTCGTCGGCGAGGAACTCCACCTGCGTCCCGCTCGGCAACCCCTGAATCCGTTTCTTGAATCGTAAGATGGGAAGAGGGCACACCAGACCGACGGCGTCGATCTGGTGTACCTCCTGGGATGCCTCTGACTGATCAGTCAAGGCGTACACTCTCGGTGCTGGTCTGCTCGGCCGAGGACCAGCCGAACTGGTTGAGCACAACCGGCGCGAGAGCGGCAATGACAAGGGCCGCGACAAATGCGGAAATCATGACCTTCACGATGATTCTCCTTTGCCCTGTTTGGCTTCGACTTCAGCCACCCACAGATCGTGGTGCTGGCGGGCCCACTCCACATCAACGTTGCCATTGCCCATGGCATCGAAAGCGCCTTCCATGCCGACAGTACCGATGTAGATGTGAGCTATGATGGCCAACATCATTACAAAGGCGACAATCGAATGCCAGATGTTGGCATACTGCATCTCTTCATGGGGTGCCAGGTCGGTTGGCAAGCTCGTTCCCAGTACACTGTTGACCAGCCCAAAGGTGTCAGAAAACATCGGCAAGTGGAATGGGAACAGCAGCGACAGACCTGACAGGGATACGGAGAAGCCCAGAATCATCACGGTCCAGAACACGATCTTCTGGCCGGCGTTGAACTTCCTGGCAGAGGGATGGCTCTTGGTAAAGATGCCTCCGCCCGCCTTGAGCCATTGCCAGTCAAGCTTGTTGGGGATGTTATGGGCCACCCACATGACAAAGGTCATCACCAGCCCCAGCATAAAGGCCCAGGACACGTTGTTGTGCAGCCATTTGGAACCTGCAGCCAGAGTTGCGAAGGCATCGGGCCCCAGCACCGGGATAAGGAAACTGCGCCCCATCAGGGTTATCAGCCCGGTCAGCCCCAGCGCAATAAACGAGCCGGCCAGCAGCCAGTGGCCAAAGCGTTCGATGGCCTTGAAGCGCTCAATCGTGGTGCCCGCAGGGCCGCCCTCAATCCTGACTTTGCCACGAACCAGGTAGAACACCGCCAACAGGGCAATGATCCCCAGAAGCGCAAGACCGCCGTAGGTGATAATCGGCCCCTCGCGGAGCTTGTACCAGGGCATTCCACCGTCCTGGATCAGAACCTCTGCGGCTGGCCCCCGGACTTGCGTGGCTGGATCAATCTCGTTGTACCGTATGGCGCGCCAGGCTTCGGCATCGGAAACCCCGCCCCGGGTGCCCAGTGGCGCCGAAATTGGCGGTGCATCGGCTGGATCGCCGATGTTTTCCGACCGGAACTTCTCGTCGACTTCCAGTTGTTGCTGACGGCGCAGGATATCTTCGAGGGTTTGGGCACCTCCGGTCGCGGTGCGATCAACCGTCGGGACCTCCTGTGCCCAGGCAGGGTGAAACATTAGCGCCACCAGCAAAAAGACGGCGGCACTCAATAATTTTTTGTTCATTAGAGCACTCCAACGGAATCACCAGGAATAATTCGTTGCCTCAATGCATGCCGGGGCCCCGAAGGGCCCCGGAACACTCAGGCCAGCTTATTCGCCTTTCATCCCGTAGGCTGTGCCCCATCCCCAGGCGCCGGAACCAAAACCGCGGTTCACAATGCGCTGGCGATAGATGTCCGCCACCTCGTTGCCGTCACCGGCCAACAGGGCTTTGGTCGAGCACATCTCCGCACAGATCGGCAACTTGCCCTCCGCAATACGGTTGCGCCCGTACTTGGAGAACTCGGCTGAGGAATTGTCTTCTTCAGGGCCACCTGCACAGAAGGTGCATTTGTCCATCTTGCCTCGGGTACCAAAGTTGCCCGCCTGGGGAAACTGGGGTGCGCCGAAGGGGCAAGCGTAGAAACAATAGCCACAACCAATGCAGAGATCCTTGGAGTGCAACACGATGCCGTCTTCGGTCTGGTAGAAGCAATCCACCGGGCAAACGGCCATACAGGGCGCGTCTGAACAGTGCATGCAGGCTACCGAGATCGAGCGCTCGCCGGGCTTGCCATCTTCGATGGTTACCACGCGCCGACGGTTGATGCCCCAGGGGACTTCGTGTTCATTCTTACAGGCCGTAACGCAGGCATTACATTCGATGCAGCGTTCGGCGTCGCAAAGGAATTTTGCGCGTGCTTGTCCTTCAAGTGCCATGATCTACACCTCTCATCATGCCGGCATAATCGCACACAGGGTGGCTTTGGTCTCTTGCATCTGCGTGACCGAGTCATACCCGTATGTTTGAATTGTGTTGGTGGATTCGCCCAGAACATAGGGATCGGAGCCCTTGGGATACTTGTCCCTCAAACTCTCTCCCTGCAGGTGCCCACCAAAGTGGAATGGCATGAAGGCAACGCCTTCGCCAACGCGCTCGGTGATCATTGCCTTCACCTTGATACGCCCACCTTCGGGACCTGCTACCCAGACATCCTTGCCGTCACGAATGTTCAGATTGTGTGCATCACGAGGATTTACCTCGATGAACATTTCCTGCTGGAGCTCCGCGAGCCATGGGTTCGAACGGGTCTCGTCACCACCACCTTCGTACTCGACCAGGCGGCCGGAAGTCAGAATGATGGGGAAGTCCTTGCTGAAGTCCTTCTTCTGAATGGACTCGTACAGGGTCGGGACACGCCAGAAGGTCTTGTCTTCATAAGTCGGATAATCCTGGACCAGATCACGACGAGAGGTATACAGCGGCTCGCGGTGGAGCGGTACAGGGTCCGGGAAGTTCCAGACCACGGTACGGGCTTTGGCGTTACCAAAGGGCGCGCACTCGTGCTTGATGGCAACGCGCTGGATGCCACCGGACAGGTCTGTCTTCCAGTTGGTGGCGGCGCCGGCTACGGCATCAATGCTGGCGCGTTCCTCGGCGGTGAGATCCTTATCCCAGCCCAGGTCCATCAGCATCTGCATGGTGAACTCGGGGTAGCCGTCCTTGATCTCGGAGTTTTTCGAGTAGACGCCTTCGGCAAGCAGGTTCTCGCCGTCCCGTTCCACGCCGAAGCGGGCCCGGAAAGTAAGGCCACCCTTGGACACCGGTAGCGACATATCATACAGGACGTGGGTACCCGGATGGTTCATCTCGGGGGTGCCCCAGCATGGCCACGGCAGGCCGTAGGTATCACCATCGCAGGGGCCGCCGACTGCGCGCAGGGTGGTCCTGTCGAAGTGGTGCTGGTACTGCATGTGCTTCTTGAGGCGCTCGGGGGATTGGCCGGTATAGCCAATGGTCCACATGCCGCGGTTGAATTCGCGGGTAATGTCCTCAATCGACGGTTCGTCGCCCTCAATGGCAATGTTGCGGAACATGCGATCGGTGAAACCGAACTTGTCCGCAAACAGCTTCATGATTTCGTGGTCGACCTTCGAGTCAAACAGCGGCTCGACAACCTTTTCACGCCACTGGAGCGAGCGGTTCGATGCGGTGACTGAACCATAGGTCTCGAACTGGGTGGTCGCTGGCAGCAGGTAGGCGCCTTCCTTGCGATCATGCAGCACTGCCGATACGGTCGGGTAGGGATCCACGACGACCAGCAGGTCCAGCTTCTCCATGGCTTCCTTCATTTCCAGCATACGGGTCTGGGAGTTGGGTGCGTGGCCCCACAGAACCATGGCCCGGGTGTTGTCCGGCTGCTCGAGGTTTTCCTTGGCTTCCAGAACACCGTCGATCCAGCGGGATACGGGAATGCCCTTTTCGTTCATCATGGCTTTGGTCTTGCCATTCTTGTCCCACATGGCAAACCGGCCCTTCAGCCATTCCAGGTCTTCCTCCCAGACCCGTGCCCAGTGAGCCCAGGAGCCGGCCGCCAGGCCATAATAGCCAGGCAGGGTATCGGCCAGAACGCCCAGATCGGTGGCGCCCTGCACGTTGTCGTGACCCCGGAAGATGTTGGTACCACCACCGGCAACGCCCATGTTGCCCAACGCCAGTTGCAGTATGCAGTAGGCGCGTGTGTTGTTGTTACCGTTGGTGTGCTGGGTACCGCCCATACACCAGATGACGGTACCGGGGCGGCTGTTGACCAGAGTACGGGCGACCCGCTCCAGTTGTGCCCCTGGTGCGCCGGTTACACGCTCGACCTCGGCCGGATTCCAGCGCTTCACTTCTTTACGGATATCATCCATGCCCCACACCCGGGTGCGGATAAATTCCTTGTCTTCCCAGCCGTTCTCGAAGATGTGCCAGAGAATACCCCAGACCAGGGCAACGTCTGAACCCGGACGGAAACGAACGAACTCATCGGCATGAGCGGCAGTACGCGTGAAGCGCGGGTCGCAGACGATGAGCGGTGCGTTGTTTTCTTCCTTGGCCTTCAGGATGTGCAGCAATGAGACCGGATGGGCCTCCGCCGGGTTGCCACCAATCAGGAAGATCGCCTTGGAGTTGTGGATGTCGTTGTACGAGTTGGTCATCGCACCGTAGCCCCAGGTATTGGCTACGCCGGCAACGGTAGTCGAATGACAGATCCGGGCCTGGTGATCGACGTTGTTGGTACCCCAGTAGCCCGCGAACTTACGGAACAGGTAGGCCTGTTCATTACTGAACTTTGCGCTCCCCAGCCAGTAGACCGAGTCCGGGCCGCTCTCCTCGCGGATCTGCAACATCTTGTCGCCGATTTCGTTAATTGCCTGGTCCCACGAAATCTTCTGCCACTGGCCGTTGACCATTTTCATGGGGGACTTGAGGCGACGTTCACCGTGCGCATGCTCACGCACCGAAGCGCCCTTGGCGCAGTGCGCGCCCAGGTTGAACGGGCTGTCCCAACCCGGCTCCTGACCGATCCAGGTGCCATTCTGAACTTCCGCTTCCACCGTGCAGCCCACCGAACAGTGGGTACATACCGACTTTTTGCGGACGATTTCGCCACCTTCGGTCGAAGGAGTCGCTGCCTCAACCCGGCCAGATGTCAGCGATAAAGCTGCCATACCACCCACTGCAACCCCGGAGGCCGTTAAAAACTGACGGCGGTCCAGCGTCCTGGCAGCGAGAGATGAAAGTAAAGAGCCTGCACGGGGGCCTTTCGCAACCCCGTTGGTCTTCTTCCGTAACATGTCTCATACCTCTCTCATTATTATTCTCGTTTTACTGGAGATGTGATCATTCAAGAGCATCACGCAACCTTGAACGATTCACGCTTCCTCAAAAACGAGCCGATTCGAAATATTTACGTGTGTGTTCAGTGTCACGCAGTCCGCGGCTTTTCGGCACGTCTGATTTGACGACCTTGGCAGCGGCGTTCGGTGCAACCGCCATTGCAACGGCAGCCGGTGCTGCAGCTGCTGCCATTTGCAGGAAACGGCGACGGCTGTTTTCACGCTTCGGGTTGTCCATAGGACACCTCCCCCTGGGTTAAGGGATCGTTCAGATCCCGGTTACTGAATTGCAAAGGCGTCACCCTCCACAGCCATGAAAGCTCGCCCAAGCGAGCCCACGGGTGCGTAGAAGACGGCGCTTTGCGCTTCTTCCAAATCGGTAAAAAACAATGCCGCCCACTTTGCCAGGTGCGCGTCAAAAAAGGCTTTTTGCGAAGCCAGGTCGCTTTCGCAGGGAAATGCGCCAGTAATGATGCCGGCCATGACTTCACACAGCGTGCCGATGTGATCTTCGGGCTCTTTAACATTGCTGCGGGCTTTGATGCCCCGGGCCCTCAGGTCGGTGCGCAGTTCTGCCAGGGGTTTCTCGTTCAGAAAGCCGGTGAGGTAATAGCTGGCATAGGGTAGGAGCTCACCACGGCCAAGACCCACAAACAGGTTGTTGTACTCCCGCTCGGCATCGTAGGGGTTGGTGCGTTCAGCAAGCGTTGCCAGGTTCTTCGAGGCTGCGCCCAGAGGGGTTTCATCACCCTGAAGGGAAGCCAGCCCGGTTAACAGTTCACTTGAGGGCGGGCCGGCAAGCAGAACCCCCAGCAGTTGATAGATCTGAGCCCTGGCGCGATCTTCTTCGATGATCGAACGCGGGCACTGGATTTCCGCAGTATTGGTCAATTCGTGTTCCTTCTAATTATTATTTGCGGTCTGTCACATTATTCTAATACACCTAAAAGAATAGTGGAGCAACCGCGTTGTTATTCGCTAATAGCCGAAATGCATTCGGTTAATAGTCAAAACGCATCCTTGGCCGGAAGCGTGGCGTCTGGTCCTCATCCGGTTGATCCGGTTCACTTTCGACGTGGTGAGCCACAACGGGCTCTGCCCCGCCGGAGGCTATGTCTGTCTCAACAAACGCACCTGTTTCTGGTTTGTCGGCCACCTTCGGGGGAACAACCGACGTGGAGGGCACCTGCACCGGGCTCTCGGCACGCTCTTCGGCCAGACCTTCGGTCTGCCTGCCGAGCTTTTTGGTTTTATCAATCATGCCTTGCCCCACCTTGTACAGGGACTTTGCACCCTTGACGGTGAGGCCGGCGTCCGTGAAGTCTTCGTCGTAGTCGTTAAGGCCGTCCAGTACCGCAAGTACGGGATTGGATCTCCACAGTGCCCTCAGGGCCTTGCGGCGCAGAAGTTCAGGAATCTCTTTGCGCATAAACCCGGTGATGTCGGTGCCCAGCTCTATGCTTTCCGGATCAGGCAGGCCGTATTTTTCCAGCAGCTCCTGTTCAGGTAGCGCCTCGTTGATGGCAAGCTCCTGCTCCTCCGGTGTCGGTCCGGATTCGGTTGCTGGCAGTGGGGATTGCTCCACCTGTACCTGCTTGCCAGCTTCGGCTTTTTTACGCGCCCAGCGCTGAAGACGTGACTCGGCCATTACTGAATTCTCGGCTTTTTGATATTCCCGGGAGCGCGGAAGACGTCGCTTTCCTGACGAATGCGAGGGTCTCCCTTGGCGTCCTCGACACCGTCGACCCGAAGCTCGTCGCGACGACGTTTCTTGAACGGCTCTTCGATGTAATGCATGTCGATAAATTCTTTGATCCAGGCCGCCAGGGACTCGGGAATCGGAACCGCTTCGACGATGCTTTCACCACTGTCCAGGGCATCCAGAGCTTCATGGGCACTGGCTGTGACCGTGCTGACGACCCATCCAGAGGGGGACTGGCTCGTTATGTCTCTGTCCAGCACAATCCAGACAGAGGGTACCGCCATATTCAGGGAGACCAGATAACCCTCAACATCGGCGCGGAATAATTCCATGGTTACGGTGCCGGCGTGATAATCGACTACCTCACCGTCACGAACCAGCTCTTTCCAGAAGGCTTCCGGCGCTCCCGGAATCACCGCGACTGGCTTCCAGATATACTTCGCCCAGCGGGTCACGCCCGGCGTTCGGCGAACGACTGCGCCGACCTGTAATTCGCGTTTCCACTGATCTGTTCGACGACTCATGGCTTTTCTCTTTTGTTATAGCTTTAACCTAGCAGGGCCGAAACAATTATCCAATTGTCTAAAAGTAAATGCCTGTGGCATGCTCGAAAAGCAAAACCTATGCGTATACGTATAAAAACAACGAACGAGTCAAACTCCTGATGACGGCATACAAGACCCTACTGTTATGTAGCTGTGACAAAACACAGTCTTTCAACCCGGAGGCGCTGCGGAAAGCCGCCTCAGCCGAGCAGGTTATCGCGGTGGATCAGCTGTGCGGCAAAGAGATGAGCATTGCCGCTGAGCATCTGGGCGCCAACAATGAGGTGCTGATTGCCTGTGGCCAGCAGGCCGCCCTGTTCGAGCGCCTTGCCGAAGATGTATACGCCGAGGTTCAGCATTCCGCGCCACTCCATACTATCGATATCCGGGATCGCGCCGGCTGGAGCGCTCCTGACGCCAGGCCCGAACGGCTGCAAGCCAAGCAGGCGGCCCTGATTGCCGCCTCTCAATTGCCAGCGCCCATTGCGCCGGCAAAAACCATTCTGTCCAGCGGCGTGTGTTGCATTGTCGGGCCCACGGAGCAGGCTGTCCGCATGGCGGAACTGGTGCAGGACGAGCTCGGCGTCACCTGCATTGTTACCGATGCCGGACCCATCCAGCTGCCATCCGCTGCTTACGATGTGGCCAAGGGGCAGTTAACGGGAGCCTACGGCGCACTCGGCAATTTCAAACTGGAATTTGCCCACTTGCAAACCCTGCATCCGGCCGGGCGTGGTGAGCTGGGTTACGAAGCAGCAAAGCCCACCGCCCGCAGTGAGTGCGATGTGTTTATCGATCTTCGTGGCGGCGCCCCGGCATTTCCGAGCCATGAAAAGCGTAACGGCTACTTCTGGGCGGACCCGAAAAAGACCGGTGAGCTGGAGCGGATTGCCCTGACGGCCCGGGAGCGGGTGGGGGAATTCGAGAAAACCGTGTATTTCAGGCTGGAAGAGTCGCTCTGCGCGCACTCCCGGGCCAACAAGCCCGGCTGTACCCGCTGCCTCGATGTCTGTACCACCGAGGCCATTTTTTCCGTCGGCGACCACATCCAGATCGATTCGGATATTTGTGCCGGCTGCGGTTCCTGCGCTGCCGTCTGCCCCACCTCTGCGGTGACCATGAATGAGACTCCGTTCGAGGCGCTGACCAAGGCGGTGGAAGTGATGGCCAGGGTCTATCGTGAGCACACCCAGGAATCTCCGCGCCTGGTTTTCCATACCCTTGGTGCGGGCACTGAAGCCATTGCCAACCTCGCCCGTTATGATAATGGCCTCGCGGATGACCTGATCCCGATGGCGCTGGAGCATGTCGACCGGATTGGTCACGCTGAAATCATGGCGGCGTTCGGCGCCGGTTACGCCGAGGTTCTGATCCTGGCCGACAATGAGATAGACCGTCGGGCGGTGACTGCGGAAGTCGAGCTTGCACAGGCCATGCTCAAAGGCACCCACAACTCGCCGAGCCGGGTGCGGGTGATTTCCGCCATCCAGCTATGCGATGCCGGTGACAACGCCGGGCGCGTAAGCGACCCGGTGTTGCTGGTCGGCGGGCGCCGGGACATCACGCGGGTGACCGTTGCCGCCATGTCGGACAAGATCGAAGAGCCGATTCCGCTGCCGGTGGGCGCGCCTTACGGTGCGATCGAAATTGATTCCGATAAATGTACCCTCTGCCTGGCCTGTGTATCACTGTGCCCGACCGGTGCGCTTGGTGACAATCCGGATCGACCCGAGGTCCGGTTTACCGAAAACGCCTGTGTCCAGTGTGGCATCTGCGAGAGCACCTGCCCGGAGACGGCCATCACCCTGAAGCCCCAGCTGGATGTGTCCAAGGCGGCACTGAGCGCCCGGGCCCTTCACGGAGAAGAGCCCTTCGAATGCATCAAGTGTGGTACGCCGTTTGGCGTCGCCAGCACCATTAACCGGATCGTCGAGAAACTGGAAAACCAGCACTGGATGTACAAGAACTCTGATAACGTTCAGCTCATCAAAATGTGTGATGATTGTCGCGTCAAGGCCCAGTTCCATGGCAGTACAGCGCCCATGGCGGGTGGAGATCGACCCCGGGTCCGCACCAGTGACGACTATCTGGACAGCTAAAACAACAGGACACACCATGGTTGAGTACACCGAAGTAGGAAAGAAGCCGAACCTGATTGGCACCGATGCCCCCCGGCCTCAGGACAAGAACCCCAGGGGCGTTGATCGCATCATCGCCATCGCCTCGGGCAAGGGCGGTGTGGGCAAGTCCACCGTGTCGTCCAATCTGGCCGTTGCGATGGCCTCGAAAGGGCTCAAGGTCGGCCTGCTGGACGCCGATGTGTATGGCCCGAGCCAGCCCCGCATGCTGGGTGTTTCCGGTCGTCCGTCCAGCCCGGACGGAAATACCATCCTGCCTCTGAGGAATCACGGCGTAACGCTGATGTCCCTGGGCCTGATGGCGCCTGAGGATGAAGCAATCGTGTGGCGTGGGCCCATGCTGATGGGCGCCCTGCAGCAGATGATGAACCAGGTAGAGTGGGGCCGGCTGGATGTGCTGTTGGTGGATCTGCCACCAGGCACCGGCGATGTCCAGATGACCCTCAGCCAGAAATTCTTTGTAGCAGGCGCGGTGGTGGTTTCCACGCCCCAGGACATTGCCCTGACGGACGCGCGCAAAGGCATCGACATGTTCAAGCGAATGGACGTGCCGCTGTTCGGCCTGATTGAAAACATGGCGTCGTTTGTCTGCGACGGCTGTGGCAAGGAACATCATCCGTTCGGACACGGCGGCGCCCGGGCCGAGGCCGAAAAACTCGGCGCGCCCTTCCTGGGTGAGATCCCGCTGGACCTGGATATCCGGATTGGTTCCGACGGCGGCGTCCCGATTGTGGTGTCAAAGCCGGATAGCCCGCAGTCAAAGGCGTTCCAGCGCATTGCCGATGAAATCATTGCCTCTGACGTTTACGCCCGGGCTGTCCAATGATCGAGTCACCTCAGTTCCCGCCGCTACTCACGGGCGAAGTGGTGCCGAGGCACACGGACCCGTTCGATAAAGCGGTCAGCCGGGCCATCGCGGGCGTTGACTCAGGCACGATCTTTTACGCCGAAGCGGATGACACCCTGCGCGCGGCTCTGGTGCTGGCGCCGGAAACGCCCCTGGAGGAGGCGATTCAGGCGGTCTACGTCGTTCAGATTGGCCTGGCCGAAAGTCTGGGCGCATTGGCCCCGCCGGAAGTGCCGATACACTTTGAATGGCCCGATCGCATCAAGGTCAACGGGGCGCTGTGTGGCGCGGTTCGCTTTGCCGCCGATGTGTCCGACCCCAAGGCGCATCCCAACTGGCTGGTCATTGGTATTGAAGTGCCTTTCATTCCGATGACGGACCAGCCGGGAGAAAATCCCAACGAAACCTGTCTGTACGAGGAAGGGTGTATCGATATCACGCCCATCGCCCTGCTGGAGAGCTGGTCCAAACATACCTTGCTGTGGCTGACTTACTTCATGGACAGCGGCTTTGAACGGATCCACAACGAGTGGCGGCCGCGCTGCGACACCCTGGGTAAAGCGATTGACTATCCCCGGCGGGGCCTGTTTGTCGGTTTGGATGAAAAAGGTCGAATGCTGTTGCGTCAGGACGTGATGACTGAAACGGTGAGTTTGATCGAATTTGCGGAGCACGTATGAAACTGGCCAGAACCCTGCAGCTGGACATATCCGATGAGAACGTATTTGAAAAGCCAGCGCCCAGCGGCGAGTGGGCGATCTCCGGTGGCTTCGAGTTTTCCAACTGGACCGAAGCCGACCTGAAGGGAAAAGCCCGCCAGGCGTTCAGTAACGGCTGGTACAGTATTGAATCTGGCGGGCGTGCCAGTTTCGTGGGTGTGTGTAACATCACGGAACCGGAACTGGAGCAGGTGCGCAGGACCCTGGCGCAGACGTTTGTTGACCATTACGGCGCGCCGGATATCGATGCGGCCTACCCGGTTGCCTGTGAAGAAATCGATCAGATGCGCAACATGTGCGAGGACTTCGAGGACAACACCCTTCTGATGGTCAGCCGTACGCTGACCGAGCTGGGTGTTGAGGAAACCTACCGGTCCCGGGGGCCTCAGGATGCCTCACTGGAGGCCTTTGCGGTTCATGGCAGCGTTGACTGATTACAGTCCGAAGCTGCCATAGGGAATGAAACGGACGGCGGTTCCCGGCTCGATTTCCCGGGCGCTCTCATCCAGTTCCACCAGGCCCTCGGACCAGGCCAGGCCGGTGACCCGGCCGGAACCTTCGGAGCCGAATACCTCAACTTTCCCATCCCGAACCCGGGCCCGCAACATTTCGCTGCGTCCCGGCTTCTTGTTTTTCGTAAAGTCAGCCGGCACGAGATAAGCCTGGGGTTCGAACCATTCACCGCCAGCCAACAGCGCCATCGCCGGAGCGCCAAACCTCAGCGCGCACACCCAGGCGGCCACCGGGTTGCCCGGCAGGCCCACGACCGGCGTGCCCTGAAACATGGCGAGGGCAAGAGGCCGGCCCGGTTTGATCGCGATGCGCCAGTTGCTGATTTCCCCGTGAGCCTTCAGGGTCTTCGAGACGTGATCCTCGTCGCCGGCAGAAACCCCGCCGCTGGTCAGGATCAGGTCGCATTGTTCCGCACCGCGCTCCAGGGCTGCCTTGACGTCGTCCGCCCGGTCCAGCACATGGCCCAGGTCCACCAGCTCATAGCCGAGCTGTGTTATCAGGGCACTCAGCATCGGCCGGTTGGCATCGTAAATCTGCCAATCGGTGACCGGTGCGCCGACCGGCTTCACTTCATCACCGGTCGACAGAACACCGACGCGCAGCCGCTGATAAACATCCACGGCCCCGATTCCGACACTGGCAAGCACCGAAATCTGGGTAGGGGTCAGCCGGGTTGCCGCCGTGAGGATCCGGTCCTGTGCCTGGATGTCCTCTCCGGCCTTACGCAGATTGGCGCCGGCTTTTAACGTGCCGTTCAGGTGGAGCTGCCCGTCGATGACCTCGCAGTCCTCTTCCAGCACCACCGTATCAACGCCCGCCGGTATGACCGCCCCGGTCAGTATCCGGATAGCATGGCCCGCGGGCACACGCCCCGTGTAGGGTTCGCCGGCGGCACTGCGGCCTTCAACCAGGGGCAGGGTGCAGGGCACCTCGGTTAAAGGCCCGGCAAAGGCATAGCCGTCGACCGCTGAATTGTTGCTGGGAGGGTGGGCGCGAGGCGCATGGACATCGCTCGCCAGTATCCGCCCGTTGAGCTGAGCAAGCGGAATATTGCGATCGATACCGACTACTGGATGCAGGCGTGAACGCAACCGCTCAAGCGCCTCCTCCACCGGCGTCCAGTTCACTCCGGGGGGCAGGGCAAAACAGTCGTTACGAAGCGGTTTCATGGCGCTCGTCTTCCTGGTTGGTCAGCGTTCAGAATAAAGTCAGCGATTCCGGCTACATCGTTGATATCGAAAACCGGCCCCGAAAATTCCGCTGCATAGTCTGCGGCGACGGCAATGATGCTGGGGTCTTCCGAATACAGCGGCATGCGCGAGCTTTCCCGCCGGTGCACTTCGATTTTGGGGTGTGAATGGGTCTTGAACCCCTCGACCACGACCCAATCGCAGGGGCCTAACCGGCCGAGCAATTCATCCAGCGTCGGCTCTTTCGCACCCCGGAGCTCGTGCATGATGGCAAAACGCTGGCCGCCGGCGAGGATGACTTCCCGGGCTCCGGCATCCCGATGTTTGTAGCTGTCGGTGCCGGGCTGATCCACATCCACCATGTGGTGGGCGTGCTTGACCGAGTTGACGGTTAAACCCCGGCTGGTCATCTCACGAATCAGGGCGCTCGCCAGAGTGGTTTTTCCGCAGTTTTTCCAGCCGACAATGCCAATAACGTTCACTTGAGATTTTGCTCCGCCCAGGCCAGGTCTTCCGGCGTGTTGATGTTGAAAAAGTCGTCCTCCGCAAAAATCACCAGTGTCTCTCCCTGGGCCTGGGTCCACTGGCGAATCTTTCGAACGCCATCGTTCAGCGCGGCTCTCAGCTCGTGCCGCAAGGCAACCTGCCAACGGCCAAACGTGGGCTGTGGTATCCGGCCACGCTCCGGATCCGGCGTCGCCGCCAACACCACCGGGGTATTGTATTGCGACAGTCGTTCGACCAGGTTCCGAGGGAACGACGGAGTGTCGGCAGCGACACTGATCAGCCACTCATGCCCCTGCTCGGCGGCCCAGTCCATGCCCGCGAGTATACCGGCCAGCGGGCCGGGAAAATCTCCGACAGAATCTGCCACCACGGGCAAACCAAGGTCATCAAAGCGGCTCGGATCGCCATTGGCGTTCAGCACCACGGCGTCAACTTGCGGCGTGATCCGGGCGATAACCCGTTCAATCAGTGACTGGTCGCCCAGCATCAATCGCCCTTTATCGCCTCCGCCCATGCGGCTTGCCTGGCCACCCGCCAGAATGACAGCGCACTCAGTCATGCTCGGCCCCTTTTCGCCGCATTTTCCTGTCTTCATCGGGCACCTGCGACAGGTCCTGGTCAAACACCAGTCGGTGCTGGCCGCTGAGGCAGGTGAATTTCTTGCCTCGCATCCGCCCGATCAGTGTTAACCCGACCTGCTGGGCAATATCGACACCCCAGGCGGTAAAGCCCGACCGGCTGATCAGGGTCGGGATCCCCATGAGGGACGTTTTGATCACCATTTCAGAGGTCAGTCGCCCCGTGGTGTAAAGAACCTTATCGGCCGCCGGGATGGCATTCAAGTGCATCCAGCCTGCAATCTTGTCGACTGCGTTGTGGCGCCCGACATCTTCCATGTAGGCCAGGATTTCGCGGCCCTGGCACAGGGCAGTACCATGAATGGCGCCGGTTTCCATGTACAGGCTGGGCGTGTGGTTGATCTGGTAGGACAGGTCGTAAAAGGTGCTGGTGTGGACCGGCGTATCCGGCAGCGACAGACCTTCCAGCCCCGCCATCATGTCACCAAATACGGTGCCCACGGCGCAGCCGGAGGTCCGGGTTTTCTTCTCCAGCTTGGCCTCGACATCGGTAACACCGGCGGTACGGACCACCGCGACTTCCAGTTCTTCATCGTAATCGATTCTGGTGACCTCGTCGGTCGGCTTCAGCATGCCCTGGTTCAGGAGAAAGCCGAGTGCCAGATACTCCGGGTGGTCCCCGATGGTCATGGCCGTCACGATCTCCTGGCTGTTCAGGTAGATGGTCAGGGGGCGCTCTTCAATCACGCTGATCGATTTCGGCTGGCCGGTTTCATCAATGCCCTCGACTGTGCGAGACAGGCGGGGGTCCTTGGGGTCGGGAAGCAGGGGGTCGATCGCCATTGTTGTTACCGCCATTTCAGGGACGCCGGAGAATTCAATAGTTACGGAGATCGGAAGAGATTAGCCTATTTACCATTCGGGAAAAACAGCTGTTGTCCATCAACCTTGAAGTCGGCAATTGCCTGTTGGCCATCCTTGGAAATCAGCCAGTTGTGCCATTGCCTGGCCAGATCATGTTTGAGGTCGGGATGTTTCTCTTCAGAGAGCAACAGGCTGCCGTACTGATTGAACATGGCCTTGTCGCCGGAATAGAGCAGTTCCAGGTTCTGAGGATTTTTAAAGGCCACCCAGGTGGCGCGATCCGACATTACGTAGGCATCCATGGCCGCCGCGGTGTTGAGCGTAGCGCCCATGCCGCTGCCCAGTTCCCGGTACCAGTCGCCGCTGGGTTCAATGCCGGCGCTTTTCCAGAGGCGCAGCTCGGCACGATTGGTGCCGCTATCATCGCCCCGCGAGGCGAATGGCGCTTCTGCCTTGGCAATCGCCGCGAAAGCTTCTGCGGCGCTGTCTGCCTCACTGATGTTGGCGGGGTCATCGGCAGGGCCAATCAGTACGAAGTCGTTGTACATCACATCGGCCCGCTCGCTGGCGTAGCCGTTTTCGACAAAGCGCTTTTCGCCGGCGGTGTCGTGCACCAGCAGGCTGTCGGCATCGCCGCGGCGGGCGATTTCAAAAGCCTGGCCGGTGCCCACGGCCACTACCCGAACGTCAATGCCGGTGTCTGCTTTGAACTTGGGCAGGATAGAATCGAACAGTCCCGAGTTTTCCGTGGAGGTTGTCGAAGCCAGGGTTATGTAGTCCTCAGCGTGAGCGCTGAAGGCCAGGCCGAGGCTGGTTACGCCCGCAAGTAACAGGTTGAGCGTCTTATTCATATTGTTTTCTCCTGTTGCAGATGAGAGTCGGACTATTCGACCAGTTCTCCAGTAATAAACGCCTGCGCCTCTGGCGAGACGGGCGCGTCAAAAAACACGTCAGCAGGGGTATGTTCGCGGACCTTTCCCCCGGATAAAAAAAGCACATCGCCGGCCAGACGCCTGGCCTGATGGATATCGTGGGTGGTCATTACGATGCGCGTTCCGCGCTGATGAAACTCCCGCACCGCAGCCTCCACGGCTTTAATGGCCGCCGGGTCGAGCGCGGAGGTCGGTTCATCCAGAAACAGCACCTGCGGAGACAGCACCCAGGCGCGCGCCAGGGCCAGGCGCTGTTGCTGGCCACCGGACAGTACGCGAGCAGGCGTTTTGGCGCAGGCGGTCAGGCCAAAGCGCTCGAGCGAATCAAACGCGAGCTTCGCACGTTTCCGGCGCGGGACGTTATTCACCGCCAGTGCGTGGATGAGATTGGCCACGGCCGAGCGGCGCAAAAGCACCGGCTGCTGGAATACCATCGCCTGGCGGGGTTTCTGGTCGCTTGACCAGGTTACCCGTCCCTCCGTAGGGAAGAGCAAACCATGGGCCAGCCGGAGCAGCAGGCTTTTGCCTGCCCCGTTAGGCCCCATCACCAGCGTGGGGCCGATGCCATCCAGAGTGAATGAGCAAGGTCCCAGCAGTAACCGCTCCTCGTGGCTGTAGGCCACGCCATCAAAACCCAGCGCCGGTGGCGAAAGAAGGGCGGACGAGGCGAGTAGCGGCGCATTCATCGAAGTCATCCTGTTCGCCTCCTGCTAAATTCGCCCACCAGGTACGCGCCGGCGTTAATCAGCATTACCAGCGTCAGTAGCACAATGCCAAGCCCCAGAGCCAGGGGCAGGTTGCCCTTGCCGGTTTCCAGTACGATGGAGGTTGTCATTACCCGTGTGACACCCGCAATATTGCCGCCCACCATCATCACAGCGCCCACTTCGGCACTGGCACGGCCAAAGCCGGCAAGCAGAACGGTTAACAGGGCAAATCGCGCGTCCCACAACAAGGTGGGCATCATGCGCGCCCGTGACATGCCCAGTGAGACGAACTGATCCCGGTATTCATCCAGCATTTCTTCGACTTTCTGACGCGAGAGTGCGGCCAGAATTGGAAGCACCAGTACCACCTGTGCGATGACCATGGCACCCGGCGTGAACAGCAGCCCCCATTCACCCAGTGGGCCGGCACGAGAGAGCAGTAAATACACCACGAGCCCGGCCACCACCGGGGGCAGACCCATCAGCGCATTAAGTAACACAATCACTCCGCCGCGTCCGCGGAAGCGCCAGAGCGCCACGGCAGCGCCAAGTGGAAATCCCAGCACCGCTGCGATCAGGACCGCGAAAAGCGAAACCTGAAGCGAAAGCGCCACGATCTGATAGAGCGGGGCGTCGAAATTCAAAAGTAGCGACAGCGCAACATAAAACGCATTATTTTCCACAGCTGCGTCTCCTTGATATTGAGCATCGTGGCGTTTATAGCTACGCTTTGCACCGTCTTCTGAAAAATATGCAGTAAAAAACAGTTCTGTGCTTTACCCCCTCTGCTGGAGAGACTGATGCCCCTTCCCGCTTACCTCACCACAGCCGAAGCTGCCGAGTATCTGCGCCTGAAAGAGCGCAAGGTGTACGATCTGGTTAGCCAGGGGGTTATTCCCTGCGTTCGGGTAACGGGAAAGCTGTTGTTTCCGCGCCAGCGTATAGACCTGTGGTTGATGAACCATCTGGAGGGTGACGATGCCGTCAGCGCCCCGATACCGCCGGTTCTGGCCGGCAGCCAGGATCCGCTGTTGGAGTGGGCGGTGAAGGAGAGCAGTGCCGAGCTGGCTTTGCTGTGTCAGGGAAGCGGCGATGGCGTTCAGAGGCTGGTGGACGGACGCGCGATGCTCGCCGGCATGCACATCTGGCATGCCGAAATTCAGCGTTACAATGATCCGGCCACCCTGGGATTGAACGGGATGCGCGATCTGGTGCTGATTCGGTGGGCAAAACGCCAGCAGGGTCTTTTATTGGCAGCCGATAATCCCCGAGGGCTTACCCGACTGGAAGATATCGCAAGATCCGGCATACGTGTCGCGCATCGCCAGCCTGATGCCGGAGTCAGCCATTTGTTGCAGAGTCTGCTGGCTCGCCACCGTATTGACGCCACGCAACTCGCCTGGGCCGCCCACCCGTCACTCAGCGAGGACGATCTCGCGTTGGCCATTCGCCAGGGCGAAGCGGATGTGGGCGTGGGAATTGAAGCCGCAGCGCGGCGTCAGGGCCTGGCTTTTATTCCTTTGCAGCAGGAATATTTTGATCTGGCCATGCGCCGGCGTCATTACTTTGAGCCGGCCATCCAGCGGCTGCTGGCGTTTGCCGGCAGCGAGCGATTTGTCCAGCGTGCCCAGGCGCTCGGCGGTTATGACATCAGTGATCTGGGCAAAGTCATCTATAATGCTTGAACAGCGCCAATAACAAAAAACAGGCGGATTAGTCATGTTTTCAGTACAAAGCAACCTGGTGAGGGATGCCAGTGGAGCGCTGGGTGACCTTGGCACCCTGATCCCGCTGGGTCTCGGTGCTATTGGGCTGGCCGGCCTGGCCCCGATACCGGTACTGGTGGGGTTTGCCGTCTTCTACATAGCAACGGGGCTGTATTACCGCCTGCCGGTTCCGGTCCAGCCCATGAAAGCGGTTGCTGCGTTGTTGCTGACCACACAGTTGAGCTCCCAGAGTCTGGTCGCCGGTGGCGTGCTGATCGGGGCGATTCTTCTCGTTCTGGGGCTGACGGGGTGGATTAACGGGGCGGCCCGTCTCATACCTAGATCGGTGTTAAGTGGCCTTCAGTTGGGACTGGGGATGATGCTGGCCTATATGAGCTTCGGTCTGATGGCCACCTCATTGCCCCTGGGAATTGTCACGTTGGCGATAGTGGGGATTACCCTGAAGCTTTGTCCGAACTGGCCGGTGGCGCTAATCGGGCTGATCGGCGCTGTTGTACTGGGTACGTTGCTGGGCGCGCCGGGCCTCATGCTTCCCCTGGCCGATCCAGTTGCATTTACATTGCCTGAGTTGCCGGGCATCGGCGATTGGCAGCAAGCGGTGCCCACGCTGGTTTTACCCCAGCTGGCTCTGACATTAACCAACGCCATCGTGCTGACGACACTGGTGGTTGGTGATTACTTCGGCGAGCAATCCCATCGCGTCACGCCCGCCCGGTTGTCGGTATCCACTGGCCTGGCCAATCTCTTTCTGGTTCCCCTCGGCGCCTTGCCCATGTGTCATGGAGCGGGCGGTGTGGCCGCGCACCACCGGTTCGGTGCGCGCACTGGCCTGGCTCCCGTGTTGCTGGGAACGGGCTTGCTCATGATTGCGATAATACCGGGCGGGCTTTCAGTTATTGCGGCCATTCCGATGGCGGGTCTCGGAGCCCTGTTGTTCGTAGCGGCCGCCGAGCTTGGGTTGTCCCGGCGTCTTTGGGCAGCCAAACCGTCGTGTTGGCCTGTCATCGGGATAACTGCACTGGTGACGGTCTGGGTAGATCCGTTCTTCGGGCTGCTGGCCGGGGTGGCGTCAGAAACGTTTCGGGCGGCCTGGCTGCGTGGACAAGAGGTTGCCTAGCGCAGACCGTCAAGATCCTGAAAGAGGTTTAAGGTAGTCGGCTGGTCAAGGGGATGTGTCGGGAGTTCATTGAATTCCAGGCTGGAAAGGCCTGGATGAAGAAATTGAACTGTTACTTTGCCCGCATATCTACTAACTTGGAGATAACGTAATTCAGACAAGATTTTCGCAAGTTATGGAATATCTCCATTGCCAGGAAAAGAGCAGGAAGGGAAAAGCTACGGCTACGGTAACTCCAGCGATTCCCAAGCTAATCATGGGTAGTCACTTGGCCCGCAGTATACGAGGAGTATCTTGCGCGCCGCCTCCCAGCTATTAAGGCATAGCAAAAATATCTAATATTTTGGAGGTATTACAGTGACTGATCTTTTAAAAAATCCCATGGGTCTTGATGGCTTCGAGTTCGTTGAGTTTGCCTCACCAATCCCGGGTGTGCTTGAGCCGATTTTTGAGTCAATGGGCTTCGTTAAAGTCGCCCGGCACCGTTCTAAAGATGTGCTTCTTTATCGCCAGAACGGCATCAACATTATTATCAATCGAGAGACGACTGGGCCGGTGCCTTATTTTGCCAAAGAACATGGCCCTTGTGCATGTGGCATGGCGTTTCGTGTCCGGGATGCTCACCAAGCCTTTGATCGGGCTCTTGAACTCGGAGCCGAGCCTATTGAAATTCCAACTGGCCCTATGGAATTGCGTTTACCCGCAATTAAAGGAATTGGGGGAGCGCCGCTTTATCTTATCGATCGCTACGGTGACAAGGGGTCAATTTACGATATCGACTTCGAATATCTGGTCGACGATCGATACCCTGAAGGTGCCGGGCTGAAGCTTATCGATCACCTGACGCATAATGTGTATCGCGGAAGAATGAATCACTGGGCCGAGTTCTACGAACGCCTCTTCAACTTCCGGGAGATGCGGTTTTTCGACATCAAGGGCGAGTATACCGGGCTTACCTCGAAGGCAATGACAGCCCCCGACGGTATGATTCGTATTCCGTTGAATGAGGAGTCATCCAGAGGGGCGGGGCAGATCGAAGAGTTCCTGTTGGAATTCAAAGGTGAAGGAATACAGCATGTGGCATTCCTCAGCGACGACCTGATTGCCACCTGGGATAAGTTGAAGTCCCTGGGGGTACCGTTCATGGATCCGCCGCCGGATACCTATTACGAGATGCTTGATGAGCGTCTGCCGAATCATGGCGAGCCGGTCGAAGAGCTTAAGGCCCGGGGCCTGTTGTTGGACGGTACAACGGATGGCAACAAACGTTTATTGGTACAAATTTTCTCTAAAGCACAGTTAGGCCCGGTGTTTTTTGAGTTTATCCAGCGCAAAGGGGATGACGGTTTCGGCGAGGGGAATTTCAAAGCGCTCTTTGAGTCAATCGAGAAAGACCAGATCCGTCGTGGAGTGCTTGAAACAGGCGGGTAATCTCTGGTCAAACTCGCCCTCGGCAAGGTAGAGGCGGGTCGAAAATCCGGCGCTCGGCAGGTTCGCCCTGGTCCCGCGCGCCTCAGCCGGCATCCGGTTGTTCTGCCGGATGGGCGCGAGCGAAGGATGGCAGTTCGTTACAGGCGGCGTGGATGCGCCGGATGGTGGGATACGACTCAAGATCGCATCCGAAGCGCTCCGCGTTGTAAACCTGTGGCACCAGGCAGGCGTCCGCCAGCCCCGGCTGGTCGCCATGACAATAGCGGCCGGTGCGTGGGTCACCGGCGAGCATTGCCTCCAGCGCCTCGAAGCCCTCGGCGATCCAGTGGCGATACCAGCCGAGCTTGGTTTCCTCGTCGATACCCATTTCTCCGGTCAGATACTTGAGCACCCGCAGGTTGTTGAGCGGATGAATCTCGATCGCCAGCAGGCCCACGAGGGCACGGACCCGGGCGCGGTCGGCGGCGTTCGCCGGCAGCAGCGACGGCTCGGGGTAACGCTCTTCCAGGTATTCGCAGATCGCCAGCGACTGGGTTAGCCGTTCGCCCTCGTCAGTCTCTAGGGCAGGCACCAGACCCTGTGGGTTCAATTGCCGGTAGGGTCCTCCCCGGTGCTCGCCCCGGAGCAGGTTCACTGGCTGCTGTCGGTAGTCCAGCTCCTTGAGATTGAGCGCGATCCGCACCCGGTAGGAGGTCGACGAGCGGTAGTAGCCGTAAAGTTTCATGACGCCCCCTCGTAGCGCACCACCTCCTGGTCGATGGCGCCGAAGATGCTCTTGCCCTCGCCATCGAACATCTCGATGCGCACCCGATCGCCAAAACGCATGAACGGGCTCTTGATCTCGCCGTGGAGGATCTTTTCCACCATGCGTATCTCCGCCAGGCAGCTGTAGCCGACTCCGCCGTCGGCCACCGGTCTGCCCGGGCCGCCCTCGATGTCCGGGTTAGACACCGTGCCCGAGCCTACGATGGCCCCGGCCCCGAGGTAGCGGGTCCTGGCAGCATGGGCGACCAGCTCCGGGAAGCTGAAGATCATGTCCGGTCCGGCCTGGGGCTCACCGAACTTCTCACCGTTCAAATGTACCGTCAGCGGCAGATGCACGCGCCCTTCCTGCCAGGCGTCGCCCAGCTCGTCCGGGGTAACGGCAATAGGCGAGAAGCTGGAGGCCGGCTTGGACTGAAAGAAGCCGAAGCCCTTGGCCAGCTCGCCCGGGATCAGGCCACGCAGGCTGACGTCGTTAACCAGCATCAGCAGTTTGATGTGCCCGGCGGCCTGCTCGGGGCTCACGCCCATGGGCACGTCATCGGTGACTACGGCAATCTCGCCTTCGAAATCGATGCCCCAGTCCTCACTGCCGGCTTCCACCGGGTCGTAGGGCCCGATGAAACGATCGGAGGCGCCCTGGTACATGAGTGGGTCGGTCCAGAAGGTTTCTGGCATCTCCGCACCGCGGGCCTGGCGCACCAGCTGCACGTGATTGAGATAGGCGGAGCCGTCGGCCCACTGGTAGGCCCGGGGCAGCGGCGAGTGCAGGGCTTTGAGGTCCAATTCGAAGGCTCCCTCCACTTTGCCCTCGCTGAGAGCGTGGTAGACCTCCTCGAGGCGCGGCGCGAGGGTGTCCCAATCTTCGATGGCAGCCTGCAAGGTGGGGGCGATCTGCGGCACTCTGACAGCACGGGCGTGGTCCCGGGAGACCACGATCAACTGCCCGTCGCGGGTATCGGTCTTGAGTGTTGCAAGTTTCATAGCCGGAATCCTTTGTGTCGTTTAGCGCGCGTCTGGCTTGAAGTGTGAGTGTAGCCCATGCCAAACATCCACGTAGTCACGCTGGCGGAAACCGGCGGACAGCGCCGAGGGGGTAGGGTTGAATACGTAGCGGCTCTCGAACATGAAGGCTAGCGTATTCCCCTGATATTGCGGCACGAGCTCCTCGGAGGAAGCCTTGTCGAAGGTATTTGCGTCGGGCCCGTGGGGCGACATGCAATTGTGCAGGCTGGAGCCCCCGGGCACGAAGCCTTCGGCCTTGGCATCGTAAGTGCCGTGGATCAAACCCATGTACTCGCTCATGATGTTGCGGTGGAAGTAGGGCGGTCGGAAGGTGTGCTCGGCCACCATCCAGCGCGGAGGAAAAATAACGAAGTCGATATTGGCCATGCCTGCGGTGTCCGAGGGCGAGGTCAGGACGGTGAAGATCGACGGGTCCGGGTGGTCGAAGCTCACCGTGTTGATGGTGTTGAACCGTGCCAGATCGTATTTGTAGGGCGCGTAGTTGCCGTGCCACGCAACCACGTCCAGCGGCGAGTGATCAAGCTCGGCCGCCCAGAGCTTGCCGCCAAACTTGGCGATGAGCTCGAACTCGCCTTGAGTGTCTTCGTAGTAGGCCGTGGGAGTGAGAAAGTCGCGCGGGTTGGCCAAGCCATTGGCGCCGATTGGACCCAGCCCGGGCAGTTCGAAGGGGCTGGCGTAGTTCTCGCAGACATAGCCGCGGGCGGCGTCGGTGCCGGCGGCGCGGCGAACCTGGAACTTGAGGCCGCGCGGCAGCACGGCGACCTCGCCCGGGGCGACCTTGAGCAGACCCTGTTCGGTGCGCAGCACCAGTGTGCCCAGTTGGGGCACCACCAGCAGTTCGCCGTCGGCGTCGTAGAAGAAACTCCCGGTCATGTCGGCGTTGAGCGTGTAGAGGTGAATCCCGCAGCCGATCTGGGTGCCGGCGTCACCGTTGGTGGCCATGGTGAACAGGCCGTCGATGAAGTTGGTGGCCGCCTGCGGCATCGGCAGCGGATCCCAGCGCATCTGGTTCGGGTCTGCCGCTACCTCGGATTCCGGCGCCGTGGATAACTGCCCGACCTCAAGCGGACGGTAGGCCGACTGCGCGGCCGAGGGGCGGATGCGGTATAGCCAACTGCGCAGGTTATGGCTGCGCGGCGCGGTAAAGGCGCTGCCACTGAACTGCTCGGCATAGAGGCCAAAGGGGCAGCGCTGGGGCGCGTTCTGCCCCTCTGGTAGCGCCCCGGGAAGGGCCTCGGTGGCGAATTGATTACGAAAACCGCTTTGGTACTCAAAATCGCTCATGACTCATCCCCAGGGTACCCACCGAGCGCCTACCTGCCTCGGATTTTGGTTGTCTGTAACAACTTGGTTTTTCAGATAAGCACAGCCTTACGGGGATTTCAACAACCCTCGCCTCCTGTCGCCGGATCTGGATCGCAAGCGCCATGGCGCCTCACCGCATCACACCGCATCCGCTTCAGTCCATTCGTTTTACCAGTCGTCGCGCGCAGTCAACGGTTGCCGCAGTGGCGGCCTCCACATCCAGATCCTGCAGCGCTACCACACCAACGCAGCCTTCGAAGCGGAAGTGGCTGTCAACGGGATACACCAGTGGCGCGGCTACTCCGACGGCCCCGGCCTGAAGCTGCCCCCGGGTGACGCTATAGCCATCGCGCCGGGCCTGGCGCAAAGCGTCGGAATCCTCGGAACGCTCCGGTCGCAGGGCGGCTATGGCGATGCCCGCTGCGCCCCGCTCCAGCGGATGCCGGCTGCCCACGCGGTAGGACACGCGCAGTAACAGAGTTTCGGGTTCCGCAACCTCGACGGCGACGCACTCATCCCCGTGCCCGACGCACAGGAACGCCGTTGCCCGGGTGCGCTCGGCCAGCTCCTGCAGCAAGGGGCGGGCCATGGCCCGCAGCTGCGGTTCGACCCGTGATGCCAGCGCTACTACCCCGCCCCCAAGGCAGATCCTGCCATCGCGGCTCCGGGTCACCAACCCATGGCCCTCCAAGGTGGAGACCAACCGATAGACGATCGCCCGGTGCACGTCCATGGCCTCAGCCAGCTCGGCTATCGCCAGGCCGTTTTCCTTTTGAGCCACCAATTCCAGGGCGGTCAGCCCCCGGGACAAGGTCTGCAAGGAACTCATGCGATGTATATCCCCTCAGTGTTTGACGAACCCCTAAACCGGTTCTAATCTCAAATAATGCACGAGGTGTGCGTTATTTGTAAATGATGGGGGGAGGCGGTGACAAGCCAGAGCGAGGACAAGCAGCAGAGCCATCCCGCCATGGGGTGCCCCGTCACCGGAACCGCCGTTGAGGGCTGCCCGGTCTCGCACCAGGCGGCGGAGTTTGACCCCTTTGGCAGCGACTATCAGCTGGATCCGGCGGAGGCGTTGCGCTGGTCACGGAATCAGGCGCCGGTATTTTATAGTCCCAAGCTCGATTACTGGGTGATTAGCCGCTACAACGACATCAAGGCGGTGTTCCGCGATAACATCACCTTCTCCCCCGCCATAGCCCTGGAGAAAATCACACCGGTGTCCCAGGAGGCGCAGGACGTGCTGCGCGGCTACGACTACGCGATGAACCGCACCCTGGTGAACGAGGATGAACCCCAGCACACCGAGCGGCGCCGGGTCCTGATGGAGCACTTCACGCCGGAAAATCTGGAAGGGCACAAGCCGATGGTGCGGCGTCTGACCCGGGAGGCCCTGGACCGGATCATCGACCAGGGTGATGCGGACCTGGTCAATGAAATGCTCTGGGAGATCCCCCTGACGGTGGCTCTTCACTTTCTGGGTGTGCCGGAGGAGGACATGGACAAGCTGCGCGAGTACTCCATCGCGCACACAGTGAATACCTGGGGCCGGCCCTCCAAAGACGAACAGATCAAGGTGGCCCATGCCGTGGGCAACTTCTGGCAGTACGCCGGCAAGGTGCTGGAGAAGATGCGGGCCAGCCCGGACGGCCCGGGCTGGATGCGCTACGCCATTCGCCAGCAGGCGAGCTACCCGGAGGTCGTCACCGACAGCTACCTGCACTCGATGATGATGGCCATCATCGTCGCCGCCCACGAGACCACCGCACACGCCTCGGCCAATATGTTCCGCCGACTGCTGGAGCAGCGTGAGTTGTGGGAAGAGGTCTGTCGCAAGCCACGGCTGATACCCAATGCCGTCGAGGAATGCCTGCGCCATACCGGATCCGTCGTCGCCTGGCGGCGCATCACCACCCGCCCGGCCACCATTGGCGATGTGCAGCTTCCGGAGGGCGCGCGGCTTCTGATGGTCACTGCCTCTGGCAACCACGACGAGCGCCACTTCGAGAACCCCGACGAGCTGGATCTCTACCGCGACAATGCGGTGGATCACCTGACCTTCGGTTATGGCAGTCATCAATGCATGGGCAAGAACATCGCCCGGATGGAAATGCGGATCTTCCTCGAGGAGTTCACGCGCCGGCTGCCCCACATGGAGCTGGTGCCGCGTCAGCAGTTCACCTACCTGCCCAACACGTCTTTCCGCGGCCCGGACCACCTCTGGGTCCACTGGGATCCGGCAAGCAATCCCGAGCGGCGCTCGGACCAGGTCCGGGAGCCGCGCATGGACTTCGACATCGGCGCGCCGTCGGTCAAGGACCTGGCCCGCACTGTGCGCCTGGCGGACAAGCGCGTGCTGGCGAAGGACATCGTCGGCCTGAGCCTGGAAGATCCCCACGGGCGGCCCTTGCCGAACTGGACGCCCGGAGCCCACGTCGAACTGCTACTGGACGAGATGGGGCGGCACTATTCCCTATGCGGCGATCCGGAACATCCCGAGCGACTGGAGCTCGCGGTCTTGCGCGAGCCGGCGAGCCGCGGAGGCTCGATCTACGTCCACGAGCGTTTGCAGGTGGGCGACGAGGTTGGCCTCCGCGGCCCCAAGAACCACTTTCGCCTGGACGAGCGAGCCGAGGAATATGTCCTCATCGCCGGCGGTATCGGCATTACCCCTATTATTGCCATGGCAGATCGACTCAAGCGCCTGGGCAAGCCGTATACACTGCACTACGCTGGACGCTCGCGTCGGACCATGGCATTCCTGGATCGACTGGCGGCGGAGCATGGGGATTGTCTGCATCTTTACCCCAGTGACGAAGGTGCAAGGCTGCAGATTGATGCCGCCATTGGCGAGCCGACCGAGGGACGCCAGATATACGCCTGTGGCCCGGACCGGCTGCTTGAGGCGCTGGAGCTGGCCACAGACGGCTGGCCCGCCGGTATGCTGCACGTAGAACACTTCGGCGCGGCAGGCGCCCTGCTGGATCCGAGCAAGGAAGAAGCCTTCGAGGTGGTTCTGGAAGACAGCGGCCTTACCGTGCAGGTGGCACCGGATCAGACCTTGCTGGAGGCTCTGCGCGCAGCAGGTATCGATGTGGCGAGCGACTGCGAGGAAGGTCTGTGCGGCACCTGTGAGGTGACGGTGACCTCGGGTGAGGACATCGACCATCGCGATCGGGTGCTCAGTCGGGAGGAGCGCGGCGAGGGCAACCGCATGATGGCATGTTGCTCGCGGGCGAGGGGCAAGATTAGCCTCGCTCTATAAAACAAAACCAAAAACCAAGATAGCCAACGAGGAGAGTAGCCAATGTTCCAACGAAGCTTGATGGCCGGGGTTGCCCTGGCCGCGATGACGGCGCTGCCGGCCGCCGCCGAGCCGAAGATCACCCTGAAACTGAGCCACTTCCTGCCGCCGGTGCACGGCATTCACACCGATTTCATCAAGCCCTGGGCCGAGGACCTGAAGCAGTGCACTGACGGTCAGGTGGAGGTGCAGATCTACCCCGGCGGCACGCAGATGGGCGGGGTCGCCAACCAGCAGGAGCAGGTGTTGGCTGGCGTCGTCGATATCGCCCACGGCCTGACCGGTATCCCGCGCGGGCGCTTCCCACGCACCTCAATCATCGACATCCCTTTCCTGGTCGCGGATGCCGGCGTCGCCAGCCGCACCCTCTGGAAGCTCTATCCGGAGTACCTGAAGCCAGAATACCGGGGCCTGAAGGTGCTGGCGCTGCATGCCCACAATGGTGGCGTGATCCATACCCGCGATACCAAGGTCACCTCCATGGAGGATCTGGAAGGCCTGCGCATCCGAACCCCCAGTCCGGCCGTTTCCATGATGCTTGAAGAACTCGGTGCCGAGCCGGTGGGCATGCCCCCCGGACAGGTCTACGAGAGCCTGCAGAAGGGCGTGATCGATGGCACCGTGTTCCCCTGGGACCCGGTGAAATCCTTCCGGCTCGACGAAGTGCTGGACTACCATCTGGACGGTGGCGTCTACACGGTCTCCTTCTTCTTCGTGATGAATCAGCGCAAGTATGACTCGCTGCCCAAGGGTGTCCGCGGCTGCATCGACAGCCTCTCCGGCGACGCGCTGGTGGCCAGGTTCGGCGACTGGTGGGATAAGTGGGACCAGGCTGGCCTGGACGCCGTCAAGGCTAAGGGTAACGAGATTACCGAGCTGAGTGACGAGGAGCGTGCTCGCTGGCGCGAGGAACTGCAGCCCATGATCAACCGTTACCTCGAATCGCTGAAGGCCCAGGGCGTCGAGAATCCTCAGGAGATATACGACGCGGCTCAGAAGTATGTCTCTGAGTTCTCCAACTAAACCAAACGGTACCGGGGTCGACGACCAGGGCCACCGCCCGGGAATCTGGTCCCGAGCGGTGGCCCTGGTCTTTCGTGCGACGGCCCTGTTCGGTGTCGCCTGTCTGTTGGGGGCCGCTGTGGTCACAGTGGTGGATATCGGGCTGCGATTCTTCGACACAGCTATCCCCGGCGTGGTGGATATCGTCCAGTTGCTGATCCTGGCAACCGGGTTCGCAGCCATCCCCTTCGCCTTCCACCGCGACGCCCATGTGAGCGTTGACCTGCTCAGCCAGTTCCTTCCCCGGCGCATCCAGTCACTACTTGCAGCCCTTGCCTCGCTGGGCGGGGTAGTTCTGATGGGCCTGATCCTTTATTACGGCTGGGAGGCGGCGAAGATGCAGATGATGTTCGGTGACGTCTCGCAGAACATTCGCATCCCCATGATCTGGTACTGGGTCCCGCTGCTGGTCGGCTCCGCGTTGTCGGTGCTCGCCGCGGTGCTGGGGACGTTGCAAGCCATCGCCGGTCTGTTCAGATCTTCTTCTTGATGGAGCGCGCTATATGACGCCCCCCGTGATCGGCCTTCTGGGCTTTGTTGTCACCGTGGTCCTGATTTTCTTTCGGGTGCCGGTTGCGGTAGCGATGTCTCTGACCGGTATTGGCGGCTTCACCCTGCTGAATAGCTGGAGCGGCACTGCGTTCGTGCTCGGAGCGGCACCCTTCGGAGCGGTATTTCCCTACAATCTGTCGGTGGTCCCGCTGTTCATCCTTATGGGGATTTTCGCCGCACAGGCTGGGCTATCCCGCAGCCTTTATGATGCCGTCAACGCCTTTACTGGCCATTTGCGGGGCGGACTTGCCATGGCCACCATCGGTGCCTGCGCCCTGTTCGGGGCCATATGTGGATCATCCCTTGCCACCAGCGCCACCATGTGTGGCGTGGCGCTGCCGGAGATGCGGCGACACGGCTACGACGATCGCCTGGCGACGGCGTCCATCGCTGCCGGCGGGACGCTGGGCGTGCTGATTCCTCCTTCGATCATCCTGGTAATCTACGGGCTGCTGACGGGTACCTCCATAGGCCAACTGTTCATTGCCGCCCTTATCCCCGGCGTGCTCGCAATGCTGCTGTACATGGCGGCCGCCTGGTTATGGGTGCGGCTGAAGCCGGAACTCGGGCCGCCAGCCGAACGTCACAGCTGGCGCGAGCGTCTGACGGTACTGGGCCGGGTGTGGACCGTGCTGGGCCTTTTCCTGCTGGTTATTGGCGGAATGTATCTGGGCTGGTTCTCACCAACCGAAGCGGCGGCCGTAGGCGCCCTGGGTGCTTTTCTTATCGCTCTGCTCTCGGGTTCCCTGACCCGCTCGACTTTCCTCGCCAGCGTCTGGCAGGCTGCCGAGGTCACTGGCATGATCTTTTTGATACTGATCGGCGCGGCACTGTTCAACTACTTCATTGAGACCTCGAACCTGCCGTTCTATCTGGTGGACCTGATCGAAGGGGCAGGACTGACGCCGGTCATGACCCTGCTCCTCATCATCGCCTTCTATCTACTGCTGGGCTGCGTCATGGATGCCCTGTCCATGGTCTTGCTGACCATCCCGTTCATCTTTCCCATCGTCGCGAACCTGGGCTTCGATCCCGTCTGGTTCGGTATCGTGGTTGTCACCGTCGCCGAAATCGGCTTGATCACGCCGCCGGTAGGCATGAACCTGTTCGTGATCCAGGGCGCGGCTGGCGACGTTCGACAGTCAACCATCTTCCGTGGCATCGTGCCGTTCCTGATGGCGGACATGGTGCGCATCGCCCTGCTGCTGTTGTTCCCGGCATTGGTGCTCTGGCTTCCGGGCAAAATGTTCTGAGCGGTCGTGGCGCGTGGTGGCTGCAAATCCAGGGGTAAATCGGATGAGGGCAGATTGGTAGCCATGTGCCCTGTTGTTGTAGTGAACGAACGATAGCAATTCCCTGGGATTAGCTGGCGGGCCAGCACAAGTTTTACAACGCCGTTAACAGCATCCGTCCTGCGACAATCAGCAGTAAGCCTCCGAAGCAGCGCTTGAGCGTGGCCGCAGGGATTCGGTGGCTTAGGGCCACGCCTATCGGCGCCATCAGTACTGTAAAAAAGGCAATCAGGCCGACTGCGGGAAGGTAAACGTAACCAAGAGTCCAGGGCATAAACTCCACGCCCCAGCCGGAAATAATGTATCCAGCGGTGCCCACCAATGCCAGGGGAAAGCCCAGGGTGCTAGAGGTAGCCACGGCCCGCTGCATGGGGACGTTAAAGAACACCATCAGCGGCACCATGACGTTTCCGCCGCCGATACCTGCAAGCCCGGACAGTACGCCGCTGAACAGGCCGAGCCCGGTGGTGCCGGCTTTGCCCGGCATGGTCCGGGCCGGGTCCGGTACCCAGCGGCTGAGCATGATCAGCGAGATCACCAGCAGGAAGACCGCGATACCGATCTCCAGCACGGCGGCGGGTAAGCGGGCGGCGATGAACCCGCTAAGGAAACTGCCCACCACCACAGTAGGGGCCCACAGTCTGAAGATGTTCCAGTCCACGGCTTTGCGCTTGATCTGGGCCCGGGCGGCCGATACCGAGGTGAAGATGATGGTGCACAGGGAAGTCGCCACGGCGGTGATAACGATGAACTCTGACGGGAAGTCCTGGGCCGACAGGATCAGCACCAAAGCGGGTACGATGACCACACCGCCGCCAATACCCAGCATGCCAGCCAATATGCCGGCGACGATACCCAGGGCGGAGCAGGCGATGATCATGTCCATGGTGATTCCTTGTTTATGGTGATTTGAAAGTGTCGATTGATTGAAGCGGTTCTGTTACTGCCCGAGCGCGGTGCCCTCGCCCCGCGGGTCGTGCATGGCTTCCCGCCGGCCACCAGGGTATACCGCAATGGCACCGGCCAGACCGGTAAAGGGACTGAGTTCGGGGATCCATTCGATATCATGGCCCCGGTGCGCCAGGGACTCGCCGACGGCCGGCCCGATGTTCTTTTCCAGCTTCAGATTTTCACTGCTACCGAAGAAGCTGCGCCCCTGCAGGAATCGTGGGGCCTGCAGCGCCCGGTCGATGGGCTGGTGAAAGTCCACCAGCTGGGTGGCCAGCACCATCTGGGTCTGGGGTTGGCCATCACCGCCCTGGGTGCCGAAGTAGAACTGGCGACCATCGTCCCCGAGCCAGGCCGACGGGTTCAGGGTATGGGCCGGTCGCCTGCCGGGGGCCCAGCCGTTTGCATGGGCGAAATCCTCGTTGAAACCGGCGGCCCGGTTGAGCCAGAGGATGCCGGTATCGCCCACCATGCAACCGGAGCCGAAGTCGTGGAACAGGCTCTGCATCAGGCAGGCGGTGCGGCCCTGGTTGTCCGTCGCGGCGAGCCACACGGTGTCGGCTGGCCTGCCTTGTTCGTGCCAGGGCAAGGCAATGTCGGGGTCGATAGCGGCGTAATCGGCCGCTGCCCGGGCATGGCTGAGCAGGCGTCGGGTATCCAGCGTGCCGCCGGCTGGATCACACAGTTGTCGGTTGCGTTGTTTGAGCTGGGCCTTGATGGCCTCCACCAGGTAGTGAAAGTAATCGGCACTGCCGTTTCCCAGCGCTGCCAGGTCGACAAAGCTGAGGGCATGCAAGGCACTCAGAGTATACAGTCCCTGGCTCGGTGGCGGGAAGTTGTACAGGGTGCCGTTGCGGTAGCGGATGCTCAGGGGCTCGCTGTGCCAGGCCTGTGTCCTGGTCAGGTCGTCCCGGGTCAGGCCGTTACCCAGGCGGTGGAATCCCTCCGCCAGGGCCGTTGCCAGTTCGCCTTCGTAGAAGTCCACCATGCCGACCCGGGCCAGATGTTCCAGTGTAGTGGTCAGCTGTGGGCGGGTGACCCGGGTGCCCTCGGCGAGCAGTTCGCCCTGGGCATTACAACACAGGGCGGTGAGGTCCGGCAGGTCGCGGATCAGGTCCCGACGCTGTTGCTGCCAGAACGCTTGATTAGCCGACACTCCATAGCCGTCCCGCGCGAAGGCAATGGCCGGCGCCAGCAGGTCCGGCCAGGTCAGGGAAGAACCCCAGCGGTGAGTGCTCCAGTCGTGAGCCATGGACCAGCCCCGCAGGGCACCAGCAGTGGTGGCTGCCGAGGCGGGCCCGCGCATGGCGATGGCACCGGCATCGGGCAGTCGATGGCCCGCCTGGCCAAGGCCCATCAGGGTATCCACCCGCCGTCCGTCGCCAAGCAGCCACAGGGCATCACCGCCAAAGCCGGTCATGTGCGGGTAGACCACGGATAGCACGGCACCGGCGGCCATGGCCGCATCGATGGCGGTGCCCCCCGCCCGCAGAATATCCATGCCAGCCTCGGTGGCCCTGGCATCCGGTGTGCAGATTACGCCAGCGATGGACTCAGCTTTCATGCAGTGGTCTCTCCCTGGTGCCTCGGCAGAGGCTGGTGCTCCGCCACAAACTCCGCCGACATGGCGCTTACGGTCTGCACGTGCAGTCGCATCAGGCGGGCGACACCGTCGGCGTCACCAGCGTGGATCGCTCGGACAATGGCGTCGTGCTCTTCCCATGACCTGCTGACCCGGTTACTCATGCGGAACTGGGCCCGGCGGAACGGCGCCAGGCGGATGCGAGTGGCTTCCGCCAGCTGCTGCAACTGGCTGGACTGGGCGCCCTCGAAGATCAGGTCGTGGAATTCATTGTTATAGCGGGCATAGTCGTCGGCACTGCCGTCCCGGACCAGGTGCACGGAGTCCTGGTGCAGCTGAAGCAGAGCGTCCCGCTGGCGACTTTTCATGCGCAGGGCTGCCAGACGTGCCAAAGCGGCTTCCAGTTCCGCCATCGCCTCGTAAAGGTCGTTCAATGCCCCGGAGGACAGGGTGGCGACGATCACGCCCCAGTTGGGGCGATGGGTGACGAGTCCCATCGCCGCCAGATGGCCGAAGGTCTCCCGGACGGGCGTGCGGGAGACGCCGAAACGTTCTGCCACGGCCTGGGCGTCCAGCTTGGTGCCCGGGGTCAGCCGGCCGCTGACAATGTCGTCCGCGAGGGTCTGGACAATACTGTCCACCACAGTGCCCTTGCCGGCACGCTCAGGGTGCGGGGGAAGCCGGGTCATGCGGTACTTCCCCTGCCCATAAGGTCGGTCTCCGGCGGATGCGGAATGGCCGCCAGCAGGGTGCGGGTATAGTCGGTGGCCGGGGCATCCAGTAGCTGGCCGGCATCACCTTCCTCCACTACCGCACCATTCTGCATCACCATGATGCGGTCACACAGCAGACGGACCACGTTCAGGTCATGGCTGATGAAAAGGTAGCTCATGCCCAGGCGGTGTTTCAGGTCCTCCAGCAGGTTGAGCACGACGGCCTGCACCGAGACATCCAGTGCCGCCGTGGGCTCATCCAGAATCAGCAGTTTCGGTTCGAGGGCGATGGCCCGGGCGATGCCTACCCGCGCTTTCTGGCCACCGGAGAGCTGGTGAGGAAAGCGGTCCAGCAGGTGCACCGGCAGACCCACCAGGCCGGCCAGTTCGATGACCCGTTGCTCGCGGTCCTGGCGGCCCAGCTCCGGGGTCAGCCGGTGGATCGGGTCACCAATGGATTGGGCCGCGCTCCAGCGGGGGTTGAGGCTGTCGGTCGGGTCCTGGAACACCATCTGCAGCTTGCCACGAAGGGGATGGGACGCGAATTTCGAGGCCGGCACCGGGGCAATATCCTCACCCAGGAACTCGATCTTGCCACCGCTGGTGTCCAGCAATCGCATGATCATGGAAGAGGTGGTTGATTTGCCGCAGCCGCTCTCACCCACCAGCCCCAGACTCTCGCCCTCGCGGATCTGGAACGACAGGTCCTGAACCGCCAGGTGGCTACTCTCGTCGCCGGGCTTGCCGAACTGCTTTCGCAGGTTACTGACGGTCAGTATCGGTTCCCCCAGGCTCCGGGATTCCGGCAGGCGAATGGCCTTTGAACGGGCTTCCGGTGTCAGCAGGTCACGGATCTGTGAGTCGTTGTGGGGGGTGGCCTGCAGCAACAGCCGGGTATAGCGTTCGCGGGGATGGTGGAACAGCTCGGCGGCCCCGTTGGCCTCGATGATCTTGCCCTTTTCCATCACCACCAGCCGGTCACAGTAGGCCGCCGCCAGACCCAGATCGTGGGTAATGAGCACGGTGGACATGTTGTATTCCCGGGTAAGTTCGACGATCAGGTCCATGACCGCCTTCTGGGTGGTGACATCCAGGCCGGTGGTGGGCTCGTCGGCGATCAGCAGCCGGGGCCGGCAGGCCAGGGCAATGGCGATTACCACCCGCTGGCACATGCCGCCGGACAGCTCGAAGGGATAGGCGTTGTAGCGCTGCTCCGCATCACGGATCTTCACCGCCTCAAGCATCCCGATGGCCTTTTCCCGGGCATTGCCCCGGGTGGCCTGACTGTGCTGCATCAGCACGTCCGCCACTTGCTGGCCGATGCGTCGGATCGGGTTCAACGCGGCGCGGGGATTCTGGAAGATCATCGAGATCTCGCGACCGCGAATATCCCGCATATCCTTTTCCCGGGCCTTGTGCAGGGGTATACCACCGTAGGTGATCCTGCCGCCTGCGATATGGCCGGCGCGGTCGAGAATGCGCATCACCGCATAGGAGGTGACCGACTTGCCGGAACCGGATTCGCCCACGATGCCCAGAGTCTCGCCCTTGCCCACGGCCAGGGAGATATCATCGATGGCCCGCACCGTGCCCTTGCGGGTCGCGAAGTCCACGCTCAGTCGCTGGATATCCAGCAGCGGTACGCTGGAAGGTTCGTTCATCTCGGGCTCCTCAGGTGCGGCGCTGGGGATCCACCAGATCCCGCAGGCCATCGCCGATCAGGTTGAAGGTGAATACCGCCAGCATCAGCGCCATCCCCGGGAAGATCACCAGCCACCATTCGCCGGAAATAATGAAGTTAGCGCCCTCGGCCACCATAATGCCCCACTCCGGCGCCGGCGGCTGAACCCCCAGACCGATGAACGAAAGACCGGCGGCGTTGAGGATGGCCCAGCCCATGTTGAGGGAAATCTGCACCATCATCGGCGGCAGGGTGTTGGGAAAAATGTGACCGAACAGCACCCGCAACTCGGAGTTTCCGGACAGCCGCGCGGCCTGCACGAAACCGGCGTTGCGGCGTATGCTGACCTCCGCCCGGGCCATGCGTGCATAAAAGGGCAGGTTGATGATGGCGGTGGCGTAGACGATGTTCTCCACAGTATTACCGGCGGCAGCGACGATACCCATGGCCAGCACGAACAGGGGGAAGGCCATGATGGTATCCACAAAACGACCGGTGATGCGGTCGGTCCAGCCGCCGAAGTAGCCGGCGAAGCAGCCCAGGATGGAGCCCAGCACAAAGGAGATGGCCACCGCCGAGACCGAGATCAGCAGATCCAGCCGGGTGGCTACTACGACCCGTGAGAACACATCACGCCCGAGCTGGTCTGTACCAAACCAGTGGGCAGAGTTGGGTGCCTGTAGCGCTGGCCCCACCCCTGTATTAAGGGGGTCGTAGGGCACCAGGTAGGGGCCGAACAGGGCCATGCCCACGAACAGACCGAACAACCCGAACGCCAGACCGGTAACCGGATTTTCTGACGCCACGTGTCGCAGATGCTGCCAGTAGCTGGTGCGGGGCGGCCCCTGAAGTTTCGGGGAGGCCGGGGTACTCATACTGGTCATGTCAGGCCTCCTCGCCCACTCGGGGATCGATCAGGGTGTAGATCACATCGATCAACAGGTTCAGCGCCACGAACAGCAGGGCCATGGAGAGCACGAAGCCCTGAACTGCCGCGTAGTCCGACACCACCAGCGCTTCCACCGCAAACGAGCCGATGCCCGGCCAGGCGAACACCTTTTCCACCAGTACGTTGGCGCCGAGCACGAAGGAGAACACCATGCCCAGGGTGGTCACCACGGGCAGCAGGGCATTGCGGAAGGCGTAGGTGATCAGCACCCGGCGTCCACTCAGGCCCGCGGCCCGGGCAGTGCGTACGAAGTCACTGCCCAGGGTCTGCAGCATGGAGGCCCGGGTCATTCGGGCAATGGGGGCCAGGGTAAACAGCGCCAGGGTGATCAGCGGCAGCGCCAACTGTGCCAGGGCGGCACCCAGCACTTCCCATTCACCGGCGATAATGGCGTCGATGGTCAGGAACCCGGTCACCGACTCCGGCGGCAGGTGCATCATGTCCAGTCGGCCCATGGGCGCCGGCGCCCAGCCCAGCAGGTAGTAGAACACGTACATCAGCGCCAGGCCGGTGAAGAAGGTTGGCAGGGAGACCCCCGCCGTAACCAAAAACCTGCAGATGTGGTCAACCCAGGTGTTGGGCCGGGTGGCCGCCAGCACACCCAGTGGCACAGCGATCAAGAAGGACAGCAGCAACGCACCCAGAGTCAGCTCCAGGGAGGCCGGCAGCCGGCTGGCCAGCTCCGACATTACCGGCTGGCCGGTGGATATCGCCATGCCGAGGTCGCCCTGCACCAGATCACCGACGTAGGTGACGAACTGCATCGGCAGGGGTTTGTCGAGGCCCAGGGTTTTGCGCACTTCCTCGATGGATTCCGCATCCGCCATGGGCCCGGCAAAGTAAGCCGCCGGGTCTCCGGGCAGGGCCCGGGTCAGCAGGAAGCACACCACCAGGATGCCGAACACCGTCGGCACCGCCTGCAACAGGCGAAGCGCCACTTTACGCAGCTTATCCAGCATGGGGGGCACGTTGCTCGCTCCTCAGGCCGGTTCGAGGGCACGGATGTCCATCTGACGATGGAACCAGTATTCGTAACCTTCCACGCTTTCGTTGAAGGCAACGTTCAGGGTCGGCTGCCAGAGGGGAATGCGGGGAATGTCCTCGAACGCCAGCTCGATCATGCGTTTTACATTGGGGGCGTAATCGGGATGGTCCATGGCCATGTCCAGCGTGTCATCCACCAGCCGGGCCATTTCCGGATTGTCGTAGTTGTAGGAGTTGAACAGGTTGCCCTTGATGTAGGCCCAGTAGAAGTAATAGTCCGGAGTGTTCAGCCAGCCGCCGAAGTTCTCCAGGTGCAGGGGCAGTTTCTTGTCCACCAGCGCCACCGTACGCCAGTTGGCACCGGGGATTTTCTCAATGGTGGCCCTGATGCCAATGTCCGCCAGCCCCTGCTGGATCAATAGTGCCGCCGGCTCCGCCCAGTCAGCGTGGGACAGGTTGAACGACAGCGGCACGTCGAAGCCATTCTCGTACCCGGCCTCTGCCATCAGCGCTTTGGCTTTCTCGATGTTCAGGTCGTAGGGTGACTTCTGCGGCCAGTTAATCTTGTCGACGGTGTCGGTTCCGCCCCACATGGGCATGCCCTGTTCATAGGCGGCCTGCTCGAAGATTTTCTGATAGGGAATGGACCAGGCCACCGCCTGGCGCACACGCTTGTCCTTGAAGGGTTCGAAGTCGAGGTTGGTGCACAGAGAATAGATACAGTTCTCGATAGGCGTGCTGACTACCTTTACCCCGGGCTTGCTGGCCAGCTCCTTGGCATCCTTGTTGGGGATGTTGTGAGAGGCGCTGACGCTGCCCCGCTCGATCAGGGCCCGGCGGGTGGACTGCGCCGGCACTTCACGGACGATGACCCGCTGGTAGCCCGGAATCTCGCCGCCAACCCACTTGTCATTGCGCTCATAGACCAGCTGCTGGCCGGCGTCCCAGCGGGCCACTTTATAGGCTCCGGAGCCCGCCGGGTTGCGGTGCAGGTACTCGGTGGCCCAGGGGTCATCGTCAGTGGCGTTGGCTTTGGCTACCTCGGAATTGATGATAATGGGGATGGGCGTGGCCAGATCCGGCAGCGCCAGCTTGGACGGAAACGGCAGCGTGATGCGGAAAGTGCGGTCATCCACTACCTCGAACTGCTCCGGCGAGGACAATCGACCCGCTTTCATCTGTACGGTGGGGAAGCCGCCGAGAGACACGGCCCGGTCCAGGGACCATTTGACGTCGTGGGCCGTCACCGGTTTGCCGTCCCAGAAGGTGGCGTCTTCATGGATCCTGAAGGTCATGACGGTGCCGTCGTCACTGATCTCCCAGGACTCGGCCAGTTCCGGCTGCACATTGTCATAGTCATAGCTCAGGGAACCATCCGGCATCTGCTTGGTGCCGAAGGACACCAGCCGGTCATAGCAGTTGATGGCGACCTGATAGCTGGACCGGTTGGTACCGCTGCGGTGGATATCCAGACTGTTGATGGTACCGCCAATCACCACCACGGCGGTTTCCTGGCTGGCGGCCGACGCCGGCAGGATCTTGAACAGCGGCAGGACGCTGGCACCGACGGAAAGTGAAGTGGCGCCCTTGAGGAAGTCTCGACGATTCATTTTGCATGCTCCTGAATGATAAAACCTGCCAGGGTGTATGCAATCGCTAAGCCAATGCCGAAAACGACATGCCATAATTCAGGATTAGTATTTTAGATCAATAAATTAGAATCCAAGGCTGGATTCGAATTCAGTCATTGTCGGTACGACAGTCAAGAGTATGTAGTGCTTGCATGCACTGACAGGGGGCAGGCGTGCTCCATGGGCAGGCCTGGCGTGTCTGGGGTTTGCGCTTGAGGGGTAAGATGGAGGCAGGCAACTCTTCAAATCATCGCGCCTCAGTTGGCTCGCCGTGCTCCGGTGCTGGAGGCAGATATATGAGTTTGCTGGCCCCCGCTGGCACCCGCCTGCACAAAGCGTCCGGCCATTTCCGGCGGGAGTACTTGCCGGTCCAGAGAACTTGTTCATGACGGTCAACGCCATGAACATGAAAAACTGATTTTGCAATGTCGACGCCAACTCGGGCAATGGTCATCTGGAATTCTCCTCATCCTCACGATGGTGGTTTGCCTCACTCATCATTATGGCGTGTTGACGCCGGAGTTAGGCGAGGAGGAGTCCACCCCATTGTTTACGAAGGTTCGCTTTGAGATCGCTACTCATGGGTCACAGCTAAACAAAAGCGAACATTGCGCCGGAGGGTTCTCAGATGGCCTCGGGTGAGTTTGCTTGTCCTACGCAGATTAACGAAAAAAGTCGAAAAACTTCGTCGATTTTCACTACCTGGGCTTACAAGTCTATGAAAGTTATGAAATAGTGGGTTTCATAAGATGCGGGATAAGCGAACAGGTCGTCCGCGCAAAAATGGACATTTTGCCTTTATGCTCTACTGGCTGGTGGTAGTCCGTATTTTAAGCTTCTGAAATGAACGATAAAAAAGATGGGTGACACTCTGGTTGGTGCGGATAAGCATTTGGGGGATAGGTGTCATTTGTCGTTGAATCAGCTGTTATGTTTCTGAAAGGAGGTAGTCTTTGGCCTCGACTTGCGTAAACCGCTGAAGGTTGCCACCCATTCCACGTGAAGCCTGCCACCCGGACCGGAGCAAGGCTGCCACCCATCGGAGCGTAGCGACGCGGGGTTTCTCTTCTTACTCCGAAGTCTCGGTGGTCGTCAACTTTGCCTGTTGTTTTCGCATGGACTCGCCCCGCAGATTGATCTTGTAGGCGTTGTGAACGAGCCGGTCCAGAATGGCGTCTGCCAGAGTGGCGTCACCGATTACGCCATGCCATTCCTCGATGGGTAATTGGCTAGTGGCGATGGTGGAGCGCCGGCCATGTCGGTCTTCCAGCACCTCCAGCAAGTCTCTCCGGTTCTCCGCGCTCAGTTTCATCAGCCCCCAGTCATCCAGGATCAACACGTCGACCTTGGCCAGATTCGTCAGGAGTTTTGAGTATTGGCCGTCGCCCTTGGCAATGGTCAGCTCCCGCATCAGTCGGGTCAGGCGCACGTACTGTGCGGTGTAGCCTTCCCGGCAGGCCTTGTGTGCCAGGGCGCAGGCCAGCCAGGTTTTGCCAACCCCGGTGGGACCGGTGATGAGCACGTTCAGGTGCTCTTTTACCCATTGGCAGCCCGCCAGTGATTGCACCAGCCCTTTATCCAGGCCCCGTGAGTGCCGGTAATCGATGTCTTCGAGGATGGCCGTGTGCCGCAGCCGGGCCCGGCGCAACCGGCTGGTCATGCGCCGGTTATCTCGCTCGGTCATTTCCCGGTCCACGAGTAGCCCGAGGCGCTCCTCGAAGCTCAGATCGGTGATGTCGGGGGTGGCCGACTGATCCGCCAGGGCGGCAGCCATGCCGGTTAGCTTGAGAGCGTGGAGCTTGTCCAGAGTCGGATGTTTCAACATGTCAGGTTCCTTCAGTGGTAGTAGGCGGGGCCGCGGATGTTGTCGTGGGTGTCGGGTAAGGCCAGTTCCTGTTGTTCTTCCAAGGGCTGCTGGTCCAGGCGATGTTTGAGGATGGATTCAATGCTCTTGTAGCGGCAGCTTCCCAGCATCAGGGCGCGCTGGCAGGCGGCCTCCAGCCGCGACTCGCCGTAGCTCTGCCCCAACCGGAGAATGCCGAGGCACGAACGGTAAGCCTGCTGTGGGTGTTTGCGGGCACCCAGTGCGGTGCGGATAAGCTTCTCCGTCGCCGGTCCGGTCTTGGCTGCCCAGGCGATCAGCCGTTCCGGCGACCACTCGCCGGCGTGGCGATGGGATTCGGGCATGTGCGCGGCGATGGTGGTGTGCCGTCCCTTCTGGTCGGAGCGCCGGTGGCTGGCGATCCGGTTGCCCCGGTAAAAGCATTCGATGGTGTTGTGAGTGATGCGAACCTCCACCTCTTTCTTGATCAGGGTGTAGGGCACCGAGTAGTAATGCCCGTCGATGGCCACGTGGTAGTCGATGTGGACCCGGGCTTTTTTCCACTCCGCGTAGACATACGGCTCTGCGGGCAATGGCTGTAGAACCGGTTTATCCAGCTGCTCGAAGTGGTCGCGCCGGCAGCCGGGCAACTTGCGGAAGGGGCGGGTGTTCAGCCTCTCCAGCAGCTCACGGATGGTGGCGTTGAGTTGCCCCAGAGAGAAGTGCTGGTGATGGCGCAACGCCGCCAGGATCCAGCGCTCGACGATCAACACACCCCCTTCCACCTTGGCCTTGTCGCGGGGCTTGCGGGCACGCGTGGGAACGATGGCGATCCCATAATGGGCAGCCATATCCTGGTAAGTTGGATTGAGGTCCGGTTCGTACCGGTGGGCCTTGGTGACCCCCGATTTCAAATTGTCCGGGACCACTAATTCCGGCACTCCGTTCAGGTACTGGAAGGCCCGGGTGTGAGAGCCGATCCAGTCCGGCAATGTCTGGCTCCAGGTGGCTTCGGCGTAGGTGTAATTGGATGCGCCCATCACCGCGACAAAGACTTGCGCCTCATGGATCTCTCCGGTGGTGCGGTCAATGACGGGCACGGTCTGACCAGCGTAGTCCACGAACAGCTTCTCACCGGCCCGATGGTCCTGGCGCATCACCAGGTCCAGCTTGCCCCGCCAGGTCCGGTAGTGCTCGCAGAACCAGCTGTACTGATAACCGTCCGGGTTGGCTTGCCGGTACTCCTGCCACAGCAGGAACAGGGTGACATTCTTGCCCGTGAGTTCGTCGCGGATGTGTTGCCAGTCGGGTATGCCTCTGGCCTGTGCCGGGAGATCCGGTGGTGGCGGGAACAGCAGCTGCTCCAGATGGGCCTCGTCCAGATCCGCTGGCAACGGCCAGCTCAGACCGGCCTCAACCGTGCGGCGCAGGTATTCGCTCACGGTGGGGCGGCTGACGCCACAGGCCGCCGCAATCTGGCGGTTGCTCAGCCCTCGCTCCCACTTGAGGCGAAGAACTTCTTTGATCTTACGCATGGATAACCTCTTCGCTGGCATCTGGCCCATCTCCGGATGAAAAGGGTCAGAGTACCGTTAAGTTATCCCGCGCCGGACGATTTTGATGGAGCTTCAGGCAGCCTGCCGGGGTGGCAGCTTTGCCGTGGAATCAGTGGCAGCTTTCGCGTGGAATGGGTGGCAGGCTTGGTCTGGAATCAGTGGCAACCTTGGTCTGGAATACGCACTCGACTTGGCTAGACATCGTTGATACCGCAGTAAAGATTGGGCTAGGCGCTGCGATCAGCGGCATCGCAACGTACACCGTCACGCGGTACAAGCATGTTTCAGATAAAAGTCTTGAGGCGACTCAAAGAAAGCGGGATGCCTTAAGCCAAGTTGCTGAAGAAGTTGAGGAGTTCTCCCATATTTCTCTCAATTATTGGGCGCGGATTCTCGATTGGACTCGGAAACGTGCGAATGGGAAGTCACCGAATGAAACACAAGAGCAAGAGCTTCGCCTCGTTCGCACAGAGCTATTCAATTCTTATAAGGTGCTAGCCAGCGCTGAATCAAAGCTTTTGCTCATGGGTGAGCGGGAGGCTCAGGATTTAGTCCGGAAATATGGTGAAGAATTGACCAAGTTTTATTCGAAAGCATTCGTTGGTGATCACGGGATGTCGGTAGATGAAATTCAAGGGTGGCGCGAGGTAATCCTTTCAGGTCGTATCAAAGTGTTTAATGAGTTGAGCCGCGTGTTCAAGAGTTTGGAAACATAACCAAACCAGTCACGGCGACGCCTTTTTCGTTGCGGCTTTGCCTCCACTACAAAGGCGCGCGTGCTGAGCGGCGTGTGTGCCGGGCATGGCTCAGAACTAGGGAGCGGAGCGCCGCCCGGGTGAAAGTCCTCCTGCCAGGTGTTCGCAGAGCCGAAGGCTAGGAGAAGGGCAATGGCGTCATCGCGAGGTGGGGTCTCCGGGGCGCCGGCCGGAAGTAAGCCCAATCCAAAGCGGCGGGGCGACGAACAGGAACCCGATACGAGGTGTGGTACATCCGGGGCGAGCGGGCACGTGACCGCGAAGCCCTCCTTCTGCGACCGGGATGTGCTTTATAAATCGGGCGTTCACGCCGTGAAAGCTCTGTGCCTTACCCCGGGAGGTCTGCCATGTGTGGACGGACCCACTGAGAGACGAGCGATCGCCTCTGATCGCGTGGCAGAAATCAGCCGAGGGCATAGTAGGTTCGCCCGTGAACCGAAGGCCCGAACAGAGACAGGAGTCGAGTGTCCGTGCAGGGAAACGGGATGGCATCCGCAAAGCAGCTTGCGCTGCCCCTGGAGTCCCCAGGGGATGAACCCGTTGCTGGAAACCGGAAAGACTCGCACTCCGTCAACCCTCACCGTGGATGGCGCGTGTATTGAGCAGGGACAACCTCAATCGCGCCCTGAAACAGGTTCGACGTAACAAGGGAGCGCCGGGCATCGACGGCATGACCGTGGATGGATTGACGGATTATCTGCGTCAACACTGGCCGGAGATCCGGCAGCAGTTGCTCCAGCAGACCTACCGACCCAAACCGGTCCGGCGGGTCACCATTCCCAAAGCCAACGGCGATTCCCGCCCTCTGGGCATCCCGACGGTGCTGGACCGCTTTATCCAGCAAGCAATCGCTCAGGTTATCCAGCAGGATTGGGAACCCCGCTTTCACCCACATAGCTACGGTTTTCGCCCGGGACGCTCTGCGCATCAAGCCGTCCGATACGGACAGCGCTGCGCCCGGGAAGGTCGCACTTTGTGTATTCATCATATTTTTCATTGATGCGAGGGTGCGTATACGGACGAACGTGAACGACCATTCTGGCATGCAAAACATGTATTCGCCAACGACTGGTTCCGGTGGGGCACACAAGTAATTAAGTTCAGTGGTTGGGACCGGCAGGTCAATCAAAAGACCTCTTCTGCAGAGGCCTCATGCTATTCGCGTGGAGTAAGCAAGATTAGCTAGTCAGGAATCTAGTCAGAACCAGTCCTTCCAAAACTTCTGCTTCTTTCGCCTTGCCGTTCTATTCGGACGTCAGGTCGTTAATATCGCAGGTTCCAACAGCTCAGCCCAACACATGGCGGAAAGTGGGAGCCTTAAAATTTCGCTTTCAGCGATTTGACCTAACCACTTCCTTCCGAAGGAATTCCAAAAGACGAGAATCACGGGCGTGGGCGATGTTGATGCGTAAGGCGTGGCTGGCATCACCATCCGTTAAAGTAAACAGGTGACCGGGGGCCAAGAAGATGCCTTGACCGGAGGCCTTGTGAGTAAGCTCCATTATGTTCACGTTATCGGGTAGCGGGCACCAAACATAATATCCTCCGGTGGGTGGATGGATCTGATTCAAGCCGATACCCCCCAAAGCCGTCACTGCCTCGGCTCCGGCCTTGGCAACCCTGTCCCGGAGGCGACTCATATGGCGCCGGTAACGGCCCTTTATGATCATCTCGTGAATCATGCCTTCTATCGCAGTGGACCCATTCACCACCGTTAACATTTTAATATCAGTCAGGGAATGTATAAGTTTTCTGCTGGCGGCGATGTAACCGCAACGGAGGCTGGCGGATAGAGTCTTGGAAAAGGTGCCGACATAAATTACGCGATTCAGCGCGTCCAGTGATGCTAGATGGGGTGTGGAACGAGGCAGGATGTCTCCGAAGGGGTCGTCTTCAATAATGGTTAAATCGTATTTTTCGGCAATCCGCAAGACGGCATGCATGTTCTGCAGAGACATCGAGGTACCGGTCGGATTATGTGCCATGGGTTGCACGAATAACAGCCTCGGTCGGTATGTCTGGATGGCTTGCTCCAGCTTTTCAATATCGAGGCCGTCTGGACCTCGGGGAACGCCTATGGTGCGAGCGCGTTGGAGTCTCAGTTTTCCAAACATCGGGTAATAGCCAGGCGTTTCAACGAGGACGGGGTCGTGTGCTTCAACATAATGCCGAATAATCAGGTCAAAGGCATGGTTGGCGCCAAACGTCATCAGGACCTGGTCCGGATGTGCGCTGATTGCGCGGTCCAGCAGTACGCGCGATATATCTTCCCGTAATTCCATTAAACCTTGGGGATTTCCATACTCAAATGCATCGCCCTCATTCCCTACTCCCATTCGCTTGAACTGACGGCGGATATCCGCATTTTCCATCCAACTGGCTGGCAGGCGTCCATCTCCGGCTCTCACTTCGTAATTCTGGTTCAACTGCTCCCTGAGCAGGGATATCAGGTCAACTGCTTCGGTGAAGTGCTCGGGTTTGATGTCTGGATGAGCTGGTCGGGCAACTTCAACATAGAAACCTGAGCCCCGCCGTGGCCGAACATAACCAGTGGCTACCAAGCGATCGTAAGCATCGATGATCGTGTTCTTCGAAACTCTGAAGGTATCAGCTGAACTGCGAATGGAAGGTAGTCGAGAGCCTGCGGCCAGGTCTCCCTGCTCAATCTGGCTGACTATTCTGTCAGCAATCTGTTGGGCTTTAGCTGGCTGTTGAGTCATGGCTCTTCCCAAATTGTACTTGTATTTATGTGGGTACAGTGTATGGGTCAATTACATAAATTGTACCTTGTTCAATCCATAACACTGTCCTAAGTTTGACCTAGGCTCTGAGCAAAAGTCCAGATGCCTGAAATTCTTTAGGGGAAGTCCGAATGCAGCAACTGCGCCTCACGGTACCCGGCTTTCCTGAGCAGCAATGACGTCTAATAACAAACTGTGGCGCATTGGTTTTTATTGCCGAACCTATAGTCACTCACAATGGAGAACGTTATGAAGTCAAAAACGAATAATAATCGCCGTGGTTTTCTAAAATCGATTGCCGCCGCCGTTATGGTGACGGCATCCGTTGCTTCCCCCTCGTTTGCCATCGCTGAGGAAATGCCTGAAGTTAACTGGCGTATGCAGGCGCTGTGGGATGCAGGAACCACGCCCTACGAGTACGAGAAGAAGTTCGTTGAACGAGTTGCCGAACTTACCGATGGTAAGTTCCAAATTCGATTGTTTGCCGGCGGACAGCTTGCGCCGTCAGCACAGGCATTCGAAGCTGTCCGCGGCGGCGCCTTCCAGATGATGAAGACCTTCGACGGGTATGAGGCGGGCTCCATCCCTGCGTTTGCCTTCACTAGTACCATTCCGTTTGGTTTCCCAGAGCCAGATCAGTATGAGGCCTGGTTCTATGAAAAGGGTGGGCTTGAGCTTGCTCGAGAAGCCTATGCCAAGGCTGGACTTTTCTACATCGCTCCAACCGTTTACGGTCAAGAACCCATTCACGCGAAGTTTCCATTGAATTCCTTGGATGATCTCGAGGGCAAAAAGGGTCGATTCGTTGGTCTGGCTAGTACCGTCATGGCTGAGTTTGGTGTTGCCACTACCGGACTGCCGACCGCCGAGGTATATCAGGCTCTTGAAAAGGGGGTAATTGACCTTGCCGACCGCGGGGACTTGACTGCAAATCTGGAAGCGGGTCTTGGAGAGGTTGCGGGCTATGTGATTGTGCCCGGGTTCCATCAGCCCACCACGGCTACGAGCTACGTAGCAAACCAAGGTGCCTACGACCAATTGCCGGACTCTTATAAGGCAGCCCTTGAAGTGGCAGCTCGGGAAGTATCGTCCTCCCTGCGGCAGCATATCCTGGCTCAGGATGCCGTGGCTCTGAAAAAGTTCAAAGAGCAAGGAGTGGAGGTAATTCAGTTGGATGACAGCATTATCGCGGAAGGCCGTCCCACAGCTATGAAGGCCTGGGAAAAGGCCGCTGGCGAGGATGAACTGGCCAACCAGATTCTCGAAAGCCAGATTGCCTTCATGAAAGATCTTGGCCTCATGGACTGATATCCAGTCACTTTCCGTATGACCGCAGCTCGCGCTTTTTGGCCGGGCTGCACTTCTCCAGAGGTTTACCTATGGCTGTACTTGTTGGCTATTGCCGGTTCATCACGGCGATTAACCGCTGGATAGCCGGTGCGGTCTCCATTCTTGTCTTTGTAATGGTGGCAGTCATCAGTTATGAAGTCGTCGCCCGTTACTTTTTTGATGCTCCTACCGTCTGGGCAATGGAGTTGGCGACCCTACTGTTTGGTCCCTACTTTTTGCTAGCCGGCCCCTATCTGTTACATACCGCTGGGCATGTGAATGTTGACATTCTCCATAGCCGGCTGTCAGGGAAGACTGCATCCATCCTGGACTGTTTTACCCACAGCCTGATCGTGCTGGTTTCCGCTGTCTTTATCTACTACAGCATGCCGGTAGCAATGAATGCGTACAACAGTGGCGAAACATCGTTTACAGCCTGGGACCCCGCCATTTGGCCGGTGAAGGCCTTAATTCCAATGGCGTTTTTTCTGTTTCTTTTGCAGGCTTTGGCTGAAGCTATCCTGGCAGTCCGCCGCGGGCTTGGCGGGGAGGCCTCAGCATGAGTTCCACAATAGTTCTGTCGATGATGTTTGTTGGCCTGTTGGTGCTTTTGCTAAGTGGTATGCCGCTGGCCTTTGTACTGTCTTCATTGGCGATTTTGTTTACGATCACGCTCTGGGGTGTGGACGCTTTGGTGCTGACAGTGCTTCAGACCTTTGACGCCATGACTTCCGATATCCTATTGGCAATACCGCTGTATGTGCTAATGGCCAGTGTGTTGCAGCGATCCGGCATTATCGAGTCATTGTATCGGGCCATGGAACTTTGGTTCCGGCGCCTGCCCGGCGGGCTAGCTGTTGGTACGATCGCCATTTGCACGGTGATGGCTGCCATGACTGGTATTGTTGGTGCGGCAGTTGCTGCCATGGGGATTCTGGCCCTGCCGTCCATGCTACAGCGCGGTTACGACCAGCGCCTGGCTCTTGGTACCATCTGTGCGGGCGGTACGCTCGGCATTCTGATTCCGCCTTCCATAATCACCATTGTATATGCGGCTACGGCTCAGATTTCCGTGGGCAAAATGTTTGCCGCCGGGATCGTTCCCGGTCTTGTTTTGGCTGGGCTGTATATTGCTTACATTGTCTTGAGGGCAATTGCCCAACCAGATAAGGCGCCGAGAAACACTGAGGATGATATCAACCTGCGCGAAATGTTTGTTTCGCTGAAGTCGCTGATTCTCCCAACGCTTATTGTCTTGTCTGTGTTAGGTAGCATCTATGCGGGTATCGCGACCCCCACGGAGGCGGCCGCGGTCGGTGTGGTGGGCGCATTGATTTCCGCCGCTTTCCAGCATGAACTGAACTTCGGCAATCTGAAAGCTGCAGCACTGGACACTTTGAGGGTGACCACCATGATCATGTGGATCACTATCGGTGCCAAGATCTTCGTATCGATTTTCACGGGTACTGGAGGGGCCGACTCGCTGCTGCAGTTCATCCAGGATCTGGAAGTGAACCGCTGGCTGATCCTGTTGGCAATGATGTTGGTGTTGGTATTCCTCGGGCTGTTCCTGGATGAGATTGGCATCATTCTGCTGTGTGTGCCGGTATTTCTGCCGGTCATCAACGCTTTGGATTTCGATCCGCTGTGGTTCGGTGTGTTATTCCTGATTACAGCTCAGATGGCATACATCACACCGCCCTTTGGCTACACCCTCTTCTATATCAAGGGCGTGTTGCCCGATGGTATCGGTATGGAAACCGTTTATCGCGCCATCGTGCCATTTCTGATTCTTCAGCTCATTGCCCTGACGTTGTTCATTCTATTCCCCGATATTGTGACCTGGCTGCCAGAGCAGATAGCCCAGCCATCACATTCTTGAGCACAGGAGATCACCGATCATGACAACCAAGACCTCTCGAATTCCGGGGCTTCACAATCTGTCTCCCAAGGAGCGCCTGCAAAAGGTTGTGGAAGCCGCAGGACTGAACGAACAGGTTCTAACCCATTTGGGTAATACCGGTAATTTGGATCCGGCTACTGCGGATTCGATGATAGAAAATGTTATTGGCACCCTGAATGTTCCTCTTGGGATTGCGACCAATTTGGTCATTGACGGTGAAGAAGTGTTGGTGCCTATGGCCACGGAAGAGTCTTCCGTTGTCGCCGCAGTCTGTAACGCGGCTCGCCAGTGCCGAGGTACTGGCGGTTTTACTACGGCCATGTCTGGTTCACTGATGATTGCCCAAGTGCAGCTAGTGGGCATTAGCAATCCGGAATTTGCGCGTCTGCAGATCCTGGAACATAAGTCAGATATTAAAAGGGTCTGTGATGAAACAGACCCGGTGCTGCTCAAGCATGGTGGTGGTTTCAGGGATATTGAGGTCCGTATCCTTGAGGGCCAAACCGGCCCAATGGTTGTGACGCATCTGATTGTCGACACTCGCGATGCCATGGGGGCCAATGCTGTTAACTCTATGGCGGAGGCGGTGGCGCCGCACATTGAAGAATGGACCGGTGGGCGTACCTACTTGCGTATTCTGTCCAACCTTGCTGATCGAAGGCTGGCGCGGGCACGGGCAACTTGGACACTAGAGGATATTGGCGGAGCGGAGGTTCGTGATGGAATCCTGTCGGCTTACGACTTTGCCCATACCGATTCGTATCGTGCAGCGACCCATAATAAAGGGATTATGAACGGGGTCAGTGCTGTGGTTCTGGCGACCGGCAACGACACGCGGGCAGTTGAGGCAGGGGCGCATGCCTTTGCGGCGCGTTCGGGACAGTATGATTCGTTGACCCGCTGGGAGGTTGATGCTGATGGAAATCTGAGCGGTTCTATAGAAATGCCGCTGGCGGTTGGACTCATTGGCGGGGCTACTCGCTCTCACCCCACAGCGCGTATTGCTCTCGATATTATGGGTATTGAGACCGCTGACCGTCTGGCCCGCATTATTGCCGCGGTCGGATTGGCTCAAAATTTTGCCGCCCTCAAGGCACTTGCGACTACCGGTATCCAAAAGGGGCACATGGCCTTGCATGCAAAAAATATTGCGGTAGCGGTTGGTGCTACTGGGGAGGAAGTCGATAAGATTGCGAAGGAATTAGTGTCATTGGGGAAGGTCCGGATGGACGTTGCCGAGGAAATTCTCAAGGCACTTCGGGAGTAAGCGTTATTTGGCGAGGTTAATCTGAAACCGGCCAAGATTACGCAGAGAAAGTGAGGCTTAGAGAGGGCGGCTTGAAGGGTATTCCTTTGCCCCCCATCCGGCTTGATGAGGTTGGATTGAGAGGTCATGGGCCTATTGGCCTTTTAGATCAAGTTGTGGTTCCTGCCTACCTGTTCGTTTTGTTGAACAGTTAATGGGAAAATATTGAGCTGAGATCAGGTCATTGAGCGAAATCCCCAACCTGGACTTACCCCGGTGCAGTAGACACTCCTAGCCTATGGTTGGAGTGCCGCTTGAGGCTGTCGCTCAACATGGCGATGTTGAAAGCGATGAGAAGGAAAAGAATGGGCTCACCTGATGACCTCAGCCTTCAATAAATTTGAATCCCTGTGCCTCAAAACAGATTGGGTTAAACCTGCGCTTAGAAATGGGTGAATTTCAACTATTTCGCATGGCCTCAACGTCAACCCTCGGCAGCCACTCGATAGATAAGTCTCCATCTTCCACATGAACAACACCCTGGCTCGCGTTCGGCTGGCCGTGTCGCGTTCGATAGATGAGCGAGGTGTCCAGCAGTTCCATCATGTGCAGCTTGAAGTCTGAGCCTTTGATTGCCTCGTAGTCCTCGTCGTTATTCAGCTGCCAGGTTGCCAGATCCAGTCGATTCTCCTCGAGGTTTCCGAAGAACAATATCCGCCCGCTAATTTTGGTGCGCCCCAGGTGCTGTTGGGCCAGCTGGTCGAGGCGGGTTTGGTCAAAGGTGTTGTCGTATGTCATCAGGCTGCTCCCGTGGCGTTCCAGTGGCTGGAGATGTGATTGATGAATCGTTGCTTACTGCTTATACCGTCCTGTTTCCGGTTCCACCAGGGACAAGCGGGGTGGTGAAAGCCTGAAGAGCTCTGGCTAAGTTGCTTGCCAACGGATCGCTTGGCTTTGGTTGAAACGAAAACGATGTGGTCGGGCTGTAGGGCATCAATCACTTGGTTGATGGTCTCAACCGCCACTTCAACGTCCTGTTTCTTCTGCTTTATCGTGTCCCCGGTTTTCGCTGGCCGTTGGAAGGCATTCATAAAGGCTACCTGTCGGAAAACACTGTCGTTGGCCGGCAAGCCTGCCTTGAGCAAAGCCGATTCGATGTTTCGGTAGATGGCGTGGCCCTTAGCCGTCCAGCCTTTCAGTGGTTTGTTCAGAATCCGTCTGGTGCGCATCCACTTCTGTTCTTCTAACGTCAGAACGTCCTCATGCCCCATGTACCAGCTCGCTGGATCCTTATGTACGGTACTTACTGGAGGCAGATAGTGACTCTCAGCAATCAAAAGAATCGTTGGGCCATTGCGCCCGTAGTCTGAGCCAACAAAGGGCTTGAGCAGCGGATAGCGTTGGTAGATCTCGATCTTGTCCAGCTGGTCGTCGAACGCCTCGGTGTAGTAGTTCATTACGCCGTCCAGTGGTTAGACAGGGCTTCCGCCTGCTCCATAATCAGCTCAATAGCAGCCGGCGCCTTATCCGGCGGATACTTGTACCGCTGCAACGTCCGCCGCACCAGAATCCGCAGCTTGGCCCGCACGCTCTCCCGCACCTGCCAGTCTACGGTGGTGGATTTACGCAATTTGTCAGTGATCTCCACGGCGATCTTCTTCAGAATCTCGTCGCCTAGCTCCCGCACCGCGCTCTCGTTGCTGGCCAGGGCGTCGTAGAAGGCCACTTCATCCGGGTTCAGGCCGAGGGCTGCGTCTCGCTCCATTTCGGCCTGGAACTGCTTGGCCATGGCGATCAGCTCTTCGATCACCTGTGCCGTTTCAATGCCCCGGTTGTTGTATTTCCGCAGCGTCTCTTGCAGGCGGTCGGCGTACTTCTTCTCCTGTACCACGTTGTTCCGGGTCTTGGCCTTGATGTCGTCCTTGAGCAGCTTCTCCAGCAGTTCAACGGCGAAGTTCTTGTAGGGCATTTGCCGCACGTCCTCCAGGAACTCGTCTGAGAGCAGCCCGATGTTGGGCTTGTCCAGACCGCACAAGGCGAATACATCCGTAACACCGCCACCAATCAGGGCGTTGTCCAGGATCTGCTTCAGCGCGGTGTTCTTCTCTTCCTCGGTGAGCTTCTTGTCTACGCTGGTGAACTTGGTGATGGCCGTTTTCACCTGCGACAGGAACGCCACCTCCTTTTGCAGTGTCTGGGCTTCGTCCAGGGTGGCGCACAGAGAAAAGGCCTTATTCATGGCTAGCACGGTATCCAGGAAGCGTTTCTTGCCGTCTTCCAGGCTGAGCACGTAGTTGGCGGTGGGCACCAGATACTTGTGGGGCTCGGTCTCGAATCCGCTGTAGCTGAATCCCTTACCTTTGGGGCCAGGCGCAAACATGCCGTGGATGATGTCCAGCTTCTCCAGCAGGATGGCGTACGCTTCTTCGGCGCTGTGGGTGGGGGAACCCTTGCCCTTGGCGTCGGTGTAGGTTTTCAGGGCCTGCTTGAGCTCGTTGGCGATGCCGATGTAATCCACCACCAGCCCGCCGGGCTTGTCTTTGAACACGCGGTTTACGCGAGCTATGGCCTGCATCAGGTTGTGGCCCTTCATGGGCTTGTCCACGTACATGGTGTGGCAACAGGGCGCATCGAAGCCCGTCAGCCACATATCCCGCACGATCACCAGCTTGAGCGGATCGTTGATGTCTTTGAAGCGCTTCTCGAACCGTTTCTTGGTCTGCTTGTTGTGGATGTGCGGTTGCAGCAGGGCCCGGTCAGAGGCGGAGCCGGTCATCACAACCTTGATGGTGCCTTTTTCCGGATCATCGTCGTGCCACTCCGGGCGCAGGGCGACAATCTCGTTATACAGGTGAACCGCAATCTCCCGGCTCATGGCGACAATCATGGCCTTGCCATCGATGGTACTGGAGCGGGTTTCAAAGTGATTCACCAGATCTTCCGCTACCTGCTTCAGGCGCGGCCCAGCACCGACCAGCTTCTCCAGCCGGCTCCACTCGCCCTTGGTTTTCTCACGGCTGCCAACGTCTTCATCATCTTCAACTACTTCGTCCACCTGATCGGACAGCTTCTCGATCTGCTCGCGGTTGATGTCCAGCTTGGCCAGGCGGGACTCGTAGAAGATTGGCACGGTTGCGCCGTCGTCTACCGCATCCTGGATGTCGTAGATGGACACGTAATCGCCGAACACGGCCCGTGTATCTTTGTCTTCACTTTCGATGGGCGTGCCCGTAAAGCCGATGAAAGAGGCATTGGGCAACGCATCGCGCATGTGGCGGGCGTAGCCGAATTTGTAGGTGCCGTCTTTCTTGAGCGTGGCTTTCAGGCCGTATTGGCTGCGGTGGGCCTCATCGGAGATCACCACAATGTTGTGGCGGTCGTTCAGAACCGGGTGGCCGGATTCGTCATTCAGCAGGGCGAACTTCTGAACCGTAGTGAAGATGATGCCGCCGGATTCCCGCTCAGACAGCAGGCGGCGCAGGGTATCCCGATCGTCGGCTTGCACGGGCTCCTGCTTCAATAATTCCCGGGCCGCGCTGAAGGTGGCGAACAGCTGGCCGTCCAGATCGTTACGGTCGGTGACAACTATCAGAGTGGGGTTGTTCATCTCCGGCTGTTGCAGCAGTTTGCCGGCATAACAGCACATGGAAATGCTCTTGCCAGAGCCCTGGGTGTGCCACACCACCCCGGCTTTCTTGCTGCCGGGTAGAACCTCGTCGCCGTAGGTGGCGCGCTTTTCTTGTGAGTCTTTCCGATCCAGTTGCTTGGCAGCAATCACCGTGGCCTTCACTGCTTCGCGCACCGCGTGGAACTGGTGGTAGCCGGCGATTTTCTTGATCAGCTTGTCGGAATCGGTCTCGAAGATCACGAAGTAGCGGATGTAATCCAGGAACAGCTCCCGGTCGAAGAAACCGCGCACCATGGTTTCCAGCTGCCACTCCAGCAGGGGCTTGTCGTCCTCATGTTTGATGGTGCGCCAGGGCATGTAGCGTTCCTGGCTGGCGGTGAGGGAGCCTACCCGGGCCAGATAGCCGTCGCTGATGATGGCCGCTTGGTTGTAGGCAAACAGATCGGAGCATTCGTCTTTGTAGGTCTGGATCTGGTTGTAGGCATCCCAGATGTTCACGTTCTCGGCGCCGGGGCTTTTCAGCTCCAGCACCGCCAGGGGCAGGCCGTTGATAAAGCAGATCACATCCGGCCGGCGCAGTTGCTTGGAGCCTTCCAGGGTGAACTGGTTGATGGCCCGGAACCGGTTGGCGGTCAGGTCGCCGAATTCCACCAGAAAAGCCTGATCGTGAACCACCTTGTCGTCGCGTTTGTACTCAACCGGCACACCGTCCAGTAGCAGGCGGTGAAAGGCCCGGTTACTGATCACCACATCCAGGCTTTCTGGTTTGCGGACGACGGCCACGGCTTGCTCAATAGCGTTTTGGGGCAGGTGAGGGTTGATGCGGCGAATGGCTGCCTCAAGATCCGCCAGCAACAATACCTGCCGGTAGTCGGCCCGTTCCGGGGTGTCACCATCTGGAGCAAGGTCTGGTCCATGGGCGATCTCCCAACCTCCTTCGGCGAACCATTCCAGGCATTGTTGTTCTAGCTGATCCTCAGTCACTCCGTACTTCCTTACTTAACCGGATATATTCAAAATGTGCTGCCCAAGAAAACACATTTAATTTCAATAGACTTGATCAGAGTATGGTCGATAGCTCGCTAAACAGCCACAGTCCGTATGCTCTTAGAACAAAATCGTCTATTTCGTTTGTTTCGTTTGTTTCGTTTAAGAAACATAATAGGGGCCGAGTGTTTGTTGTTTATTTTAAGGGGGCATACGATGTCTGCTCAGAAAATTGTTCATTTGCCGACGGCGGCCGAGGTGGAACAGGCCAAGCTCTCCAGCCGCACCTTGTCCAAGTACGCTGATGTGGATCGCGTGCAGCTCTCTCTGCGTGGCAGCAACGGCGAAGCTGACGAGTTGGTGCTTCCCGGGCATGTGCTGCAGATTCTGCTGGACGTGTTGGCGGAAGTGTCCCAGGGCAATGCTATCAGCCTGATCCCCTATCATCAGGAAATAAGTACACAGGATGCGGCCAATCTTTTGAACGTCAGCCGCCCCTTCTTGGTCCGGCTGCTGGAGTCCGGTGATATACCTTTCCGGAAGGTGGGTGCGCATCGGCGGGTTAAGCTGCAGGATGTGTTGAGCTACAAGGAACAGATAGACCGCCAACGGCACGCCACACTGGATGAATTGGCCGAACTGTCACAGAACGAGGGAATGGGGTACTGACAGGCAATGAGCAAATTCACCGTCGTCTACGATGCCTGCGTGCTGTATCCCGCACCCTTGAGAGATGCGCTGATGCGGCTGGCATTGACGGACCTGTTCAAGGCGCACTGGACAGATCACATCCACGACGAGTGGATCAACGCGCTGTTGAGGGCAAAGAAACATTCGCCGGAAAGCTTGTCGCGGGCAAGGGAGCTGATGGATCTTCACGTGCGCGATGCAAAAGTGTACGGCTACGAGCCGCTGATTGGAGGGCTAAGCCTGCCGGACCCGGACGATCGCCACGTGCTGGCTGCCGCCATCCGTTGCAACGCCAACGCCATTGTTACCTTCAACCTGAAAGATTTTCCTGAGGCATCGCTTCGCCAGTACGATATCGAAGTGATTCATCCGGACGACTTTATTTTGTATCAGATCGATATGGCGCCAACGCTGTGTTGTCGAGCTTTTCAGGCCCAGCGTTCAGCGCTGAAAAATCCGCCACTCAGTGTCGATACCTTTCTGGCAACGCTGCAAAAACAGCAGTTACCCCAAACCGTCTCGAAGCTTCGGGAGTTTGCGGATTTTCTCTAGTCATGGGTTCCGGAATGGAACCTGTGCCCTTTCGGATCTTCAGCGACAGAAAAGCGGCTTGTCCTCGGCTGGAAGCCTGATAAGGGTCCAGTCGCGAGTGGCGCAACTACCGAGAAATCCTCGGTGGTTGCCGATTTCGAATCTCAGCGTTTGGTCGCTGTCCGAACATTACGGAAATACCGAAGAGTTCCCGCTCCTTACATTTCGGCAGTATGTGCAAAATTTGCAACAACTGAACTCCTAAGGATTCCTTAGCAGCTCACCGCTTGTTTGATTCGGCAATATGCACTTTCTGCATACTGCTTGCTCCCGGCACTCAGCCTTTCGCTGTCATCGAGCGTGGTTTCGATAATGATCAGTTCACCGTCCTTGTCGATGGACAGAAGATCCAGTTGCTCGCGATCCAGGTCTCGCAGCGTTGAAAAGTTCGAAGCCGTCGAATTCCTTCTGGATGATCAGCAGTTCCTCGCATCACCCCGGGTCAAGGCCTGGGGATAGTTCTCCAGCCATTTCTGCAGGTGCTTGCGCTCGGTGAAGCCGAGGTCGTTGAAGCGTTTTACTTCCAGTGGGTTGATGCGGTTCGAGGTTGGATCGATCTTAAACATTCGCGGGCCCCGCTAGCTGATCGTCAGTAGCCAAGACTGAGAGTTCACCGGAGAGGAGCTTGGGGAGCAACATGTCGCGCAGCACTGAAAGGGTCGATGATTCCAGCTTATGCACTGCAGCCTGGTCGAAAAAAGATCGCACGGTTTTGTGAAAGTAAGCTATCAGGCGCTCATTTGGGACAATACAGGGTAAATTAATTACAACTTCAGGGCGCACCGCCGGGTATGCCCCGCCATCCGCTAAATGGGCTAAGTGGTTGATTGTCGCGTCTGACGTCGCGGTGATGTAGACGAACTCAGCTAACTCCGCCTGCTTTGGGGACAAAACAGCAAATCCCGTGCTGCCTGTTAACGTCTTTTGGGGGCGCTTGATGAATGCGAATGAGCGATTGCCAGGGCGAACTGTGCCGACGATAGTGTCGCCGTTAGAAAGTATGCGTCTTGCTCGGCTCGGTGTGTCGTCGGAGAGGTAGGTTGTGGTGCTCTCGATTACACCGTTCTTCGTATTTGCCAGGTCTACATACCGGATTTCTGAGGGTATTGTCCGCTTTGTCCAGGATTGCTGATTAAGGTTAGCAACGTCAGCAAGGGTGCCGACAGTCCACCCATCGGGAATCTCCCCCAACTCACTATCCTGCATAGCCGACGGAAACAGTTCGGCGGTAGCACGGAGCTCGGCATATTGCTCGGGCTGTTCGGCGTGGAGGCGGGTTAGCTCCTCTTCGCCTTTGTCGGAAATGGCCTGCATGGCGGCGAACAGGGCGCCTTCCTCGCTGCCGCCGGCTTCCAGTGCGGCGATCTTGGCTTTAGCCGGCTCGAAATCGACAAACCAGCTTTTGAAGATGGCCTGGGCTATTTGTTCGAGGGTTTGGTTAGTTTTAGTGTTTGATTTGATCTTTTCATTGACGCTAAAGAGTGTATCGCCAATGATAGCCTGCTCATCAAGAGGAGGAGCGAGAACCATCAGTTTTAAGACTTCCGTTTGGCGCAACCCTGGCACAGAGGAGCCTGTCGCCCTACTGCGTATCTCCTGCTGAAACGCTTCAGAAGTCATATACGCATAAAGGTATCGTGGATTCAGAATTTCCGGGTTTGCTCGGATGCAAAAAATTCTTTGTCCGAGGACAACTGGATAGTCCTCATCCCAGTACAAACACTCTCCTAGGGTCGCGCCCTCTGATACCAATAAACAGTCGCCTTTGCGAACATCCTCCTTCATCCATTTTTTATAGATATCGTGCGATACGAACCGAATGGACTCTTTGGCGACAAGTTTCCCGCCACTTACATTTTTGGCTGATATCGTAGGTACACCACTATCGACCCAATCGGAACCAAGTTTTCGGGGCGTCTTTCCCCTATGGTCGATAATGAGATCAATGCACTCACCCAGTGGCCTCAAGGTCCAATTCGAAGCAGAGTCAAAGCTCATATCCTATCCTCCTAAGATTCCGCTTGATCTCAGCTTCCAACCGATCACTCTCTGCAAACTGCTCCCGCAACTGCCCGGTCAACCGCGCCATCTTCTCGGCAAACGGCTCGCCATTGTCTTCCTGTTCCTGAGCACCCACAAAGCGCCCCGGTGTCAGCACAAAGTCATGTTTCTTGATCTCGTCCAGCCTGACGGATTTGCAGAACCCCGCGACATCCTCGTAGCCTTCGCCGCGTTGCCAGGCATGAAAGGTGTCGGCGATCTTGGCAATGTCCTCGTTGGTGAAGTCCCGCAGTACCCGATCCCGCATGAAGCCCAGGTTACGGGCGTCGATGAACAGAAACTCTTCCCGGCGGTCGCGCTTTTTCTCGTTGCGCACCATGCCGTTGGCTTTGTCCCGGGTCAGGAACCAGATGCAGGCGGGGATCTGGGTATTGGTGAACAGCTGGCCGGGCAGGGCGACCATGCATTCCACCAGGTCTTCTTCCACCAGGCGTTTGCGGATTTCGCCTTCGTTGTTGGTGTTGGAGCTCATGGAGCCGTTGGCCAGCAGCAGGGCCATGCTGCCGGTGGGCGCCAGGTGGTGGAGCATGTGCTGCATCCAGCCAAAGTTGGCGTTACCTTTGGGCGGGGTGCCGTACTTCCAGCGCACGTCCTCGGCCAGGGATTCGCTCCACCAGTCTTTGATGTTGAACGGCGGGTTGGCCATCACGAAGTCGGCGCGCAGGTCCGGGTGCTGGTCGTCCAGGAAGGTGTCGGCGTTTTTTTTGCCGAAGTTGAAGTCGATGCCCCGGATAGCCATGTTCATAGCGGCCAGGCGCCAGGTGGTGGGGTTGGACTCCTGGCCGTACACGGAGATGTGCTTCTTCTGCTCGCTGGCGTCGTAGTGCTGTTCGCTGGCATGTTCCTCGATAAACTTGTCGCTGGAGACAAAGAACCCGCCGGAGCCCATGGCCGGGTCGTACACACGGCCGGAGTATGGTTGCAGCATTTCGACAATCAAGGTCACGATGCTCTTGGGGGTGTAATACTGGCCCCCCTGCTTGCCTTCTGCGAGGGCGAACTGGCCCAGGAAATATTCGTACACATGGCCGAGGATGTCTTTGCTGTGCAGGCTCAGTTTCTCGCCCTCGAACACCGGCCGGGTGAAAGAGGTGTCCGAGAAGGTGTTGATCAGGCCCAGCAGCTTGTCGTTGTCCAACTGGTACTGGCTGATGCGGTTGAGGATGCCCTTGAGCTTGGCGTTGCTCTTCTCGATTTCTTCCAGGGCGTTGTCGATCAGCCAGGACACGGAGCGCAGCTTTACGTCGTTACCGGCATCGTCCTGCCAGAGCACGGTGCCCACGGACAGCACGGCCTTTTCTTTCAGGGTGCTCCAGCGGGCGGGCTTGGGCACCCAGAACACGTTGGCTTCCCGGTAGTAATCTAATACTTCCAGCTCTTCCAGCAGGGTTTGCTGGTAGTCCTCGTCGCCGTCGTAGTCTTCCGGCGGCAGGTAGTAAATGTCGTCGTTCTCATCCTTGAACCGTTCCAGCAACTCTTCCTGGCGCTCCTCGAAGGCATCGGAGACGTACTTCAGGAAGATCAGGCCCAGCACCACGTGCTTGTAGTTGGCGGCATCCAGGTTGGCCCGGAGCTTGTCGGCGGCTTTCCAGAGTTTGTCGTCCAGGGCTTTGAGGAATTGCTGTTCCGTGTTGTTCATTGCTCGGTTGTTCCCTATGAGAGGTTACTGCTATCTGTCTCTGATAAAGCGTAAAGGCACGGAGCGACAAGGTGTGTCGGTTCGTGCCTTTGATTGTTTCGGAGAGTGGCAGGCAATGCCGGGGGTGTATTGCGTGCTAACCACTCGATATAAGGTTGTTTTACGTTAGTTGATGGGGTTAGGCAAGGAAGGGGATTGGAGAGAGGATTGTAGTAGTTCAAGGATTCCGGACACCAATGTGTGTTGGTAATATTGCCGCCATAAGCGAGGTGTCTGAAGATCATAGAGTGACGATTTATTACGCCGTAGTCCAAGCAAAAAGCGGGTATCATTCTGGATAGCCCGAAGCCAGGATCGCCGGCATACTGTTTTTGAACTGGCTGAGTTCATTGGGTTGGAGGCACGTATCTGTATAGAAGATGAGCTCGCTGCCATTGCACAAAAGTTATCTGAGCTTGAGAGGGAAAAGGCTGCGCTTCTTTCCCGGAGGAACGAGCTTCACGCCTCTGCACAGGGATCCTCACCAACGCAGCTGACACCCAAGCAAAAGGCCGAACTGTTCCGGAATCTCTTTCGCGGCAGACAAGATGTCTATGCGGTCCGCTGGCAGGGATCCGGCGGCCGTTCCGGCTATGCTGTCGCCTGTGAGAATGAGTGGGTTCCGGGCATTTGTCAGAAACCCCGGATTAAATGCGGGGAGTGCCCGCACAAAAAGTTCAAGCCTCTGGATTTCAGCGCGGTGTATGACCACCTGTCCGGCAAGCATGTGGCTGGGTTATATCCGTTGTTGTGGGACAGTTCCTGTTATCTTCTGGCCGTAGATTTTGATAAGGAAGACTGGCGGGCAGACGTTCGTGCGCTGGCTCAGGCTTGTCGTGATGAAGGCATCCCTTATCTTGTAGAAATCTCCCGGTCTGGTGCGGGTGCCCACCTATGGGTCTTCTTTTCGGAATCCTTCATGCTCCGACCGCTTTCGGTAAAACCGTAACCGCCATTGGCATTGTGACCAAGCGGCAGGTCAACACGCTGATTCTCACTCACAGCCGTCAGTTACTGGATCAATGGAAGGAGCGCCTGGAAACTTTCATTGAGGGCGCATCCGTGGGCGTGATTGGCGGAGGCAGAAAGAGACCGACCGGGCATATCGACGTTGCCACCTATCAGAGCCTGATCAACAAGAAAGACAATACCGTCTCAAACCTTGTCCGGGAATATGGCCAGATTATCATCGATGAATGTCACCATATCTCAGCCCCCCGTTATGAGATGCTACTTAACGAAGTCAGCGCTCGATATGTCCTCGGCCTTACCGCAACGCCGGACCGTCAGGATGGTCACCAAAAAATTATGTTTATGGTTGCTGGCCCCATTCGTCACAAAGTAAAAGCTGAACACGGGTCCAGGTTTGTCCAACGTGTCATCGTTCGGGAGCGTCACGAAACGCCACCTGCGGATATTTGCCAGAATGGTGAGCGGCCCCACATAGCATCAGTTTACCGTTGGCTTGCCGAGAGTAATGCCCGGAATAAGGACATTGTTCATGATGTTGTACGCTGCGTTCAAAACCAGGCCAACTGTCTTCTGCTGACCGAGCGACGGGAGCATGCTGAGACGCTGGCAACACTGCTGAATGCTGAATCCATATCATCGGTTGTGTTGCGTGGTGGGATGCGCGTTAGAGAACGTCGGTTGGCGGAAGCGCAGTTACATGAAGCTCAGGTTATCGTTGCAACTGGTAAATACATCGGAGAAGGCTTTGACTTGCCACGGTTGGATACCCTGTTTTTAGCTCTGCCCATCGCATGGAAGGGAACTCTGTCGCAGTATGCTGGCAGGATCCACCGGGAGGTCGATGGCAAGCAGGAGGTTGCTGTCTATGACTACCTGGACTCTGGCCTGCCAATGCTTGAGCGCATGTTCAGAAAACGTGAGAAAGGCTACAAGGCTATGGGATATCGGTTTGTCTCTTCTGGGCAAGAACAATTGCTGTAGGTTCCAATCCTCACGATTGGAATTCAGAATTTTCGAGGGTGGGGGTATAGATCTATCTTCCTGTATGAATTATTTTGACTGCCAGTGTGTATTTATAGAAAAATCTCCAAACATATAAAAAATTGCCTCGACAGTAGAATCGTAAGCTTGCGATAACTGGAAAGGCTTGGAGAAATTGGTATGACAGCTGTTGGCTATGCCCGGCTCGCACAACACACGGAGATCAAGGCCAGGAGGCCAGCAATCGTTGCAGAAGTGCGCCCGGTGAGCCGGCTGGACACGGCCCCAGGCATTATTATGGTGCCCTCCCGGATGGCACCCGACAAGGACGATGTGTACGGGCATATCATGTTCGCGCTGAAGCATGAGGGGATCAACCTGCAAATACTCTCACAGGCTTTGCCTCTGGTCCCAGAATCTTTATTGCGAGAAGAGTTCGATAACTCCCCAAACAGCCAATACCTGCGTAGAGCTTGCTTCCTGTGGGAGCACTTCACAGGTGAAACCATCCATCGCCGACAGCAGAAGCTGACTCAGAACTACACCAGGCTCTTTAATCCAAAACTCTATTTTACAGGATCAGAGAGGCGCGACGAGCGTTGGCGAGTTACTTTCAATGGCATAGGTTCGATGGCCTATTGCGCCACCGTTCGCCGTACTCCGTTATTGGAAGCCCAACTGGCCAAGGATTTGCTGCGCAAGGCTGCGAAGTTCACTGAGTCACTGCCCCGGGATATTCTCAATCGCACCCTGTCCTGGGCCTACCTGAGCGAAACGCAAGACTCCTTTGCCATCGAGAAGGAAGCTGTGAATGCTGACAAATCGCGACGATTTGTAGAGGTGTTAAAGCAAGCCCACGAGGGAATTGTGATCAATGAGGATTCCCTGACGGACCTGCAAAACATCGCAATCGACAATCCATTCATCAAGGCAACGAGTTACCGGAACGAACAGAACTATCTGGGCACCGCCCAAACCGGGCCATTAGGGGTAACCTACATCCCACCGGACCACGTGCTGGCCCGTGAGCTCATGGATGAGCTTTGCAACCTCGCGAATGATCCGCCTGAAGACGTGGACCCGATTATCCTTGGTGCTGTTGTCTCATTCGGTTTTGTGTTTATTCACCCGTTCATGGATGGAAACGGTCGTCTCTCCCGGTTCCTTTTTCATCAGTTGCTCTGCAAAACAGGGGGTTTGGTGAATGGCCTGGTTCTGCCCGTTTCCACAGTGATGCATCAGAACGAAAGTGACTACCTTGATGCGTTGAAATCGTTCTCTGAGGGTACTGCCCAGTTCTGGAATATTGAGTGGATGGGTGATGTTGAGCTTGATTTTGACTTCCGGGGTCATAGCGCGATCTATCGCTATTGGGATGCGACCCAGTGCTGCGAATTTATGGCTTTGTGTGCCGAGACGGCAATTGAGAAGCACCTGAAAGAGGAAACCGTTTTTCTTAACCGGTATGACCAGATCTATCGGACCATCAACGAACGTTTTGATGTTGTCTCGAAGGACTTGGGCAATTTGGTCATGATGTGCATGCAGCACCATGGGCGATTGTCGAATCACCGGAGAAAGCAATACCAGTATCGGGTGCCGGAGGAGGTGTTTGATGCTCTGGAAAAAGCTTATCGAGATGTTATTGACGAAGTGACGACAGTAGCCGACCCGGCGCCTTAGTTGCTTTGTTTTATCAGGTTGCCGAGGACCCGCACGCCACCCGAGCCCGATTTGTCGCCGAGATGGAAAAACTGGCGGAACCGAGAGCGAAGGTTGTTGACCTGGGTGCACCGAGACGGGTCCTTGAACATAAGAATATGTTTGAGCACCCAAGCGCGGTTCTTGGAGACCCTGAAGAACAAGGCGGGAGGCGATGATGGCTAGGATGCTACCAAAGTTCGAAGATCATAAAGGTGAAGCGGCCCAAGCCGATCTGGAGAAGCACCAGAGTTTCAGTGGTGGCCGCAGTGCGTGAAATTCGCCAGCGCTTTGTTGGTATCACGCAGGAGTACTACGCTCGGCTGTTTGGTCTGTCGAAGACCACCCTTATGAATATAGAGTGTGTAGTGGTTCAGTGTGACGGCCCCCGGGTCCTCCTCGAATCTGTAAAGAGGGTGGTAGAGCCACTGGGTACCAGTTGTCCTTGGTGCCGATTAAGGATCTTTAGAGAAGTCCGTAGTGACCACTTTTGAAGATTCGAAACTAAACAGAAGCGAACATTCGCGCCTCGGAAATCTCGACCTGAGGCTCCATAGCGGAATAGGCCAAGATATCAACGTCTAAGCACGCAATTGAAGAGAGCTCCTTTCTACTTCAGGTAAGTCGCCTTCAATGCTGTATCATCATTTACCAAATTGATAGGAACACCATTTTCGACCTGGCTCATGCTTTACTCCCGCAGCACTCGGTCACACCCGCTTCCATCCACAGAACCACCGTCTGTGCTGGAGGCAGCCTCATTGGGATCATTGTCTGCATCGGATTTGCCACTTTCATCCGAGTCAGAGATACTCCTCGCAAATCGCTCGCCAATTGACTGGGGCAGTCTCTGGTGTTGCGCGACTTCTTTGGTCCGAGGAGTGAGAAGTATTTCCAACAACGGACGCAGTCACACTGCTCTACCGGCGGCAGCGCCAAACCCAAGACTGGGTTATCAATTGCTTATAAGCATTTTAGTACGCTGGCTGCTCATCCAACATCAGAACAGAAGACGACATTAGAGGCAGAAAGCCAGATTCATGCCTCTATGCGTTGCAATAAATCCAGAAATCTGTAATTTCTCCGACCAGACTGCGCCTCGGCGTTCGAGAACGGGGTACTATCAATGTCTAGCTCAAAAAGTTGTGTCGAGGGTAAACACGTGTCTGTGGAAGCCGCAAAGGGAGCTTCCCTCAGTTTGAGGTGCCTCCAGAATTTAAGAAGAAGTTCAAAGGATTTGCTGTCGCTCAGGGCATTAGCATGACCGACCCGTTAAAAGAAGGTCTCGAGCTATCTAAAGAGAAGCTGAATAAATGACTGCTGGAACCTCCTATACCAGTAATGAGAAAGCCGACTGGCTGTTCTCGATCGGTGAAGGGTCGTCGCTACCAATAGTAGATGGACTAGTGTCCGTTAGCGGCTACACAGCCACTGGGCGCCCTCCCGAAGAAGTCGCAATCATGGAAAAGGCCCGCTCTTACGGGGCGCACGCTGTTTTTTTCGAAGCCGAGCGGCACGGGCGCTCAGCTGTAGCGCAGGCATTCATATTCAATGTAGATGACGAACCCGACGACGCCCGCTTTGCCGAGTTGCACAAACGTTTATGGAGCTGGGGCGGGGTTCCCCTAATCTACCGTACCGGCTCAGGCCTAGTTCAACTCTTTCGTTGCGCTCATAAACCGGACTTTGTAGGCGCAGATGGCATTCCAATTTGCTCCCCCATTAAAACGCTCTCGCTAGGCGCTAAAATTGCAGCACAAGATATTTGGTGGGACGCAGCCCGAATCCGGAACGGAGCTATTTGGGACGATCCACACGCTTGTAAGCTTATGCTATCGGCCCAAAAGGCGGCACATCGAACTCTGGCTGCCAGTGTAGCTGAGCTTGAAAAGCGGCTTTCTGAGAGTCAGCTCTTGCCGTCACGACTACGGCGAAGGTTGCTGATTCTCTCGCTTCTTATTGCCTACCTTGAAGAACGCTCCGTACTTTTACCAACCGACTTCGAGTCTGCGCGGAAAGGCGCCAAGCGCTTTTTTGAAGTGCTCGGTGATGGTGAGGCGCTGACAAAGCTCCTCGGAAATCTCGAAGATCGGTTTAATGGTAGAGTTTTCAGGCTCACCGACCTCGAGAGTTCCACCTTAAAAGAAAGTGCTGATTTAGCCGAATACGCCAAACTCGTTGAAGGCAACCAAGATAGTACCGGTCAGCTCAGTCTCTGGCGCTTGTATTCTTTCCGGGATTTGCCTGTCGAGTTGATCAGTAATATCTATCAAATTTTTGTGAAGAATACGTCTAGCTCAGTCTATACGCCACCCGCGCTGGTTCGACTCGTATTAGAGGAAGCCCTGAGCTGGGAAAAGCTCGACAGGCTCGTTGAGCATGGAGGAATCGTTCTCGACCCTGCTTGTGGTTCCGGAGTTTTCCTAGTAGAGGCATACAAACGGCTTGTCTTACATTGGCGATGGCGCAACGATTGGGCCGAACCGCACGTGGAGGATCTACAGAGACTTCTTAGACACGTTCACGGAATCGATCTCGAAGAGGGGGCAGTAGAATTGGCTGCCTTCAGTCTTTGTCTTAGTCTTTGCGATGCGTTACAACCCGAAGAAATTAGATCAAGTGTACGGTTATTTCCGCAATTGGCAGGTGAAACACTTCACCACGGCTGCTTTTTCGAAGCGAAGTCAAGCGGCTTAATTCAAGCATCAGTATCCGTCATTATTGGCAATCCCCCCTTTGAGTCGTCGCTCACAACTGAGGGTGCGCAAAGGAGCTATGACGACTACTCCCGCACCTATGGCACGTTAGCAGACAAACAGCTGGCCTACCTATTTCTTCATGAAGCAATGGAAATGCTAATGCCCGGTGGTACAGTCGCGATGATTGAGCCTGCTGGATTTTTGTACAATCAAAATGCTATCGGCTTTCGTCGAACATTCTTTAATCGTTGGTGCGTTCGCGAGGTGCTCGATTTTGTATCAATTCGAGGCCTCTTCAAAAAAGGGGGAGCCGATACCAAGGTTATTGTAGTAATAGCAGAAGCTAAGAAACCTTTGCCCCGGAGCCGAATGCTGCATGCCGTATTCCGCCGTAATGGAAGGGCGAATGCCGAGCAGGGTTTCGATATTGACTATTACGACCTCCATTGGCTCCGCAATAGGGACGCCGAGTGTGCGACCGACGTCTGGCGTGCAAATCTGCTTGGGGGTGGGCGAGCTCGGAGGTTTATAGAACGACTGAGGAGCTATCCCACCATAAAAGATTATGCTTCCAGAAGAGGCTGGAATTTTGGTGAAGGTTATTTAGGAGGAAAGAAGAATGCCTCCTCAGACGTACAACATCTCGTCGGCCAACCACTTCTACCTACCCAAGCGCTCGGTGAAGGTGGGATAGACCGATCTTTAATAGAAATCGTGCCTGATGCTCCTATTAAAGATCCGAAATCAGCGGAGCGATTTTTAGCCCCATTATTGCTAATTAAAGAGAACCAAAACCTCTACTGTGACATTTGGTCTGAGGGCTATTTAACGTATAAAAATGAAATAGTTGGATTTTCTGCCCCAGGTGATTTTGAGAAACTTGAAGCTCTAGCAAGCTGGATTCGATCAGAATCCAAAATTCTCAAGGCTTACGTGGCTGGAATAAGCTCACGCCTATTTACTCAGCGCGCCACTTCCATATTCAACGCCGACATATTCTCTCTTCCTTATCCTCAACAAGAAGAAGGTCTCGACGTAAGTGTAAATGAGCGAGTCATAGCTGAAGACATAGTAGATTATCAACGCGACTTTATAAGGCTCGGCAGCGACGCCCCCGTGATGCAAGTAGTTCCCCCGGAAGCTCTTACAGATTTTGATGCGATCTTCACTCGTCAAATAAACAATGTTTACGAGAGCACACACCTTCGCGTTCTTCAAGCACAACACTGGCCGGGAGCAATATGCAAAGCTTTTGTTTTTGGCGATGGGGAAGTCGACTGGTCGTGTTCTAGTGAGCTTCAAGACCGACTTGATACCCTGTTGGTCGAGCGACGCGGCTCTGGCCTGACTGTCACGCGCATCGCACGTGTATATGACAAAAATTTTCTGTTTTTGCTCAAGCCCGATCGACATCGATTTTGGACGCGCTCGATTGCGCTTCGAGATGCAGATGACGTTTTGGCGGACCTCCGAGGACAAGGTTTTTAGGATGCTTGCAGACGAAAATTCACAGCCAACATATGTAGGCACACTTGAGACCACTGTATTTCGCTCTGGAGAGTGGTTGTGTGAACTAATCAAATTTATAAGTAGGGTGTTGCCCAATTGGAGAGATGACCCCAATAGGCAAATGAAAACGAGCGAGACCGCGTTGACAGCACAACTTTGCGCTCGCCTTAACAGCGCCAGCAATCACACCCCAGGCTGGGACTTTCTTCAATTTAGACGGGAAGAGCCAGACGAAATTGAAAGTAGTCGATCAATTGACCTCGTCGCCGCACCGAATTGCTCAAGACTTAATGTGGATGGAATAAATTACACAGAATACAAAACGCTTTTGCCTATTGAATGCAAACGCCTCCCTACTCCATCTGGAAAGGATCGTGATGAGCGGGAGTATCTATATAGCCAGTTCAAAACGACTGGCGGAGTCCAACGCTTCAAAGCAGGTCACCATGCCGCGTCTCACGAGCGTGCAGCAATGATCGCCTACGTGCAGGATGAAAGCATTCCATATTGGGTGAATAAAATCGAGACATGGATTTCCGGTTTAGAGAGCGGTAACGTTGATGGCTGGTCAGCATCAGACCACCTTGAATTCGGAAGTCATGATACTGTTTCAAACATAGCTACGCTTTTCTCAAATCACTCTCGGAGCAAAGATTTAAACCCAATTGATATTGATCATCTTTGGATAGAAATGTGACTGTTAGGAAGTATACTAATTTCACGCTTTATCTAGCGCACTAAACATCTCGTATTATGCCCGCGGCTACAAGTTCTTTAGACACTACCGAGCCTCTTTTGGATTTACCCCGCAACGTGTGGCCGCCCTTAGCCTAAAATCGGAGGCCATTTCATCGGCCTGAATCGCCCGGCCTGAATGTCCGCTTTGCGACCAAAGCTGACAACGCTCAGTAAACCTTTGTGCTTTGATAGCTAAGAGCGGTTGGGCCACAAAGACAGTGAGGCGGAAACCGTGCAAAGGTCAACATAATAATTGATTATGCTTGAGTCTAAATTGACTGGGCACTGCCAGGGCACCATTTGGGCACAGACATAAAAAAAAGGACCTGCGTTTCCACGCAAGTCCCTGATAAATATGGCGCGCCCGAGAGGATTCGAACCTCTGACCTCTGCCTCCGGAGGGCAGCGCTCTATCCAGCTGAGCTACGGGCGCATTCAAAATTGCGAGTACTCGGCAATTTCGAGTGCGCAATCTTACGTGCGAAGCGGGTCGGTGTCCAGCCCCTGACGGCAACTCCCGTTATCAGTTCTCAGGCAGAATCTGCTCAGGGGTAATTGAAACCAGGTTGTTATCGTTGCTGAATGTCACCTCGCCGTCCTGGATGGTTATCTGGTAGCTCATGGACCGGCCGGCTAGCCCGGCCAGCGCCTCGGTGCTTTCGCCGGGCAGGTGGATGATGGTGAGGTTGTCGAAACGCTCCAGCTTGCCATGGTGTTTGTCCCACCACACGGGGAATGCCCGGTCGCCGTAGGTATACAGGATCACTTTCGTGGCGCGATTGCAGGCTTTCCGCAGTCGGTCCTCCTCGGGCAAGCCCAGCTCAATCCACAGTTCGATCGCTCCGGTCAGGTCTTTCTGCCATAGCTCCGGTTCGTCGTCGTTGCTCAGGCCCTTGGTGAATTCCAGGGTATCGCTGGCATTCAGGGCAAAGGCGAGCAGCCGGATCATCACGCGCAGGTCGGTTTCCGACGGGTGCTGGGCGATGGTCAGGTGATGGTCGGCATAATAGTGTCGGTCCATATCGGCGATGTTGAGTATCGCCTTCAGGATGGTTGCTTTGAGCGCCATGGGCTTCCTGCATTGGTATAGAGATGTCTCTTTGAGCTAGTGTAATGCAATTCTTCACAGCCGGAGCGTGAATGCATGCCGATGTTGCGCGGTTTTCTGGTACTGGTACTGTTTTTTATCCTTGGCGAGTCGGTGCGGGTGCTGTTTGCCCTGCCGGTCAGTGGTGGTGTGCTGGGGATGCTTTTTATCACCTTCACGTTGATGGCGAAGGGCAGTGTGAGTGAGTCCCTGGCCTCGGCCAGCCAGGGGTTGGTGTCGGTGCTGGTGCTGCTGATCATGCCGGGCGTCGTGGGCGTCTTCTTCACGGCGGATCAGTTCGCCGGCCAGTGGCTGGCGGTGGCGGCGGCTTTGCTGGTCGGCACATTTCTGAGTGTTCTCACCACCCTGCTCTTGATGAAGCTGGTGACCGGCAGAACAGAGAGCACCGGCGGAGAGCGCGATCATGGCTGAATTCCTTACCCGGCTCCAGGCGTTGCCGGATACCCTCGGTGCCACGCCAGTTCTCGCCATTGGCTTGACGCTGGGCGCCTTCTTCGCTGGCAACTGGCTGTTTGCCCGCATGGGCCGGCCGGTCTGGCTGCCGCCCGTGGTGCTGGCGGCCTGTCTGCTGTCCGGGGTGATTGCGGTTCTGGCGGTGGACTACCAGAGCTATCACCAGGGTGCAGGCTGGCTCACGGTATTGCTGGGCCCGGCCACCGTCGCCCTTGGGATTCCCCTGTACCAGCAGATGCACCATATCCGTGCCATGTGGCGCCCCATTCTGGTGACGCTGCCCATCGCCGCCACCCTCGCGGCGGTGTATGCAGTAGTGATTGGCTGGGCGCTGGGGGCCACGCCGGAGGTGCTGGCGTCATTGGCGCCCAAGTCTGTCACTGCGCCAATTGCCATCGGGATTACCGAGCAATTGGGTGGCTCTGTGCCTCTGATGATGGGTGGCCTGCTGATTACCGGGGTGGTGGCAACCCTCTTCGTTGACCTGCTCGCCCGCCTGTTACCCGTAAACGATGAACGCATCCTGGGCTTTGCCCTGGGCCTTAACGGCCATGCTATCGGCACCGCCCGCGCCTTTGAAATCAGTCACGCCGCCGGCGCGTTTGCCTCTCTCGGTATGAGCCTCACCGGCGTGTTTACCGCCCTGATCCTGCCCCTGGTGTTCCGCATCTGACTGGCGCCCCACAACAGGTCATTCATCTGGCGTATAGCCCCATGTCGCAATTTCGATTGCCCTAGGTGTTTTCCGAGACTAGCTTGTTGGCCAGGCATTCGGCGTCTTTCTGCGCCGATGTTCCGTGAAAATTCCTAAAACAGCGACGGAAAACGCAATGAAAAAACTGATTGCAGCATTTGTCGGTTCCATGGTTCTGGCGGCGGCTCCGCTGGCACTGTCTGCCGAGGCGACCAAGGAACTGAAAATGGCGTACGACGCCGACCCCGTGACCCTCGATATCCATGAGCAGCTCTCAGGTGGCACTCTGCAGCTGTCCCACATGGCCTTTGACCCGCTGCTGCGCTGGACCAAGGACCTGGGCTTCGAGCCTCGCCTGGCCAAAAGCTGGGAGCGGATCGATGACAAAACCATGCGCTTCAAGCTGCGTGAAGGGGTGGAGTTCCACTCCGGGAACGAGCTGACTGCCAAGGATGTGAAGTTCACCTTCGATCGGCTAAAGCAGAGCCAGGGTAATCCCCCCGAAAAACAGCGGTGATCAAAAGTAGAATTTTCCGTAAGCTACACGCAGGGAGATTCTGCATGAAGAAGTCACGTTTTTCCGACAGCCAGATCCTGTCGATACTCAAGCAAGCCGAGAACGGCGTACCGGTTCCGGAGCTTTGCCGTGAGCACGGCATGAGCAGTGCCAGCTTTTATAAATGGCGCGCCAAGTTTGGCGGCATGGATGCATCGATGATGGCCCGCCTGAAAGAGCTGGAGGATGAAAACCGCCGGCTCAAGAAGATGTATGCCGAGGAGCGGCTGAAGGCTGACATTCTCAAGGAAGCCATCGAAAAAAAGTGGTGAAGCCGTCTCGTCGCCGTGAGATGGCGCAGAAAGCCGTTGATGAAAAGCGTGTCAGCATTCGTCTGGCCTGCTGGATGTTCAGCATCAGTGAGACCTGCTACCGCTATCATCCCAAACTGAGCAGCGAGAACGCTGAGATCGCGGACTGGCTGGTGCGGCTGACCCACAATCAGCGGAACTGGGGCTTTGGTCTGTGCTTCCTGCATCTGCGCAATGTGAAAGGCTTTACCTGGAACCACAAACGGGTCTATCGGATTTACCGGGAGCTGGAACTGAATCTGCGCATCAAGCCCAAGAAGCGTCTGGTTCGTGAAAAGCCGGAACCGTTGGCTGTGCCGGAAATGATCAACGACAGTTGGTCGATGGACTTCATGCACGACCAGCTCAACGACGGACGCAGTTACCGGCTGTTGAATGTGATCGATGACTTTAACCGCGAGGGGCTTGGCATCGAAGTGGACTTCTCGCTTCCGGCAGAACGGGTTATCCGATCACTGGAGCAGATCATTGAATGGCGGGGTAAACCGCGCTCTATCCGTTGTGACAACGGGCCTGAGTACATCAGCGGCAAGCTGTCAGCCTGGGCCGAAAAACGAGAGATCAAGCTGGCGTTTATTCAGCCTGGCAAACCCCAGCAGAATGCTTATATCGAACGCTACAACCGAACGGTCCGTTACGATTGGCTGGCACAGTATCTGTTCGACAGCACCGAAGAAGTCCAGGATTATGCCACCCGCTGGCTCTGGCACTACAATCACGAACGCCCCAATATGGGACTCGGAGGAATTACTCCTCAACAAAAATTGGCCATGATGGCCTGAGGTCTACTTTTGAACCCCGTTAAAAATGGGGGGATTACCCCAGGACTTCAAGGCCATCTTCCAGCCCTTCAGCGAGCTGAAGATCATTGACGATTACACGTTCGATTTGGTCACCAAAGAGCCCTATCCGCTGCTGCTCAATACCGCCACCTACATCTTCCCGATGGACAGCGAGTTCTACAGCGGCAAGACCGAGGACGGCAAGGACAAGAGCGCCATCGTCAAGCACGGCAACTCTTTTGCCTCTGAGCATCTGTCCGGTACCGGCCCCTATACTGTGACCGAGCGCCAGCAGGGTGTCCGGGTGGAATTCGAGCGCTTTGATGACTACTGGGATACCGAGTCCCCGGGCAACGTCGGCAAGATTACGCTGACGCCGATCAAGGAAAATGCCACCCGGGTCTCGGCGTTGCTGTCCGGTGGCGTGGACTTTATCGCCCCGGTGCCGCCGACCGATCTTGAACGCATCAAGCAGGATCCGAACACCAGCCTGGTGACCATGAGCGGCACCCGCATCATCCTGCTGCACATGAACCAGGAGCGTGTCGAAGCCTTCAAGAACCCGAAGGTTCGTCAGGCTATCGCCTATGCGATCAACCAGGAGGGCATCGCGGCCAAGATCATGAAGGGCTTTGCAACTCCGGCGGCGCAGATGTCACCGCGGGGCTATCAGGGCCACAATCCAGAGCTCAAGCCGCGTTATGATGTCGAGAAGGCGCAGCAGCTGATGAAGGAAGCCGGTTACGAGGATGGCTTCACCATCACCATGATGGCGCCGAACAACCGCTACGTGAACGACGACAAGATCGCTCAGGCGGTGGCCGCCATGCTGGCGCGCATCAACATCAAGGTGGATCTGAAAACCCTGCCGAAGGCCCAGTACTGGCCGGAGTATGATAACCGCTCTGCGGACATGATGATGATTGGCTGGCACGCCGACACCGAGGATTCGGCCAACTTCTTCGAGTTCCTGACCTTCTGTCCGAACGCCGAGACCGGTGCCGGCCAGTACAACGCGGGTATGTACTGTAACCCCGAGATTGACGCCCTGGTGAACAAGGCCAGTGTCGAGACCGATCTGGACAAACGGTCCGCCATGCTCAAGGAAGTGGAGCGGCGCCTGTACGACGATGCGGCCTTCATTCCCCTGCACTGGCAGGACCTGGCCTGGGCCTCGAAGAAGAACGTTAAGATCGAGCCGGTGCTCAACGTCATGAACTTCCCGTACCTGGGTGATCTGGTTGTCGAGTAATCGTCCGTAACCGCGGGCCGGCTCCGGGTGATCCGTAGCCGGCCTTTTGTTTGCAAGCTTTACCCGGAAAATTTCCATGCTAGCGTTTTTGGTTCAGCGGATATCCCAGGCGGTTCTGGTCATGTTCGTGATCAGCGTGATCGCGTTCGCCATCCAGGATGGCCTGGGGGATCCGCTTCAGCAGATGGTGGGCATGTCGGTGTCCGAACAGGAGCGGGAGGCCCTGCGCGAGGAGCTGGGGCTGGATGATCCGTTCCTGGTGCAGTACCTGCGGTTTGCCGGCAATGCCCTGCAGGGGGATCTTGGTACCTCCTATTTCTATGGCGAACCCACCATGGCGGTCATCCTCGACCACCTGCCAGCGACCCTGGAACTGGTGATCGGAGCCAGCCTGATCATCATAGTGTTTTCGGTACCTATCGGCGTGTATGCGGCGATCCGGCCCCAGGCCTGGCTGGCCAAGTTTTTCATGGGCATCAGTACCGTGGGCATTTCCATTCCGGTGTTCCTGACCGCGATTGTGCTGATCCAGCTATTCTCCATCGGGGTGACGGTGCAATGGTTTCCGTCCGATACGGCCTGGGGGCAATGGCTGAACGACTTCTTCTCCACCGAAGGCGGGCTGCCATCGTACGGCCGCGGTGACAACCTGACCCACCTGTTCGGTACCTGGAGATCCGGCTTTTTCAGCGAAAGCGGCCTGATGCACCTCGTTCTGCCATCAATTTCGCTGGCGTCAATCATGTTGCCGCTGTTTATCCGGCTGATTCGCGCCGAGATGATGGAAGTGCTGCAGAGCGACTACATCCGCTATGCCCGGGCCAAGGGACTGAGTGCCGGCCGAATCAACTTTCTGCACGCCCTGAAGAACACCATGTTGCCGGTAATTACGGTCGGCGGTGTGCAGATCGGCATCATGGTGGCCTACACCATTCTCACGGAAACAGTGTTCCAGTGGCCGGGTGTCGGGCTGATGTTCCTCGAGGCGATTACCCGCAGCGACATTCCGCTGATCGTGGCCTACCTGATGGTGGTCGGCCTGATCTTTGTGATCACCAACACCGTGGTGGATCTGATCTACGGCCTGGTGAATCCCACCGTAAAACTGACAGGTAAGAAAGCATGACAACGGCAACGGCAACGGTTTCCCGCTGGGACCGCTTCCGCGAGTCCTTCCTCTGGTACAGCTTCAAGCGCGACAAGGTGGCGATTGCCAGTTTCGTGGTGCTGGTGCTGATGGTGCTGGCGGCGGTGTTTGCGCCTTTGCTGGCGCCCACCGACCCCTACGATCTGGCGCAGATCAATATCATGAATTCCGAGCTGCCGCCGGTCGGCCTCAGCGGCGCTGACCCGGCTTTCCCTCTGGGCACCGACGCCCAGGGCCGGGACATGCTCTCCACCATTCTCTACGGCACCCGGGTGTCGCTCCTGATCGGCTTTGGTGCCGTTCTGCTGCAATCGGTGCTGGGCATCCTGTTCGGCCTGCTGGCCGGGTACCTGGGCGGCAAGGTGGATTCGGTGCTCATGCGCATCGCCGACGTGCAACTGTCGTTCTCCACCCTGATGGTGGCCATCATCGTGGGCGCCGTCTTCAAGGCCAGCTTTGGCAACCTGATGTTCGGCGAGATTGCCATCTACATGCTCATCTTCATTATCGGCGTGGCGGAATGGCCACAGATTGCCCGCACCGTGCGCGCCTCGGTGCTGGCGGAAAAGAAAAAAGAGTATGTGGATGCCGCCAAGGTGATGGGCTTCGGTACGCCCCGGATCATGTTCCGGCACATTCTGCCCAACACCCTGTCGCCAATTTTCGTGATCGCCACGGTGCAGATTGCCAACGCCATCATCTCCGAGGCTGCGTTGTCGTTCCTGGGCCTGGGCATGCCGGAAACCCAGCCGTCGCTGGGCTCGCTGATCAAATCCGGTTTTGACTATATCCAGAGCGGTTCCTGGTGGATCACTCTGCTGCCGGGCCTGGTGCTGGTGGTGCTGGTGCTGGTCATCAACCTGTTGGGTGACTGGTTGCGGGATGTAATGAACCCACGGCTGTACAAGGGGTAACACCATGGCACTGTTGGAAGTAAGAGATCTTGATGTGCGTTTTGCGGTGCGTGGCGGCGACCTTACGGCGCTTCGGGGCATCAGCTTCAGCCTCGATAAAGGCGAACGCCTGGGCCTGGTGGGCGAATCCGGCGCCGGTAAATCCGTGGCGGCGTTTTCCATCCTCAATCTGATCGCCAAACCCGGCTATATCGCCGGCGGCCAGATCCTGTTCGAAGGCCGTGACCTGGCGGCCATGAGTGAGCGGGAGCTGCGCAGGATCCGGGGCAACCGCATCGCCATGATTTTCCAGGATCCGATGATGACCCTGAATCCGGTGCTGACCATTGGTACCCAGATGGTGGAAGCTATTCAGGCGCACCGGAATACCGGCAAGAAAGAGGCGAGAGCGATTGCCCTGGACCGGCTGCAGAAAGTCCAGATTCCGTCTCCGGAAAAGCGCCTGGACCAGTACCCCCATGAATTGTCCGGTGGTATGCGTCAGCGGGTGATCATTGCCATCGCGCTACTGCTGGACCCCGAAATCATCATTGCCGATGAGCCGACAACCGCCCTGGACGTAACCATTCAGGCGGAGATCATGGATTTGCTGCTGGATCTGTGCGAGCAGGAGAACGTGGCGCTGATGCTGATCACCCATGATCTGGGCGTGGTCTCCCAGGTCACCCAGCGTATGCTGGTGATGTATTCCGGCCGTATCATCGAGCAGGGGCCGACCCGGGAAATCATCAACGATGCCCAGCACCCCTACACCCAGGGATTGATCAATGCGTTGCCCCAACTGGGCGAGCCGGGGGCAAGGCTGTTCCAGATTCCCGGTTCCATGCCGTCCCTGAAGAACGTCCCCACGGGTTGCCCGTTCCACCCCCGTTGCAACTTTGCCACCGAGCAGTGCCGGCACTCGATGCCGGACTATGTGCATTCGGGCAATGTGGAGGTGGCCTGTTACGAAGTCGCCAACCTGATTGAGCAGGAGAAACGCATGCAGGAGGCCGAATCATGACCTCCCCTTTGGTAAGTATCCGCGGTCTTGAGAAACGCTTTGACCTCTCCGGCAGTCTGTTGGAACAGATCAGCTTCGAGGGTGGCCGTTTTCGCCGCAAACAGGAATCGGTGCACGCGATTAACGGTGTTGATCTGGAAGTGCAGAAGGGTGAGGCGCTGTGTGTGGTGGGCGAATCCGGCTGCGGCAAGTCCACCGTCGCCCGCACCGTGATGGGGCTGATCTCCCCGAGCGCCGGCGAAATCCACTACGACGGCCAGCGCATCGACAACCTGGAGCGCAAGGCATCTCTGCCGTACCGGCGCAAGATGCAGATGATCTTCCAGAACCCCTATGCCTCCCTGAACCCGCGCATGACCATCCAGCAGACCCTGGAGGAGCCGATCCGCTTCCACCATCCGGACTGGTCGCCGGCCCAGGTGCGGGACAAGATTCACGAAGTGATGCATTCGGTGGGCATTGATCCGGACTGGGGCAGCCGGTTCGGCCACGAGTTCTCCGGTGGTCAGCGCCAGCGGATTGCCATTGCCCGGGCACTGGCGGTGGACCCGGAATTCATTGTGGCCGATGAGCCGATTTCAGCCCTGGATGTGTCCATCCAGGCCCAGGTACTGAACCTGCTGATGGACGCCCAGGAAAGCCGGGGCCTGACCTACCTGTTCATCACCCATGATCTGGCGGTGGTGGAGCATTTCGGTACCCGGGTGGCGGTGATGTATCTGGGCCGGGTGTGTGAGCTGGCGGACACCAGGACTTTGTTTGCGACGCCCCGGCATCCTTACACCCAGGCGTTGCTGTCGGCGATTCCGAAGCTTGAGGATGACCGGCCCAACCACATTCGCCTGAAAGGCGAGGTGCCCACGCCGGTGAACCTGCCTTCCGGCTGTGTGTTCCACGGCCGCTGCCCCTACGCCAACGAGCGTTGCCGGCAGGAAGTGCCCGGGCTGATCACCACTGATGGTGGTAATCAGGTGGCTTGCCATGCGGTGGAGGAGGGGCGGTTGTAACGGAGGCGCGACCATAGGCTATGATGCCTTCAGTTAAACGCTCTGCCCTATAACCCGCACCCTCAGGGGATTCCATGGAAGTACGCTGGCTGGAAGATTTTCTGGCGCTTGCCCGCACGCGCCATTTCTCACGTGCTGCCGAATTGCAGCATGTGAGCCAGCCGACGTTCAGTCGCCGCATCAAGCTGCTCGAAGAAGCCATGGGCACGACCCTGATCAATCGCCAGACCCTGCCCTTGACGTTGACCCCGGCGGGGGAGCTGTTTCTGGAGCTGTGTGGGCGGATTACCCGGGACGTTCGGGACACCCGGGAGCGCATTACGGCTCTGGAAGCCCAGGCGTCGGCGCGGATCAGTGTCGGCTCGACCCAGGGGCTGTTTTCCCACTTCTACCAGGGGTGGGCCACCGACGCCGGTATTGCCGAGCGCCTGCAGCTCAACCTGAAAGCCACCAGTTGGGTCGGCGAACAGTTCCTGGATGCTCTGGAAGGCGGTGAATGCGACCTGGTGCTGTGTTACTGGCATCCGGACCTGCCCTGGGGCGCCCGGCTGACGGCCGAGAGCTTTGAGTGGCTGGTGCTGGCCCGGGAAGCCCTGGTGCCGGTCAGTGTTGCCGACGAGAGCGGCCAGCCACGGTTCCCGCTGCCGGGCAGCCCGGAGCAGCCGGCGCCGCTGATTGCCTATCATAACCGGGGCTTTCTGCAGTCCGCGATCGAAGGCCACCTGGCGCGGCAGAGGCTGAGCGCCAACCTGCTGCCCCTGAACGAGAATACCCAGTCGGCCAGCGTCAAGGCACTGGTCAAGCAGGGCTTTGGCATGGGCTGGCTGCCGCAGCGGATGACCGAAAAGAGCGAACAGTTCGGCAGTCTGGTGCGGGCGGGAGACGAGCGTTGGGACGTGCCCCTGGAAATTCGCCTGATCCGCCTGCGGGATGCCCGTTCGGAAGACTTGATCACCCTCTGGAACCAACTGGAAAACTGATATGCCCAATGATGCCCTGCTGTCACTGCAACTGGATCACCTCAAGGAACTCCAGGCCCGGTACGAGTCCGCTATGGCGGAGCAGGGGTTCGACGGCCTGCTGATCGCCTCCGGTGCGGCGCCCTACCGCCATGGTGACGATCAGGCCTGGCATTTCCAGGGCTATGGTCCGTTCCTGCACTGGACCGGGCTGGCCGGCCGGGAACATTGCTGGCTGTGGCTCCGGCCCGGTCATAAGCCGGTGTTGTGGCTGTTCCAGCCAGCGGATTTCTGGCACGCCAACCAACCGTTGCCGGAAGAACCCTGGCAGACCGTTATCGAGGTTCGCAGCCGTCAGTCGCCCGAGGCGCCGGTGCTCGATGATCCGGGCCGTCTGGCGGTAATCGGTGACCCCACAATGCTCGAAGGCGTACCCGGGGATATTAATCCGCAGCACCTGCTTGAAGCCCTGGATGAAACCCGGGTGCGCAAAACCGCCTATGAAATCGAATGCCTGGCCCGTGCCAATACCCTAGCGCTGGCCGGGCACCGGGCTGCCCGGGACGCCTTTGTCGCGGGTGAGAGCGAATTCGGCATCAGTCTCGCCTATCAGCAGGCCACCGGCCAGCGGGAAGCGGATGCCCCCTATCACAGCATCATCTGCCTGAATGACCACGCCGGCACACTGCACTACCAGTACTACGATACCCGGCCCCCGGGGCATTCCCGCAGCCTGCTGATCGACGCCGGGGTCCGGTTCCGGGGCTATTGCTCCGACATCACCCGCACCACCGCAGGCCCGGGTGAATCCCGCTTTGCCGCCCTGGTCCTCGGTCTTGAGCGGCTTCAGTTACGGCTGTGTGGCATGGTGGCACCCGGAGTGGACTACATTGATATCCACCGCAAGGCGCACCAGGGCATTGCGGCGTTGCTGTCCGCCACCGGCCTGGTAACCGGCCTGGAGGATCAGGACATGGTGGAGCAGGGCATTACCCGGGTCTTTTTCCCCCACGGCATTGGCCACTTCCTCGGGGTTCAGGTCCACGATGTCGCCGGCAAGCCGACGCCGCCGCCGGACGATGCGCCCTTCCTGCGCCTGACCCGCCGGCTTGAACCCGGCATGGTGGTCACCATCGAGCCCGGGCTTTATTTCATCCCATCGTTGCTGGACCCCCTGCTGGAAGGGGCGCTTGGGCGTCACCTGAATTCGGATCTGATTGGCAAGCTGCGCGGCTGCGGGGGCATCCGTATCGAGGACAACGTGCTGGTCACCGAGAGCGGGAGCCGCAACCTGACCCGGGATTCATAGGCCCGGAAGCTCTCGGGCCCGGGAGCGATTTATTGCGCAAAATTAAGCCAGAAGGCTTGCATTTCTGGATGCTAATGACAATACTTATCACTAACCTTTATTGTCATAGGTGAGTCACGACCATGTATGTATGCCTTTGCCACGGCGTAACCGACCGGGAAATTCGCGAAGCGGCCGATAACGGCGTTTCTTCCATGCGCCAGCTTGGCAAGGAACTGGGCGTTGGTACCCAGTGTGGCCGTTGCGCCTGCACCGCCCGGGAAATCCTGCGCGAGAGCCGTTCCCCGGATTATCTGGCACTGGCCAGCATGCTCGCCCAGCCCGCCTGACGACATTTCCTGCTCCGCCATATTTTTCTCCTGCGCCATAAGGGGCTATCCTAAAAGGCTGATCCACCCAGCCATCAGGGGAGCCCTGCAATGAAAGGCGACAAGAAAGTCATCCAGTATCTCAACAAGGTCCTCGCCAACGAGCTGACCGCCATCAACCAGTATTTTCTCCATTCCCGCATGTACAAGGACTGGGGCATCAGCAAGCTGGCCGCCAAGGAATACGAAGAATCCATCGACGAAATGAAGCACGCCGATCAGTTGATCGAGCGGATCCTGTTTCTCGAAGGATTGCCGAACCTCCAGGACCTCAACAAACTGTTGATCGGTGAGAACGTCGAGGAAATGATCTCCTGCGATCTCAAATTGGAGCAGATCGCCCATACTGACCTGAAAGAAGCCATCGCCTACTGCGAGGAAGTTCAGGATTACACCAGCCGCCAGCTGTTCCGCAGCATCCTGGACAGTGAAGAAGAGCACATCGACTGGCTGGAAACCCAACTGGAGATGATTTCCCAGATGGGCATCCAGAACTACATTCAACTGCAGTCATCCGCCGCGGAGTAACACCAGACAATGGACCTGTCCTGCTTTAAAGCCTACGATCTGCGCGGACGAGTGCCGGATCAGCTCAACCCTATCCTGGCCGAGAAAATCGGCCGGGCCTACGTGGAAGTGACCGGCGCGAAAAAAGTGATCGTCGGCTACGACATCCGCCTCTCCAGCCCGGACATTGCCGAAGCCCTGAGCTCCGGCCTGATGGCAGCCGGGGCGGATGTCTTTGATATTGGCCTGTGTGGCACCGAGCAGGTGTACTTCGCCACCAGCCACTACAAGATGGACGGTGGCATCATGGTCACCGCCAGCCACAACCCCAAAGACCACAACGGCATGAAAATGGTCGGCCCCGAATCCCGGCCCATCAGCTCCGATAACGGTCTGAACGACATCCGTGACCGGGTGCTGGAGCCCTTTGCCGATGCGCCCGAGCAGGGCCGCTATGAGGCCCTGGAAGTGATGAGCGCCTATATCGACCACCTGCTGGGTTACGTCGATGCCGGTTCCCTCAGCCCGCTGACTATTGTCTGCAATGCCGGTAACGGCGGCGCTGGCCTGGTCATCGACGAACTCGAGCAGCACCTGCCCTTCGAATTCGTGAAAGTGCACCACCAGCCCGATGGCCACTTCCCGAACGGCGTGCCCAACCCGATCCTCCCCGAAAACCGCGCCGCCACTGCCGATGCCGTGATCGAGCAGGGCGCCGCCATGGGCATCGCCTGGGACGGCGACTACGACCGCTGTTTCTTCTTCGACGAAAACGGCCGGTTCATCGAAGGCTACTACATCGTCGGATTACTGGCCGACCAGTTCCTGCGCAAGACCGGCGGCGGTAAAGTCATCCACGACCCGCGCCTCACCTGGAACACCCTGGATCTGGTCAAGGCCGCGGGCGGCGAAGCCATCGAAAGCAAAACCGGCCACGCCTTCATCAAACAGCGCATGCGCGACGAAGACGCCGTTTACGGCGGCGAAATGAGCGCCCACCATTACTTCCGCGACTTCGCCTACTGCGACAGCGGCATGATCCCCTGGCTACTGATCGCCGAACGCCTGTGCCAGTCCGGCGAGCCGTTCTCATCCCTCATCGACGCCCGGATCGAAGCCTACCCGGCCAGCGGCGAAATCAACCGCACCATCGATGATCCCCCCAAGGTCATCGCCGCGATTGAAGCCAAATACAGCGTCGGCGCCAAAAACGTCAGCCACGTGGATGGCGTGAGCATCGAATTCGACAACTGGCGCTTCAACCTCCGGATGTCCAACACCGAACCGGTTGTGCGGCTGAATGTGGAGTCGCGGGCGGATATTCCGTTGATGGAAGAGAAGACGAAAGAGTTGTTAGCGGAAATGGATAGGCTGAACCAGGAAGGTTGACGCCGGAATTTGGGGCCGATCGGTGCGGCTCCTTCTCCTGAAACTGTGCGAGGCCATGGATGGCTGAGCTCAAGCGTCACATGGACGTGCCGCAAGGAGCGTGTTTCAGGAGAAGGAGCCGTGCCGATTGGTCTCGCACGAACGATTTTATTGGATCAGAGCCAGTCGTTCAGCATAATCCCGATACCGAACCGCTGAATCCGGTGGTTATAATCAATCAGACTCTCCCCGTACCCGTTGTAGTACTGAACGAACCCCTTGACTGTATCCCCCATGGGAAAGCTGTAGCCGAACTCCACCGATGTGCGGTTATTGTCCGACTGCAGATTATTCATCAGCCGCAATGAAAACGTCCGGTCCTCCGTCAGCTTGTAGACAGCGCGATAGTTGGCGTAGCCCAGGTAGTCCTCAATATCGGCATTGTCATTCGTGCTGCCCTCCGGAATCCGGTACCAGGGCTCCACCATGAACAGCCAGCGCCCGTAACTGTAGGCGGCTGTGCCGACAATCCGGTTCCAGCTCCGGGAGCGGGGCTCCGACTGACCGTTGGACTGGTGATTGAACCCGATGGTCACGCCGTTCAGCGTCCCCGGGCCGACATCCAAGTCCGTCCGGTAACGCAGGAAAATCTCCGGCTCGTAGTTGGTCTCCCGGAAGGGCGCGGAGTCGTCCTGGTTGTAGACCTGCCAGAAGGACTGCTGGGTATACCCGAACCATAAGGTCGTGCGGTCATCCAGCCAGCCGGTGAGCAAAGGCACCTTGAAGCTGATCTGATACTTCGCCTCCAGGTTCCGCAGTTGGTAGTCGTAGCCCGTGGTGCCCAGCCTTGGGCTGCTGGGCGTTGAGTTGGGGGTGTCCATCCAGGTGACGGGCAGAATGTAGATTGGCCGATAGCCGACAAAACTGCCGGAAAATGAAAAAACCGCTTCTTCTGCGGCCATATAGCGGTCCAGCAACTCATTCATGACGCCGCTGTCCGGGTCCTCATCATTGAGTGCATTGCCGGCAATCTGGTTCAGGGTTTCGTCATCCGGTGCCAGTCGCTCTGCCTTCCTCTGGACTTGCTCCTCCACCACTTCAGGGGCCTGTTCCTGCTGTTTCTCAGGCTCGAAAATGCTGTCGTAGCAGGCCAGGCGCTGGATGCCGTCTTCGATCAGGGCGCATTTGTCAGGCGAATCAATCGGAGTATCCAGGGTGGATTCTGCCTGCACGGGGGAGACCAGGGCACCGATCAGAATCAACGGCGGGGAAGCATATAGGGTACGAACGGATGTCATGAACAGGAAATCTCCTAGCTGGCGGTCAGGCTGAACCAGGTATTGGCTATGCCATAGACCCAGACGCCGATCAGAGTCACCGCCAGAAGTGAAAAAATGATCTTGTGGCGAGACCGGTTGCTGCTGTTGGCGGATGACACCCAGCGCAGGTACATCAGGCCGATGAAACTCAGGAAAACGCCCAGACTGGAAAGAGCGGGTATGAGCAGCCAGGCGGGACTGATGGGCTCGTTGCCAGTCTGGCTGGAGAACCAGCCCATGGAAGCCAGTAAAATCCCCAGTGCGGTAAATTCGGTAATCAGCAGGGTTTTGCGCATCGGGTGAGGCGAAGTGGGTTCCGTATTGGTCATGCAAACAGGTCCTGAAGGGTTAAACACCGGCGAACACCATGGTAACCGGAATGTGCGCGAAACGCCCTCCGACTTACGAAATCGCAATTAAAATGGTTGAAATCAATTTATGATTTTGCGGTTTGGTTTTTTTGCCAGGGCTCAGTCGCTATAATGCGGCGACTAACGATTATAACGCTCAAATGCGAGGTGCATTGTGAAGATGAAGAGAGTCCTGGTTGCTGTACTGGTCGTTTTCGGCCTGACCACCGGCGCCGTCATGGCGAGTGTTGAGGAAGAAATTCGTGCTCGGATCGAGCCGGTTGGCGAAGTATGTCTTGAAGGCGATCAATGCGGTACTGCAGCGGCTCCCACCCAGACCGCAAGCGCGGGCCCGCGCTCCGGCGAGGAGGTGTTCAATGCCGTGTGTACGGCGTGTCACTCCACCGGTGCTGCCGGCGCGCCCATGGTGGGTGACACAGCAGCCTGGGCTCCGCGTATCGACAAAGGCATGGAAACCCTGATCAGCCACGCCATCAACGGCTTCAATGCCATGCCGGCGAAAGGTGGTTGCGCCAGCTGTCCGGATGAGGAAATCAAGGCCGCGGTTGAGTACATGGTCGGGAAAAGCAAGTAATCTGGCGGTTTTGCCATTAACGTTGAAAGCCCCGGTTACGGGGCTTTTTGCGTTCACCGGCCGGTTAAAGGCCCAGATCGCCCAGCAGGGCGCTCAGCGTTGCCTTGCCTTTCTTCTGGTTGGCTTCCACATCAAGGTCGCCCAGGCCTTCCCACTTCAAGTCGTCCTCAGGTAATTCATCCAGGAACCGGCTGGGGATGGTTTCCAGCTTTTCACCATATTGTTTGCGGGCTGCCGCGTAGGTCAGGGTCAGCGTTTCCCGGGCCCGGGTAATGCCCACGTACATCAGCCGTCGTTCTTCCTCGACGTTGCCCTCCTCGATGCTGCTGCGGTGGGGCAGGATTTCTTCTTCCAGGCCCATGATGAAGACGTGGGGAAACTCGAGGCCCTTGGACGCGTGCAGGGTTAACAACTGAACCTTGTCGCTGTCGTCCTCTTCCTCCCGTTGCTCCATCATATCCCGGAGAATCAGCTTGGTGATGGCGTCTTCAATACCCAGCTCGTCTGCGGTGCCCTTGCCGTCATCCAGCATGCGCTGAACCGATTCCACCAGGTACCAGATGTTCTCCATCCGCCGCTCGGCCTGCTTGGGCGTGCCCGAGTGCTGGTGCAGCCATTCCTCGTATTCGATGTCAGTAAATAGCTGTTTGATCACCGGGATGGGGTTCTCGCTGTGCAGCCGCTCGCAGGTGGCATCCACCCAGCGGGCAAAACGGCGCAAGCGGTCGAGTCCCTTCTCGGTCACATGGGTTTCGGCACCCATGTCGCCAAGCGCCCGGAACAGGCTGACGTTCCGGGAACGGGCGTAGTGGCTCAACTGCTCCAGGGTGCGGGGGCCGATTTCCCGCCGGGGCACGTTCACCACGCGAAGAAAGGCCGCGTCATCGTCAGGGTTGATCAGCAGGCGCAGGTAGGACATGGCATCCTTGATCTCGTTCTTGGAGAAGAACGACTGGCCCCCGGAGATGCGGTAGGGAATCTGGTAACTCTGGAGTTTCATCTCCAGCAGGCGTGCCTGGTGGTTACCCCGGTATAGCACGGCAAAATCCCGGAAATTCAGGCCCTTTTTCAGCTTCTGGTCAAGAATCTCGGTGGCAACCCGCTCGGTTTCCGCATCCTCGTTGCGGCACCGGACAATCCGGATTTCCTCGCCGACGGTGTGGTCACTCCACAGGGCTTTTTCAAACACGTGGGGGTTGTTGGCAATCACCGTGTTGGCGCTGCGCAGGATCCGGACCGTGGAACGGTAGTTCTGCTCCAGTTTGACGATTTTCAGGCTGGGAAAGTCTTCCTTGAGCTGCTCCAGGTTTTCCGGGCGGGCACCGCGCCAGGCGTAGATTGACTGATCGTCATCGCCGACGACCGTGAAAGCCGCCCTTTCAGCCACCAGCAGCTTGACCAGTTCGTACTGGCACACGTTGGTGTCCTGGTACTCGTCAACCAGCATGTAGCGGATCTTCCGGCGCCATTTTGCCAGCACCTCCGGGTTGGACCGGAAGAGCTGAACCGGCAGAAGAATCAGGTCGTCGAAATCGACGGCGTTGTAGGCCTTCAGGTATTCGTTGTACTTCTGGTAAATGATGGCGATGCGCTGTTCCCGTTCATCGGCTGCCTTGCTCAGCGCCTCCGCCGGCCCGCGCATGGCGTTTTTCCACGACGAGATGGTCATCTGGACATCATTGAGCTCATCGCCGGCCTCGGCACTGGCTTCCCGGAGCATCAGATCCTGCAGCAGGGCCTTGGCATCCTCGGCATCGAATATCGAAAATCCGGGGTGGTAGCCGAGATGAGTCTGCTCTTCCCGGATCATATTGAGGCCAAGGTTATGAAAAGTAGATACAATCAGGCCACGGGTGAGTTTACGGTCAACGATCCGGCCAACCCGCTCCTTCATTTCCCGGGCCGCCTTGTTGGTGAAGGTTACCGCCGCAATGTGGCGGCCGGGAATGCCCAGTTGCTCGATCAGGTAGGCAATCTTGCGGGTAATCACACTGGTCTTGCCACTGCCGGCGCCGGCCAGGACCAGCAGGGGGCCGTCGGCATAGCGGACTGCTTCGCGTTGTCGGGGGTTGAGCTTGTTCACAAATAGACTGCCAGGGTGGAACGGAATGGGGGAAACGGACGTTATGTATTCTACACCAGCCGGAGTTTCTGTACCTTGACGATCTGTCGACTATGATTGATAGAACGGACTCGGTTGTTCACGCATAAATGGATTCTGCTCGATGACACTGCCACTGGAAACCATGAGGCCCGGCCAGTTACGCCTGTTGGTTCTGACACCGGAATATGCCGATTTTCTCTGGCTCAATGCACTTCTGGCCGGTGACGTCGAGATAAGCGCCGACGCCACCTGGTGCCCGGACCTGGTGGATTGCGACGATCTTATCCGTAATGCCAGTTTTGATGTCATCATCTGGGACTGCGTGTTTCACGGCGGGTCCGAAGCTTCCTTCCTGCAGTACCTGGCGGTTGCCACCAGCGAAAAGCCGGTGCTTGCCCTCAGCGCCGAAGCTCCGGAGCAACGGGCACCGGAGCTGCTGGCGGCCGGTGCTGCCGATTACCTCTGCCGCCAGAGCCTGGACCACTGGAATTTCCGCCGGGCCGTAAAGTGCCTCTGGTATCGGGAGCAGTTGTCCGAGTCGGCCCATGGCCAGCTCGGTCGCGAGGTCGCCACCGGATTCATCAACCGGGATCTGTTCTTTGATCGTCTCCAGCAGGCGCTGCTTCGGGCCGAGCGAGCCGGGCACCGGCTGGCGCTGCTGCATCTCAATATTGACGATTTCCGCAGCATTAACGAATCCTTCGGCTACCAGAAGAGCGATCAACTGATGATGAAGCTGGCGGAACGGATCCGGCATTCCCTCAGGCGGGTCGATTCACTGATGCGGATCGGTGGTGACGAACTGGCCATTATCGTTGAGAAGGTGGAAGACTCCCTCGATATAACCCAGATCATCCGCAAGGTGGTCAGCGCCCTGGATGAGCCGGTGACCATTGATGGCCATAGCGTGGTGGTCAATGCCAGCCTCGGCGTGGCCACCTATCCGGAGGCCGGCGACAGCACGGAAAATCTGCTGCGCCGGGCCAACCGCGCCATGTTCGAGGCCAAGCGGGATCCGGGCACCAGTTACCGGTTCTACGACCGGCAACTGCATATCTCTGCCGGCTACCAGTTGCGGCTTGAGGCCGACCTGCGCAACGCCCTGCGCGGCAAGGAACTGGAACTCTACTACCAGCCGCGGATTGACCTGGCCACCGAGGAGGTCCGGGGCGTTGAATGCCTGTTACGCTGGAATCATCCGGAGCGGGGGTTGGTGGGGCCGGACGAGTTCATTCCCGTCGCGGAGCGCAGCGGCCTGATCGTGCCCATCGGCTATTGGGTCATTGAACAGGCCTGCAAGCGCCTGCAGGAGTCCGCGGAACTCGGGTTCCCGGGACTGGTGTTCGCGGTGAACCTGTCGTTCCGGCAGTTTCACGACCGCAAGATGACCGAGACCATTTTCCGGATCATTTTCAACGCCAATGTCGATACCAGCCTGCTGGAGCTGGAACTGACGGAAAGCGCCATGATGCACGATCCTGAGTATGCCCAGCGCTGCCTGCGCGAGCTGAACCAGCTAGGCATCAGTTTTGCCCTGGACGATTTCGGCACCGGCTTTTCCTCGCTGAGCAACCTGCAGCACCTGCCCATCTCGCTGGTGAAGATCGACAAGTCTTTTGTGCAGGAGCTGGGCAAGTCGGCGGATGCCGAGCATATTATCCGGGCCATTATCAGCCTGGCCCACAGTCTGCAGATCAGTGTGGTTGCTGAAGGCGTGGAAACCGAGGGTCAACTGGAGTTCCTGCGCCAGCAGCATTGCGACGAAATCCAGGGCTATTATTACGCCCGCCCCATGCCCTGGGCCGATCTTGTGCAATTCCTGAACAAGCGCGGTCAGGCCGCTTGCCTGCAGCAGTAAGCCGCTGTACCTTTGCTGCTTTATTGGCAAAGCATCAAAAACAGAGGTTGCATGAACAGTATCTCCAGGCGCATCGCCGACGAGCTCGGGGTCCGCGAGCAACAGGTTAATGCCACCGTCGCCCTGCTGGATGAGGGCGCGACCGTTCCGTTTATCGCACGCTACCGGAAGGAGGTAACCGGCTCGCTGGACGACAGCCAGTTGCGCAATCTGGAAGAGCGTCTGCGCTATCTGCGGGAACTGGAAGACCGTCGCGGCACCATCCTCAAGAGCATCGAGGAACAGGGCAAGCTGACCGATGAGTTGAAGGCGAGCATCAACGACGCAGACACCAAGAACCGCCTGGAAGATCTCTACCTGCCTTACAAGCCCAAGCGCCGGACCAAGGCCCAGATTGCCCGGGAAGCCGGCCTGGAGCCCCTGGCGGATGCCCTGTATGACGACCCGACCCTGGATCCGGAAAGCACCGCCCAGGGTTACCTCAACGCGGAAGCCGGCGTTGAAGACGCCAAGGCGGCGCTGGATGGCGCCCGCTACATCCTGATGGAGCGTTTTGCCGAAGACGCTGAACTGCTGGGCAGTCTGCGGGACTTCATCTGGCAGGACGGCCAGTTGAAGGTGACCGTGGTGGAGGGCAAGGAAACCGAAGGGGCCAAGTTCCGCGATTACTTCGATCATATCGAGCCCCTGAAAAAAGTGCCGTCCCATCGCGCCCTGGCCATCCTGCGCGGTCGCAACGAGGGCATTCTGGCCTACTCCATCGTGGTCGGTGGCGCCGATGACGATCGCCGCGCCCCTCATCCGGCGGAGCAGCGCATTGCCGCGCGCTGGAACATCCGGGATAACGGCCGGGCGGCCGACAAGTGGTTGTCGGAGGTGGTGCGCTGGACCTGGCGGGTCAAGCTCTCCACCCAGATTGAAACCGACCTGATGGCCCAGGTTCGTGAAGCCGCCGAGCTGGAGGCGATCAATGTTTTCGCCGCCAACCTCAAGGACCTTCTGCTGCTGGCGCCAGCCGGCCCGCGCCCGACCCTGGGGCTGGATCCCGGGCTGCGCACCGGCGTGAAGGTTGCCGTAATCGACGGCACCGGCCAGGTCGCAGGGCACGGCGCCATATATCCCCATGCGCCCAAGAACCAGTGGGACCGCTCCATTGAGCAACTGGCGGCCTGGTGCCGGGAGTACAGGATTGAGCTGGTGGCCATCGGCAACGGCACGGCCTCCCGGGAAACCGAGAAACTGGTGGCGGACCTGAGCAAGCGGTATCCGGAGCTCAAGCTGGCCCGGATCGTGGTCAGTGAGTCCGGCGCGTCGGTCTACTCGGCGTCCGAATTTGCCTCCAAAGAGCTGCCGGATCTGGATGTCACCATTCGCGGCGCCGTCTCCATCGCCCGCCGCCTGCAGGACCCGCTGGCGGAACTGGTGAAGATCGAACCGAAATCCATCGGGGTGGGGCAGTACCAGCACGATGTCTCCCAGGTGCAGTTGTCTCGCAGCCTGGATGCGGTGGTGGAAGACTGTGTCAACGGCGTGGGGGTGGATCTGAACACCGCCTCGGCACCTCTGCTTTCGCGGGTGTCCGGTCTGAACCAGACGATCGCTCAGAACATCATTGAATTCCGCAACCAGAACGGCATGTTCCGCAATCGCAAGCAACTGCTCAAGGTCACCCGTCTCGGAGACAGGACTTTCGAGCAGGCGGCCGGCTTCCTGAGGATTGCCGGTGGCGAGAATCCGCTGGACCGGTCGTCCGTGCACCCGGAAGCCTACGGCGTAGTGGAGGCCATTGCCGAGCGAAACCATCGCAAGGTTGAGGACATCATCGGGGATTCCGCCTTTTTACGTGGTCTGAATCCTCAGGATTACGTAACAGAACAGTTCGGTTTGCCGACCATCAAGGACATTATCGCCGAGCTGGAGAAACCGGGCCGGGACCCGCGGCCGGAATTCCGGTTTGCCAGTTTCGAGGAGGGTGTTGAAACCCTCAACGACCTGAAACCGGGCATGGTGCTGGAAGGTTCGGTGACCAACGTGACCAATTTCGGGGCGTTTGTGGATATTGGCGTCCATCAGGACGGCCTGGTGCATATTTCTGCGCTGTCCCATACCTTTGTCAAGGACCCGCGGGAAGTGGTCAAGGCCGGCGACATCGTCAAGGTGAAGGTGCTGGATGTGGACATTCCGCGAAAGCGGATCGCCCTCAGCATGCGCATGGACGATCAGCCCGGCGAGAAGAATGACGGCAAGCCCATGGCTGGAAACCGCGCCGGTGCCAGCCAGAAATCAGGTAACAGGAACAGCCGTAGCTCCGGTTCCGGCGAGAAATCCGGGCAGGGCGCCATGGCCGGTGCGCTGGCCCAGGCACTGGCCTCGGCCCGCAAGGACAGCCGCTAACCGATTTTCAATCTTTTTACCGGTGGGCCCCACACAAGAGGGGGCCGGCCGCAGCAGGAGTCAACCATGGCTGAATCCCGCCATTCCGTATTTCGTCAGTTCGCTGCCAGCGACTGGGATGGTTTTCTGAAGGGTGTCGAGAAAGAGGGGCTGCGGGTGGACCGCAACGGCTTCATTGCCCAGACCCCTCACCCGGAGGCCCTGGGATCGGCGCTGGCCCATCCGCGAATCACCACCGATTATTCCGAAGCCCTGCTGGAGCTGATTACCCCGGTGTTTAACAGCACCGGAGGCATGCTCAAGTCCCTTCGGGATATCCACACCTTTGTGCAGCAGAACCTCGGCGACGAGGTGTTCTGGGCGGCCAGCATGCCCTGTGAACTGGACGGCGATGCCAGCATTCCCATTGCCGAATACGGCAGCTCCAATATCGGCCGGCTCAAGCACGTTTATCGGCAGGGCCTGGCAGTTCGCTATGGCCGCATGATGCAGAGTATTGCCGGCGCTCACTACAACCTGTCCCTCCCGGACAGCTTCTGGCAGAAGTGGCAGGCGTTGCTGGGTAATGAGCAAAGCCTGAAGGACTTCAAATCGGACCAGTATTTCTGGCTGATCCGCAATTTCCGGCGCCGGAGCTGGCTGCTGATGCTGCTGTTTGGAGCCTCTCCGGCGCTGGATGCCAGCTTTGTTGCCGGTGTCAGCCACGATCTGAGCCGCTTCGATGAGCGCAGTTGGTACGGTGAATGGGCGACCTCGCTGCGTATGGGGGATCTGGGTTACCACAACAATGCCCAGGCCTCCCTGAATATCTGTTTCAACGAACTCATTACCTACACCCAGACCCTGGATCGGGCCATCCATACTGCCTGGCCTGCCTATGAGGCTATTGGCACCCGCCGGGGCGATGAATTCATCCAGATCAATACCAGCGTCCTGCAGATCGAAAACGAGTATTACAGTGCCGTGCGGCCCAAGCGAACCACCGAACGGGAAGAAAAGCCCATTCAGGCGCTGGAGGCGCGGGGCGTGGAATACATCGAGGTCCGGTGCCTGGACCTGGACCCTTTCTCTCCGGTTGGCGTGAACGAAGCCCAGATCGACTTCCTGGATCTGTTCCTGCTGGACTGCCTGCTGTCAGATTCGCCGCGCATCGGTGATGCCGAGTGTGAGCGGCTGGATGATAACTACAAGGACGTGGTGGCTCGCGGGCGGCACCGCGAGCTGAGCCTCTGTCGCGGCGGGCAGCGCACGCCGGTTTCCCAGGCGGCGACCGGGTTACTGGAGCAACTGGAGCCGCTTGCCGAGCTGCTGGATGGCTGGCAGGGCGGCGAAACCTACCGCAAGGCCCTTGCGGCCCAGCGCGAGGTGCTCTCGGGCGAATGGTCGGTGCCGTCGGCCCGGGTGCTGGAGGCCATGCGCGCCTCTGGCATGGGGCACCGGGAATGGGGCATGGACATGGCGCGCCAGCACCAGCAGACCCTGAGGCAGGAAGGTCTCAATGCCGAGGTTCTCGGAGCCTTCGAGACCATGACCTCAGATTCCCTGGCCATGCAGCAACAAATGGAACGTGCCGATACCCTGCCGTTTGGTGAGTTTCTGGAGCACTATCTGCACTCCTGACGCCCGGGTCCGGAACCCCGTTCTGGGGGTTGGCGGACCTGACGCACAGAAATTGAACAAAGATTTGTCACCCTCCGGTCCGGCTGTTAATTTTTGTAACATCAGGATCGGAGGAGCCGATATGGCAAGGGACATCAAGCTTGGCTGGGATGTGGAAGCACTGAACAAGGCGTATCGCCAGGGTCACATGGCGGCCTCGATGGGTATGGACAAAACCCGCTGCCCCTACCGGGGTGAGGTGGTTATCGCTGCCTGGGAAGCCGGGTGGGACGACGCGGCCCAGGGCAGCCGGGACAGCCGGGGCGAGGGCGACGACCTGTTCTCACTGATCGCCTGACCCCAAGGCCCTGTCTCGATCTATTTCTGCACCACGAATTCTGTAAACAGTACGCCGGCGATGGCTTCGCCGGTTTGCTGTTCTTCAAGCACCGCGTTTATCCGCCGTTTAGCTTCCTCTCGCAGTGCCTGCTGACCTTCCATGGACGTCAGGCGGTCGACATCCGTCTGCTCGCCGAACAGCATCACCAGTTCATGGCGCAGCCTTGGCATATGTGCTTCCAGGGCCGGCCTGGTGCCCGGGTTGCTTGCCCTCAGAGTGACCGCAGCCTTGAGGTAGGTCGGGCTGCCGTCGGGCTTGCCCACATGGGTCACGAACGCCGGGTCCATGCTGATGTAATCGGTGAATCCACTCTCTTCCGCAGCCGCCTCCTCCTTCGGAGGTTCCTCAGTCTGGGAAAGCGCCGGCAGGGAGACCAGTGAAAGCAGCAGGAAAATCAGTGGGAAAACAGGTTTACGCTGGTGTGTCATAGGCTTGAAGTTGATCGTGGTTTAGGGTTTAGTGACGAGTCGAAGGCGATATCGCCGATAGCACCGAGAATAGCAGGCCCGGTGCGAGGTTGCAGTTTCAATTCACAAGTTGAGGTGTTCATTTGACCAGCAGATGGATTTTCGGGCTGATTTTCGTGGTATGTGCCGCACTTCTGGGTGTCGCATTTTATATGGAGCACGTCATGGGGCTGGAGCCCTGCCCGCTTTGCTGGCTGCAGCGGTTCGGATTCATGGGCGCCGGGCTGGTCAGCCTGCTGGCCCTGTTGCAGGGCCCCACGGGATTCGGGATCCGGATTTATGGCTTTCTGCTGGCACTGACCGCCGGCGCCGGCCTGAGCGTGGCGGGCCGGCAGTTGTGGCTGCAGAGCTTGCCGGCGGACCAGGTGCCAGCCTGCGGACCGTCAGTCGACTATATGCTGGAGGTGTTGCCCTGGTTTGACGTGCTCTCTACCGCCCTGAGGGGAACCGGGGACTGTGCCAAAGTGGTGTGGCGGTTCATGGGCCTGAGCATTCCCGGCTGGACGGCAGTGTTCTTCACCGTGCTGGTGGTTATCGGCCTGGTGCTGTTGTTTCGCCAGCCAAAGTCGCGGTCGTGGATTGGCAACTGAAACGGTTGCGAGGAACCGCAGGCATGGGGTAACTTGAGCCAGACCCAGTACCAATCAGAACCGAAGCAGAAGCAGCGGATTACCAAGCGGAGAACAGGCGTCATGTTGGAAAATTGCCGAAATGCCAGGGAGCGTTGGGGTGGCGTCAGCGAACTGATTGATCGCTGGCTCAAGGAACGTCAGGAGCTTCTGGTGCATTATTGCGATCTGTCCGGGGAGAGTGATTTCTCACAGACAGAGGCGCTGAGAGAAAAGTTTGTGCGTCTGTGCGAGGTGCTTGTGGATTATGTTTCTACCGGGCATTTCGAGATTTACGAGCAACTGGCCAGTGAGGCCAGCGAGTTCAATGATGGTGGTACGGAGCTGGCCTCCAGAGTATATCCCCGGATTCAGCAGACCACAGAAATCGCGCTCAATTTCAATGACCGGCTGGATGGCCGGGAGTTATCGGAACAGGATATCAAAGAGCTGTTTGGCGAACTGTCGAAGCTTGGCGAAACCCTCGAGAGCCGGTTCGAGATGGAAGATTTCCTGATTGAGCATCTGCACAATGCCCACGCCAGTAAGGTGGCGTCGGTCTGAGCGAGCTCTGAAATAAAAAAAGCCCCAGTCAGGTGATCGCCGGCCGGGGCTTTTTTTTGGCCGCAGCATGGGTGGCGCTGCGGCCGTTTGGTTCGGTCGCTTACTTCTCGGATTCCGGGTTGATATCCAGAAGCTCGACGTCGAACACCAGGGTCTCGTTCGGACCGATCGCACGGTTACCGCCCGGACCATAGGCCAGCTCGGCCGGAATAAAGAGCTTGTAGCGGGCGCCTTCGCTCATCAGCTGCAGGCCCTCGGTCCAGCCCGGGATGACCTGGTTCAGGGCAAAGGTGACCGGCTCGCCACGCTCGCGGGAGCTGTCGAAGACTTCGCCGGACAGGAGTTCGCCGGTGTAGTGCACCTTAACCGTATCAGTGGCCTCTGGCTTCTCGCCCTCGCCCTTTTCCAGGACTTCATACTGCAGGCCGGATTCGGTGGTCTTTACACCTTCCCGCTTGGCATTTTCCGCCAGGAATTCCTTGCCGGCTTCAAGGTTCTTGTTCGCCAGTTCTTCGGTCTTTTTGGCTTCTTCTTCCTGAAGCTTCTGCTGGTAGGCCATCAGGGCCTGCTTGATTTCCTCGCGGCTCATGCGCTTGGCTTTTTCATCGCCTGCATGGCCGTGCTGGATGCCCTGGAGAAACTGGTCCATCTGCAGATTGGGCAGATCGTTGCTCATGCGCTCACCCAGGACCAGGCCCATGCCGTAGCTGACCTTCTGATCGGTTGACTCAAGCTCCGGTTGTACCGGTGCCTCGGGCGGAGTTGAGCAGCCTGCAACGAGACCGGTTACTGCCAGTGCGAGGAGCGTCTTTTTCATTGCTTCATCCTTTACCGTGTATGCATGGGGCAGCGCCCCGCGTTGTGTTTATCAGAACGCAGAAGGTAACGGGTTCTGGCGCCGGATGCCACTGAACATGTGTTAAGAATCCGGACGTGTCAGATCAGCTGCCGTTGTTGCCGGCGGCTGATGGCCCCAGCGAAAACGGTGCGGTGTAGGGCGACTGCCAGTCCGTCTCCGGTTCCGGAGCCCGGTTAAGAGGCGATGGCTTGTCCTGCCGCTCTATGGCCAGCGTGTACCAGGGGCCCTGTTTCGGAGGCTGGTCGGCGAAGTGCCAGTTGCCATCAGTGTCCTGCCACTTGAAAACGATTTCCGGACCCTCTGTGGGGATCGGTGAAGGCACCAGGCCTTCAAACGCCGGAATTTCCGGCTGGTCCTCGCTCGCGACCGGTTTGGATACATGCTCCGGGGTATTGAGCCCGAAGAAAATCAGCAACAACAGCAAACCCAGGGCGGGAAACGAGAGCCTTATGAGCCATTTCATCATCATGGCTGGTGGTCTCCCTCGGGGAAATTGGCCAGCACTGTGGCCAGTGTGTTCAGCAGGAGGCCGGCACCGTAATCAATTCGCGATGCCGGCGCGGCCGCAGCAAGATTGGTTCTGATCAGCGTATCGCGTCCGTGCATGTCAGATGGTTCCGGGTTGTTGATCATTAATGTCCGCCAGGCCAGTGCCAGTTCGATCTGTTCAGCTTCCAGCTCCAGGCCAGCGATGCCGGTGCGAAGCTGATGATACCTGCAGGGTGTGTCCGGCAGGGATTTTCTGGCGGCGCGCAGTGCACCGGTTACACGGTCGCGCCACTCTGTTACCGTAGCGTCCTCGACCCCGGCGAAGGCTCTGCCCGAGAGAGCAAGCCACGCCGCGCAGAGAATCCGCGTTACGCTCCAGCCCTGTTTCTGAAGTGCCAGGCAGGCGCCCGGCACCTCGGGCAAACGCCAGAATACCAGAGCAAAACGCCAGAGCGGGCTTTCCGGTTCCAGATCTGCCGGTAAATCCAGCGGCGATGTCGATAAATCCGGGATGGTAGCGGAGGTGACCGACATATGCGCTTAGCCTTCCCTGAACTTTCTACGTTGATAAAATGAAAACATGTTAACGATAACCGATCTCAGTTTACAACGGGGTGGCGTCTGGTTGCTAGAATCCGTCAACCTGACGGTTCAGCCCGGCCAGCGAGTTGCCATCGTCGGCGCCAATGGTGCCGGGAAATCCAGTCTTTTCCAGCTCTTACTGGGCCAGTTGGCCCCGGAGCAGGGCGCCGTCTCACTGCCGGGAGGCTGGCGTATTGCCCACATGGCCCAGGAAGTCGAGGCCTCCGATCGCAGCGCCCGGGATTTCGTTCTTGATGGTGATTTCGAACTGCGGCGCCTGGAGCGGGAGCTCGCCCGGGCGGAGGCTGCCCATGATGACCATGCTATTGCCCGACTTCATGGCGAGCTCGACCTGCATGAAGCCTGGTCTGCGGCCCGCCGTGCCGAAGCGCTGATCCGAGGGTTGGGTTTCTCCGACGAGGACGCCGACCGGCCGGTATCGGCGTTTTCCGGCGGCTGGCGTATCCGCCTGAATCTGGCCCAGGCCCTTATGCGACCCTCCGACCTGCTTTTACTGGACGAGCCGACCAACCACCTGGATCTGGACGCCTGCCTGTGGCTGGAGAACTGGCTGCGGCGCTATCCGGGGACCCTGCTGTTCATTTCCCATGACCGGGATTTCATGGATCGGGTCGCAAGCCATGTGGTGCATTTCGACCGGCGCAAGCTGGAGCTCTATACGGGTAATTACTCAGCCTTTGAGGGCCAGCGCAGCGAGCGACTGGCCCAGCAGCAGGCCGGATTCGAGCGCCAGCAGGCCAGGATCGCGGAAATCCAGCGCTTTATTGATCGCTTCAAGGCCAAAGCTACCAAGGCCCGGCAGGCCCAGAGCCGGGTAAAGGCCCTCGAGCGCATGGAGCGTATAGCCCCGGCGCATGTCGATTCACCCTTCAGTTTTGAATTTCCGGTGGCCGAGAAGGTCTCCAACCCCCTGTTGTCAATTCGCAACGGCAAGGCCGGGCATGGCCATACCCCAATCCTCGAGGGGATCAATCTCACTTTGTTGCCGGGCAGCCGGATCGGCCTTCTGGGCCCGAACGGCGCGGGTAAGTCCACTCTGATGGATGCGCTCCGCGGTGAAGACACCCTGTTGTCTGGCGATCGCACCTGCGGAGAGAACCTGGCGATTGGATATTTTGCCCAGCATCAGCTGGAATCGCTGGATCTGGACGCCAGCCCGTTTCTGCATTTGCAGCGGCTGACCCCCAGGGCGTCTGAGCAGAGTATCCGCAACTTTCTCGGTGGCTTCGACTTTCACGGCGATGAGGCGCTGAGCCCGATCCGTTCCTTCTCCGGCGGGGAAAAGGCGCGGGTGGCGCTGGCGGTGATTGCCTGGCAGAGACCGAACCTGCTGCTGCTGGACGAGCCCACCAACCACCTGGACCTGGAAATGCGCCAGGCCCTGACCATGGCGCTGCAGAACTTCGAAGGTGCCATTGTGGTGGTGTCCCATGACCGGCACCTGCTGAGAAATACCGTTGACGAGTTCTGGCTGGTGAACGATGGCCGGGTTGCCGAGTATGAGGGGGATCTGGAGGACTACGAGCGCTGGCTGGCCGACCGTCGCAAGGATGAAACCGAAGCGCCGAAGCGAACCTCGGCAGGCCGGGTGGCTGCGGCCGAGAATACCGAGGCTGTCGGGGAAAGCGCCGACGACCGTAAGGCCCGTAAGCGCGCCGAGGCGGCTCTGCGCCAGAAGCTCAGCCCCTATCGCAAGCAGCAGACCGCCCTGGAGAAGGAAATGGATCAGTTGCAGCAGAAGCTGTCGGTTCTGGAGGAAGAGCTTGCCAACCCGGGGCTCTATGACGACAGCGGCAAAGTCCGCCTGAAGGAGCTGCTGGGTGACCAGGCTTCAGCGACGGCCCGCCTTGAAAAAGTTGAAGCGCAGTGGCTGGAGGTCAGTGAAGCGGTGGAGTCCCTCGAAGCTGAGCTGGCCGCTGGCTGATTGTTGTCAGCCGCCGTTCAGCTCGAGCGTGAAATCCTGTTTGGCCAGGTAGTCCCGTTCGTTTTCAAGGTCTGCCAGGGTCAGCGGCCGGTCATCCAGCCAACCCGCCGGAAACGTCAGTACCAGCTTGTCTTTGTGGGCCTGCAGGGTAAATTCGGGTGGCGGCTCCATGTTGCGCGGATGCTGGAGCAATACCGCCAGACGCACCAGAACGCAGAGATAGCGCAGCCGGGGAATGTCTTCCGGATCCAGCCCCTCGAAAATGGCAGCGGCAAACTTGCGCCGGTGACCCCGGACGAGAGTGGCCAGATCCCGCTGGAACTGCTGGGTAAAGCCTGGCAGGTCTGAGTAACGCAGCAGGTAGGCACCATGCTTGTGGTACTGGCTGTGAGAGATGGTCAGGCCGATTTCATGCAGGCGGCAGGCCCAGCGCAGGACCTCTTCGTCGGCCGCTGTGTCGAGTCCCCAGTCGCCCGCAACCTGCTGCCAGGCGGCTACCGCGGTCGCCTCTACTGCGGCCCCGTGTTCGTGATCAACGTGATAGCGCTCCTGCAGGGCGGAGATGGTGCGCTCGCGCACGTCCTCGTGCTGGATCCGCCCGACAATGTCGTACAGCAAGCCTTCCCGAAGGGCGCCGTCGGCAAAGGACATTTCCGTGATCCCGAGGGACTGGAAGGCTCCCATCAGAATGGCGAAGCCGGCGGGGAAAATGCTCTGGCGGTCAGAGCGCACGCCCAGATCCGACAGTTTTTCCGCTTTGCCCATGTCCACCAGGCGCTTGCGCAGTTCCTGCATGGCTGGAAGGGTGATGGTGCCATCGGTGATTTTCAGGGAGGAGAGGGCACTGGTAATGGCCTTGATCGACCCGGAGGAGCCAACGGCGCTCTGCCAGCCGATGGCGCGGAAATGCTGACGGATGTTCTGCAGTTCCTGCTCGGCGTGGGTGATTGCCCTGTCCATTTGCCGGCGGGTAATCTTGCCATCCGGGAAATACCGGTTCCGGAACGACACGCAACCCATGTGCAGGCTTTCCAGCTTCTGGGGCTCGAAGCGCTGGCCGATAATGAACTCGGTACTGCCGCCACCGATATCTATTACCAGTCGGCGCCCGCTGTCGTCGGAGAGGGTGTGGGACACTCCCAGGTAAATCAGGCGTGCTTCCTCGCGCCCGGCAATGATCTCCACCGGGTAGCCGAGCACCTCTTCCGCGCGGGTCATGAACTGATGGGCGTTGCGGGCCACCCGAAGAGCATTGGTTCCGACAATCTGCACCGCTCCCGGGGGCATGCCCTTGAGTCGCTGTGCAAACCGGCCCAGGCAGGCCAGGGCCCGCTCCTGGGCATCCTCGGTCAGCCGGTTGAACTGATCCAGGCCGGCGCCGAGCTGGACTTTTTCACCCATCTTCTCGAGCGTTCGGATTTCGCCATGCACAAGTCGGGCAACCACCATGTGGAAGCTGTTCGAGCCCATGTCGATAGCTGCAAGCACCTCTGGCGAGGATGCAGCGTTTTCGGCGGTGGAGGCGGCCGTCACGTGGGGGCAATCCTTCTGGTATGAACGTGCGGGTACTATAAGCGAAATCCCTCAGGCCTGTCAGTAACCGGCAGACGCGGGATTTGACCGGGGTCAGGCGGGGATCGGTTCACGGTAGTGGATCTACCGCTTCACATACGGCTGATCAATCGCGTAAAGTATGCCGTATTGTGATTTGGGTGAAGGGTTGCCGTAAAACATGGCGGCCTTCAGCGACAACCAATAGCACCTGAGCCCGGTAATGCAATCCTTTACGGACATGCCGGTGAGGTTCAGCCGTGCACGAATCAGGAAAAGGTAATGAGCGGAAATATCGTAAATGTAACTGACGCATCTTTTGAGCAGGATGTACTGCACTCCGACGTCCCCGTTCTGGTGGACTACTGGGCAGAGTGGTGCGGCCCCTGCAAGATGATCGCGCCGGTGCTTGAAGAGATTGCCGACGAATACGATGGCAAACTGAAAGTCTGCAAGCTCAACATTGACGAAAACGAGCAGACCCCGCCGAAGTTCAACATCCGTGGTATCCCGACCCTGATGCTGTTCAAGAACGGCAACGTGGACGCCACCAAAGTCGGCGCACTCTCCAAGTCCCAGCTTGCGGCCTTCCTGGACAGCAATCTCTGATTGCCGTCGGGCCGCCGGAAACCGCCCCTGAGTTCGCGCTCACGGGCGGTTTTTTATTGCCTGTCAGTCCCAGCCCTGTGACCGTTCCCGGTCCGAGGCCTTCTGCTCGACCCAGTGCTCACCGTCCTGGTTGATCTCCTTCTTCCAGAACGGCGCCGAGGTTTTCAGGGCGTCCATGATGTACTCGCAGGCCGCAAACGCATCGCCCCGGTGGCCACTGCAGACGCCCACAAACACGATCTGATCCTGCAGCGCCAGCCGCCCGACCCGGTGAATCACCCGGGCCTGACGGACATCCCAGCGGCTTGAAGCCTCGTCAATCAGCCCCTGAATCACCTGTTCCGTCATTCCCGGATAATGCTCCAGGTAAAGCCCGGTGACTCCCTGGGTATCGCCGCTGTCGCGCACCAGGCCGGTAAAGGTTGCGATTGCGCCGGTGCCAGCCCCGCTGTCCCGCAAGGCGGCATATTCGGCGGCGGAATCAAAATCCCCGGTCTGAATGGAAATCATCCTAGCCTCCGGTCACCGGCGGAAAAAGCGCCAGCTCATCGCCAGCCTGAACCCCGGAGCCGGGTTTCGCCATCGCCTGATTGATTGCAATCATAACCGGCTGCTCGCCCTGCAACTGGCTCCAGGCACCGCCCCGGCTGGCCAGGTCTGCCATGACATCGCCGGCAGTTAGCCCCGGCCTGGCCTCGACGGCCAGTTGCTCGGTGTCCAGCTCTTCTCGCAGGCGGGCAAAAAAACGAACCGTAATCGTGTTAGCACTCATAGTCAGCTCAATAATTCCGTAAACGAGTAATAGGTTAGCAGGTCGCCAGGGTTCACCGTGGTGTTTTCCGGCACGGCGGCAAGGCCATCGGCCCAGCAGGCCGCACTCAGAACGCCGGAGCTCTGGTTGGGGTAGGCGGCCACCACTGTCCCGGATTCCCGGGCCTCTTTCCGTGCCCGGACAAACTCTCTGCGAGCCGAAGGCGCCGCCACGGAAAAATCGGCGGGCAGTCTTTCTCCGGTCGGGCCAGCCGGGTTGCGCCCCTGGCGCTTGCGGATGTAGGGCATGCCCACCACCAGGAACGTCACCAGCACAGATGCCGGGTTACCCGGCAATCCCAGCACCTGGGTGCCGCCGATGGCGCCAAAGGCCAGCGGCTTTCCGGGTTTTATGGCCAGGCGCCAGAGCGACAGGTGGCCGGTTTCTTCCAGCACTGCCCGCACGTGGTCCTCTTCACCCACCGAAACGCCGCCGCTGGTGATGATCAGATCCGCCGTCTCCGCCGCGCGGAGCAGCGTGTCCCGGGTGGCCTCACGCTGGTCCTTCAATGTCTCGCACAGCACCACCTCGCAGCCAGCCTCGGCAAGCAGGCCCAGCACGGTGAAGCGATTGCTGTTGTAGATCTGCCCGGGAGCCAGGGGCGTTCCCGGGTCTACCAGCTCGTCGCCGGTGGACAGAACGGCAACCTTCAGCCTTGCCAGGACAGCGACCCGGGCAATGCCCATGGAGGCCAGCAGGCCCATTTCGTGGGGCCGCACCCTGGTACCCTTCGACAGGGCAAGGTCGCCCCTGGCCAGGTCCTGGCCCCGGCGCCGGATGTTCTGACCCTCGGTCACCTCGGCCTGGACAACAATGCCGGCGTCGGTCACCTCCACGCGTTCCTGCATCACCACCGAGTCGGCGCCCTCGGGAATCTCCGAGCCGGTGAAAATGCGGGCGGCAGAGCCCGGTGCCAGAGCCTGCGGTGCTGCACCGGCGGGAATGCGAGCCGAGACCGGTATCGCCTGTTGCCCGTGCAGGTCCTGTTTGCGCAGGGCGTACCCGTCGACTGCACTGTTGTCCGCCGGTGGAACGTCCGCAGGCACATAATGGTTCTCGGCGAGCACCCGGCCCAGTGAGTCGGCGAGATCCACCGTTTCTACCCGGGTGACGACAGGTGCCTCTGACAACAGGTGAGACAGGGCGTCTTCCAGTGGTGCCAGGTTTGGGTTGGCCATCCGTTCTGAACTCCGATCCAGGTGAGTGTTCGCCTCAGCGCGTGGCACGCTGGCCAATAACGTCGTTGATGCGTTGCATGGGCTTATCGGGTTTGCGAAGCACCAGGGCAGAAAAGTTACACGGGCCATGCCGGCTGTCCAGTTGGCTGCTCAGAATGCCGTTCCAGCCGGTACGGCAGGCGCCGGTGGAACCGGGCAGGCAGAAAATGACCGTATGGTTGGCCATCCCGCCGAACGCTCGTGACTGAACGGTTGAAGAACCGATTTCAGCGGCGGACAGGCGTCGGAATTCCTCCCCGAAGCCTTCAATGGTCTTGTCCAGCAAAGGTGCGACCGCCTCCGGGGTGCTATCCCTCTCAAGAAGGCCAGTGCCGCCGGTGATGATCACCACGTGCACGCCCGGGTCGGCGATCCAGCCAGACATCAGCGCCCGCACCAGGTACACATCATCGGGCAGGATGCGACGGGCGACCAGGCGGTGCCCGGCCTCTACCACACTGTCCTCGAGAAACTGGCCGGACGTGTCCTGATCAGGGCCGCGGGTGTCTGAAACGGTCAGGATGGCGACGTTCAGGGGGGTCAGTTCAGTACTGGGTACACTGCTCATGGACGGACTCCGCAAATCGGTGAAAAGTTCTTATACGCAAGTATCGCCATCACAGGTCTACAATGGAAGGGAGTAACCCATCAGGGGGAGGCCGGGAACGGCTGGTGCGGCGGTTCCTCCCTAAAATTGCTGTTAATTTGTGCAGTGCACTTGACATTCGCCAGTCAGGTGGCCGATTATCCGTCTTGCCCGGCGAACGGTTGTTCCCACTCTCTGGCTTCAGTACCTTAATCCCGGATTTCATCTGCACCGGTTGCTCCACCTGGCCAGCATCAGTTTCATCGTTCATTTGATCAATACGTTCAGCGGCACCCCTGTCATTCCAATATTCGTTTACTTCCATTCCTGATAATCCAATAAACTATGAATCTTACTGAACTCAAGCAGAATTCAATGCCCGAATTGCTCGAAATTGCGCAAGAGATGGGCCTCGACAACCTGGCGCGTTCGCGCAAGCAGGATGTCATCTTCACGATCCTGAAAAAGCATGCCAAAAGCGGGGAAGACATCTACGGCGACGGCGTGCTGGAAATTCTGCAGGACGGCTTCGGCTTCCTCCGTTCCGCTGATGCCTCCTACCTGGCAGGCCCTGACGACATCTACGTTTCTCCCAGCCAGATCCGTCGGTTCAATCTGCGCACTGGTGATACGGTTGCCGGCAAGATCCGGCCCCCGAAAGACGGTGAGCGTTATTTTGCACTGCTGAAAGTCAGTGAGATCAATTTCGACAAGCCGGATAACGCCCGGAACAAGATCCTGTTCGAGAACCTCACACCACTGTTCCCGGACGAACGTCTGCAGTTGGAAGCCGGTAACGGCAGTACCGAGGATCTCTCCTCCCGGGTTCTGGATCTGGTGGCACCCATCGGCAAGGGCCAGCGCGGCCTGATCGTGTCTCCGCCCAAGGCGGGTAAAACCCTGTTGATGCAGAGCATCGCCCAGTCGATCACCCGTAACAATCCCGAATGCCATGTGATGGTACTGCTGATTGACGAGCGGCCTGAGGAAGTGACCGAGATGCAGCGCACCGTGCGGGGCGAAGTCATCGCCTCCACCTTCGATGAGCCGCCCGCCCGTCACGTTCAGGTGGCCGAGATGGTGATCGAGAAGGCCAAGCGCCTTGTCGAGCACAAGAAGGATGTGGTTATCCTGCTGGATTCCATTACTCGTCTGGCGCGCGCCTATAACACGGTGATCCCGTCCTCCGGCAAGGTCCTGACCGGCGGTGTGGATGCCCACGCCCTGGAAAAACCCAAGCGCTTCTTTGGTGCGGCCCGTAACGTGGAAGAGGGCGGCAGCCTGACCATTCTGGCCACTGCACTGGTAAACACCGGCTCCAAGATGGACGAGGTGATCTACGAAGAGTTCAAGGGCACCGGCAACATGGAGATCCACCTGGATCGCAAGATTGCCGAGAAGCGAACCTATCCGGCCATCAACATCCGCAGCTCCGGCACTCGCCGTGAAGATCTGCTGATGAGTGAGGCGGATATCCAGCGTATCTGGATCCTGCGCAAGCTCCTGCACTCCATGGACGACGACACAGCTGCCATCGAGTTCCTGCTGGACAAGCTCAAGGACACCAAGACCAACGACGAGTTCTTCCAGTCCATGAAGCGCCGTTGATGCCCGGTCTGTAACCGTTTAACTCTTGCGCCTCCGTTTGGGGGCTGCAGCGCCGGGTGATCCCTCCCCGGACACGCCGTGAATACGTCCCTGTAGGCTTGGTCTTGCCATCCCTGGCAAGACACAGTCCGGGGAGGGATCACCCGGCACTGCTGATCTGATTCTCTGCGCGCATCGTTAATACCGACTTAGGGTTCAAGCTGCACAAGCGCTAGCGCCATGGGCATAATGTTTTGGCGGCAAAGAACAACGCTTAGCGAACGGGGTGGTGGATGTCTTTCCCAGACCGTGCATTGCCAGGGATGGCAATGCCGAGCCCCCAGGGATGGGTTTACGGCGTGTCTGGGAAAGACATCCACCACCCCGTTCCTGCACCCAAGCCTGAAGCACAGTAATTGCACTTCGAAACGGTACGGGATCTAACCGGAGCAATCGATGAAATACAACGACCTGCGTGACTTCATTGACCAGTTGGAGAAGCTGGGCGAGCTGAAACGGATCAGCGTTGAGGTCGACCCCCATCTGGAAATGACCGAAATCTGCGACCGCACTTTGCGGGCAGGTGGTCCTGCGTTATTGTTTGAAAATCCCAAGGGCTATGACATGCCGGTACTGGCGAACCTGTTCGGGACACCGAAGCGGGTGGCGCTGGGTATGGGGCAGGATAGCGTCACCGCGCTTCGGGACATCGGTAAGCTGCTGGCGTTTCTCAAGGAACCGGATCCCCCCAAGGGTTTTCGGGATGCCATTGAAAAGCTGCCGCTGTTTCGGCAGGTGATGCGGATGAGCCCGAAGGTGCTGCGCTCCGCGCCCTGCCAGGACGTGGTGATCGAGAGAGATCAGGTGGATCTTTACCAGATTCCGGTTCAGCACTGCTGGCCGGGGGATGCCGGGCCGCTGGTAACCTGGCCGCTGGTGATTACCCGTGGGCCCCACAAAGAGCGCCAGAACCTTGGCATCTACCGGCAGCAGGTGATTGGCCGCAATCGGCTGATCATGCGCTGGCTAAGTCATCGTGGTGGTGCCCTGGATTTTCAGGAGTTCCAGAAGGCCAATCCCGGTAAGCCATACCCGGTGGCTGTGGCGCTTGGCGCCGACCCGGCTACGATTCTCGGAGCGGTTACGCCGGTCCCCGATACCCTGTCGGAATATGCTTTTGCCGGCCTGCTCAGGGGCAGCCGCACTGAACTGGTGAAGGCGAGCCTGAGTGATCTTGAAGTGCCTGCCAGCGCCGAGATTGTGCTTGAGGGCTTCATCTACCCGGATGACGTGGCGCCGGAAGGGCCGTTTGGCGATCACACCGGTTACTACAACGAAGTGGATCAGTTCCCGGTGTTTACCGTGGAGCGCATCAGCCATCGCCGGGACCCGATCTATCACAGCACCTACACCGGCCGCCCCCCCGATGAACCGGCGATTCTCGGAGTGGCGCTGAACGAAGTATTCATCCCGATTCTGCAGAAGCAGTTTCCGGAAATCGTGGATTTCTACCTGCCGCCGGAAGGCTGTTCCTATCGGCTTGCTATCGTGACCATGAAGAAACAGTATCCCGGCCATGCCAAACGGGTGATGATGGGGGTATGGTCATTTCTACGGCAGTTCATGTACACCAAGTTTGTGATTGTCACCGACGATGATGTGAATGCCCGCAACTGGGAGGATGTGATCTGGGCGATTACCACCCGGATGGATCCGGTGCGGGACACCACCCTGGTGGAGAATACGCCGATCGATTACCTGGACTTTGCCTCCCCGGTGTCGGGACTCGGTTCCAAGATGGGGATGGACGCCACCAACAAGTGGCCGGGAGAGACCACCCGTGAGTGGGGCGAGCCCATCGCGATGGCGGACGATGTCAAACATCGGGTGGATGAGATGTGGGACTCGCTGGGCATTGAAAGTCCGGGATCCCGCCCCGACTGATATGCCCAGAGATCATCGGCGTGTCGCACTTTTACCGTCCGGTCTCGTCTTCGAAGTGGCTGCCGAACGGAATTTGCTCAGTGCCGCTGCCAGCGCAGGCGTCGACGTACCTGCGGCCTGTCGAAACGGGGTGTGTGAACTCTGTGAGGCCCGGTTACTGGCCGGGCTCGCGCTCAACACCCGAAACCAACAGATTATTAAGGTCGGTGGGCGGCTGATGCTGTGCAGAAGCACGGCGCTCACCGATCTGGATTTGGAGATATCCGCCGTTATGGCAGCTGGAAACAATCAGCCTGGCAAGTTTCAGGCAAAGGTCGTGGAGGTACGTTCCATCAGTCACGATGTCTATCGCGTGGAGTTGCAGCTTCCGCGGCGTCGGGAACTGTCGTTCCACGCCGGGCAGTATCTCTCGGTCAATCTGCCGGGCGCCGAGCCATGTTATTTTTCCATTGCCAGCAGCCCCTCGGCCCAGCACATCGAGTTGCATATCCAGGCGACGCCGGAATGGGTGTCGGCACAGAAAGTCATTGATGCCCTGACCTCCGGCGGTGAGGTAACCGTTGAACTGCCCCACGGCAAGGCCTGCCTGGCCTCGGCGCCATCAAAGCCGCTGCTGCTGGTGGCTGCGGGCACCGGCTTTGCGCAGATGAAGAGCCTGGTGGATTACCTGCGGGAGACTTCGTATAACCAGCCGGTCAAACTCTACTGGGGCGTGCGCCGCCACGAAGATATGTATCTGCGTGCCCTGGCCCAGCAATGGCATGAGGAGTGGCCACCATTCACTTTTGTGCCGGTGGTCGGGGACGACGAGGATAACGACTGGAGCGGTCACCATGACCAGTTGGTGCGTGCCGTGCTGGCTTCAGGCATGGACTGGGCGAATGTAGAAGTCCATGCCAGCGGCTCACCTGCCATGGTGTATACATTGATGGATGCGCTCGTTGACGCCGGCCTGCCTGAAGGTGCGTTTTTCTCGGATGTACTGGAGTACGCACCCCGGAAATGAAAGCGTGAACTCGGGGTCAGATGAAAACGGGGTCAGATGAAATTTTCATCTGACCCCGTTTTCATCTGACCCCATTTTTACGGTCGGGCTACGCCCGCGGCATTGGCAGGTCGGGTAAGGCGTTGTCCTTTGCCAGGCCCTGCATCAGCAGTTTGACACTGGTCTCTTCCTCGCCCATGTGGGCATTCAGTCGGCTCAGCTCAGCCAGTGCTTCCCGGCTGCGCTTGAGTCTCAGGCTGGTTTCAAAGTATTCCCGGGCCTTGCCCCAGAGTTCATTGCGCAGGCTCAGCCGACCCAGGGCCAGCAGCAGTTCCGGGTTGTTGGGCCGGTCTTTCAGCCACTGTTCGGCCAGCAACAGCTGTTCATCGGGCTTCTGGCCCTGCACCCGGCCGTACAGGTTGATCAGTTCATCACTCCAGTGATTGCGCAGCACTTTACGTAACAGGGTCTCGGTCTGAACCTCGTCGCCCAGGCCGGCCAGTAGCCGGGCATAGTCCCGAATGGTGAATTCGTCACGGCGCAGGAAACCGGGCAGCTCATCCCAGAGCCGGGTGAGTGGCTCCAGGGATGCGTCCGGATTCTGTTGCTGCTGGCGCCGGCAGTCTTCCGCGGCGCGCTCAAGCAGGTTGTGCCAGACCTGGCGTTCCAGGTCATTCAGCTCTGTTTCGGGTAACACGTTGCGCTTGCGCAATTCCGGCAGCAGCTTCGACAGTTCCCGCCAGTCTTCCAGCCTCAGGTAGGTGTTTTTCAGCAGTTTCAGCACGAAGGGGTGGTGGGGCGATTGCTTGCGCAGCCGAATCAGGGTGGCCAGTGCCTGCTCCAGCCGGTTGCCCGCCAGTTGCAGTTGGGCCTGGGTAATGCCCACGGCCATATCAGACCCGGGCGTGCTGTCAAAGGCCTTCCGTAGCAGCTCATCCACGGCTTCGTGATCACCGGTTTCGAACGCTGCCTGGGCGGCCGCCAGGTAATTGATCAGCGGGGTATCGGCGTGGTTTGCCGACGCCGTGAGCAATTTCCGGGCCCTGGGCCAGTTGCCCTCGGCCAGCGCCAGCAGGCCCTGAGTTGTCCGGCGGCGTGCCCGGCGCTCGTTGCTACGGGCAATCCAGCCGGCGACCAGCCCGGTGCCGCGCCGCAGCCGGCGCACAAGATTGATGACCAGTACCGTGAGGGCGATGACCGTGATCAGAAGCACCAGGCCTACCCAGAAATTGGTCTCGATCAGGTAGTGTCCCAGGCTGATCCGGATATAGCCCAGGTCGTACTGCAGCCCCAGCGAGAGCCCGGTGCCAATCAGCAGTGCCAGCAGAACAATGAATAATAGACGGATCATGAATCACCGCCCTCATTCCCCTGGCTAGCGCTGTCACCACCAGTAGACTCACTGGCATTCAGGCGGCCGGCCAGCCGTTGCTTGAGAAGGTCCAGTGACTGACTGATATCCGGCAGGTCCGGGTCGACATTCCGTTGAGCCAGCTCGGCAAGGGTTTCGGTCAGCGCCTTGACCCTTGGGTTGCTGGCATCGTACCAGTCTTTGATCGTAGTGCGGGCTTTGGTCAGTGCTCGCTCATACAGTGCCTGATTACCCCTAAGAACGGCCATTTCCGCTTCTTCCAGCATCAATTGAAGATTGAGGCGGGCGTAGGCGCTCTGGTCTGGCGACAGCAGGGGTTTGACCGGCTCATCCATCCGGCGAACCACAACCACCTGCATCAGGGTTGATTTCACCTTTTGCCAGGCTCGCGCCAGCAGGCCGGGTTCGCCGGTTGTTTCAGTTGGCTTGCCGGAGTCGGATCCGGGCACAAAGCCCGGGGCATTTTCATGAACCAGAGCCTGGTCGGTCAGCTGGTTGATGCTGTCGATGGCCGCTTCCAGCTTCAGGTAGAGTCCGGTCCGGTCGACATCGGTCAGGCCCTTCAGCGCAAGGATTTCACGGGCCAGCTGTTGGCGAACCGGGTAGACGCCGATGTCATCGGATTCAGCCAGTACTTCGTCCGCTGCCTGCAGCGCGGACAATGCACCGGCAATGTCCTTTTCGATCATCAGCCGCTGGTTCGCGATCCGCAGCAGATACTCGGCCTCGGCCAGCAGCCAGTCAGTGCGGGTTCGATTGCCGGCCTCCAGCAGTTCCCGGGCGTTATGGTCGACCTGGCGTTGCTGGGTGGCAAGCAGTTCGCGCTGGCTGGCCAGTTTTTCTTCGAGGGTTATCAGGCGCTCGCTCATCTGGCTGCCACGGTCGCCGTAAAGATTTTCGAGCTGGGCGGTGTCCTGTTGCACGGCCTGCAGGGTCTGCCTGACGGCCTGATAGTTGTTCCACTGCTGCCAGCTCCACAGCGCGAGGGCAACTGCAAGGATCAGGGCAATAACGGCAATCAGCCAGACTGGCCAGAGTCTCTGGCGGGCGGATGAATCCCTGGAGACGGGTACGGGCAGTTGATTCGTTGTGTCAGTCACGGGCGTCCTTACTTGGCTTTTCCGGAGCCACCGTCCCGGCCGGCAAGTTGCTCTGCAACCCTGGCCACGATGTCGTTATCGGCAAGGCTTCCTGGTATACACGGATTTGTGAATCCCGCTGCCCGGGCCTGTTCGGCAACCCGATCTGCGGGAACAATCAATAACCTATCGTATAGATTATGGCTGCTATTCGCACTGAGTGCGATGAGATTGTTCAAGGTTTCGCCGGAGAGCACGATGAGGGCGTCGGGCGCGAAGGTCTGAAACTGCGACCGGAGCTGTTCCGCTGTGTACTCGGGGCGGCACCGGCGATACAGGGGCAGGGGCGTGACCCGGGCGCCCCGGGCTTCGAGGGTGTCCCGGATCAGCTCGCGGCCGGTTTCCCCCCGGGCGAGCAGCACCTGCTCACCCTGCAGGCTGGCGAGTGACGGTAGGGCCAGCAAGGCTTCACTGGTCCAGCCACTGGGTGGCTTTTGCGGGTCAAGCCCATGCTCTGCCAGTACCGCCGCGGTGCCTGCGCCCACGCCATACCAGCGCAGGCCCATGGGAATCTGAGGCCACCAGGTGTCAATCTCAGCCAGCAGCAGGCGGGCGGCAAAAGGGCTGACGGCGATAACGTGGGAGTACTCATCAAGGCTCAGGATGAGTGTGCGCCGCTCGGGCGTTTCCGGCAGGGGCTCCCGGTCAATCAGCGGCAGGATACGCACGTCGGCGCCAGCGGCCCGGAAACGGCTGGCGAGCCGTGATGCCTCCGGTTCTGGCCGGCAGACCAGGATCCGCCGGCCCTTCAGGTCGGGCTCAGGTGGGTGTGTGGCCATAGATTTCTGCCAACACCTTGTCGGCACCCAGGGCCAGCAGGTCCTCTGCCAGTTCCCGGCCCAGGCGCTCTCCTTCGGCCCGGGGAGCGCGGCCCTCGACCCGGAAGATCTGGGTACCGTCAACGGCGCCCACCAGGCCGCGCAGCCAGAGTGTGTCGTCATCCTCAAGCAGCGCATAGGCGGCGATCGGCACCTGGCAGCCACCCTCCAGGCGACGGTTCAGGGCCCGTTCGGCCTTGACCCGATCCGAGCTGTCCTTGTGGTTCAGGGGCTCGAGCATGGCCAGCAGGTCATGGTCGTCCACCCGGCATTCGATGCCGAGGGCGCCCTGGCCGACCGCCGGAAGCGACACCGTATCCGGCAGGCAGTAGCGGATGCGTTCATGGAAACCGAGACGCTTGAGGCCGGAGCTGGCGAGCACAATGGCTTCGTATTCGCCGGCATCGAGCTTGGCCAGCCGGGTGTTGACGTTGCCGCGCAGCACGCGGATCTGCAGGTCCGGGCGGTAGGCCCGCAACTGGGCTTCCCGGCGCAGGCTGGCGGTGCCAACCACCGCGCCCTGGGGCAGGGCGTCGACATTGTCGTACCGGTTGCTGACGAAGGCATCGGTGGGGTCTTCCCGCTCGCAGATGGCGACCAGCCCCAGGCCTTCCGGGAATTCCATGGGCACGTCCTTCATGGAGTGCACCGCCAGATCCGCACGGCCGTCCAGCATGGCTTCTTCGAGTTCCTTGACGAACAGCCCCTTGCCGCCGATTTTGGCCAGGGGCACGTCCAGGATCTTGTCGCCCTGGGTCTTGATCTTCACCAGCTCCACAGAGATGTTGTCGTGCAGCCTTTCCAGTTCGGCCTTGATGAATTCCGCCTGCCACAGCGCCAGTGCGCTGCTGCGGGTTGCAATGCGAAGGGTACGTTTGGACATGATGCTCGCTGTCGGTTCGGAAAATGTCCGCCAAGGTTACCCTGTGGCGGCAGAAAAGTCCCGTGGCTACCCCCTTGGGGGTGGTGCCGGTTCAGCCCGGCTGGTGCTCCTGGAGCCACTGGCGCACATTGCTGGTGTGCCGGCGACTGACCGGGAGTTGCCCCCGGCCGTCCCTGAGCAACACCAGGTTGTGGCCGTCGGGCGTCCGTTTCAGCCCCTGGATAAAGCGGACGCCCACCAGCGTGTTCCGGTGGATCCTGAGCAGAGTGCCCGGATAACTGCTCTCCAGCTCCTTCAGGGTATAGTCACACACCGTTTCGCCCCGGTCGTGGTGAATGGTGACGTATTTCTGATCCGCCTCGCAGTAGAGGATTTCCCGCAGATCGATCAGCTCGGTGCCTCGATGGGTGCGCACCGCGAGCTGTTCCGGGCCCTGACCGGACTGGCCGTTCAGTGCCTGCAACTGTACCCGGTTGACTCTGCCGGCCCGTGCCAGGGCCTCGGCCAGAGCCTCCTTGCGGACCGGCTTGAGCAGGTAGGCCGTGGCCTGCACATCGAACGCCTGGATGGCGTAATGATCGTAGGCGGTGCAGAAAATCAGGGCGGGCGGATTGGTCAGCTGGCTCAGGCGGCTGGCGGCTTCCATGCCGTCCATGCCGGGCATGCGGATATCCAGCAACAGGATATCCGGCTCCAGCTCGGCGACCTGCTTCAGGGTGCTGTCGCCGTCTGCTGCTTCACCGCAGGCCCGGTAACCCGGAAGCGCGTCCACCAGGCGGCGGATCCGTTCCCGGGCCAGGGGTTCATCATCGGCGATCAGGACGCTGCGGGTATCACTCATGGCTGATCTCGGTTCGCTTTCCTTTGGCTGGTTGGTCTCGGGGTTTTCCGCTCGTCCGCCTTCTGACGGGGCAGTCTCAGGGTAACGGTATAGACATTGTTCTGGTGGCTGTGTTTGAGCACCGCCGGTTCACCGAACAGGGCCTGTAGCCGGGATTTGATGTTGGCCAGTGCCATTCGGTTGCCGTCGTGCTGATGACTGTTCTGTTCCGGTTTCGGGTTCTGCACCAGCAGGTAGACAAAATCACCCCGGGCCTGGGCCTCGATGCGCACCGTGCCGCCCTCAGGCCGGGGCTGAATGCCATGGTAGATGGCATTTTCCACCAGCGGCTGCAAGGTCAGTGGTGGAATCGCCTGCTGGTCCAGGCCACCTTCAATCTGCCAGTCCAGCTTCAGCCGCTCGCCGAGGCGCAGCCCTTCAATCGCCAGGTAGCGCTGGCACAACGCCAGCTCCCTGGACAGGGGGATCAACTGGTCGCCGGTGCGAAGGCTGGCGCGAAACAGCTCCGACAGATCCAGCACCGCTTCTTCGGCCCGGTCCGGATTGATGGCGATCAGGCTCGCTATGGTGTTCATGCTGTTGAACAGGAAGTGGGGCTGTATGCGGGCCTGGAGTGAGGCCAGATGCGCCTGCATTTCCGCTTCCCGCTGCTGTTGCCACTGGTGTTGCAGGTAAAAGTAGCGCAGCACCATCAGCACGATCAGCAGGGCCAGCAACAGTTTCTTGGCCACGCCCTGCCAGACAGCCACACCAGCCTCCGGGTGCAGAACGCTGTCGGCAAACAGGCTGAAGGCCAGCACATCCAGCAGAACGATGGCGACAATGATGGCCGTGGCGGCAGAGACCGACATCCGGGCAAGCCTGGCGCGCAGCAGGCAGATCAGCGCGGCACTGGTGAGGGTGGTCCACTGGACAAACAGCGACAGCAGGCCGAAGTAGTTCCAGTCGATCCAGCCCTGCTCCGCCTGCACGATGGCGAGCACCAGAACCAGCAGTTCACTGGTTACCAGCAACAGGAACACCGCCCGCACCCGGCACAGGTCCGGAACGTAGAACTCGTTCGTTGCCACTGCTTTGTCCCCGTTACGGGGTGTCTCCTTTACCCGGGTCAGAATGGTATACTCCCGCCACGTTCAATGTACCCAGTTCCCGCCAGATGATGCCGGGCTGTCAGCAGGAAAGATAGACCATGACGGATCAGAAAAAGTCTGACCAGACCACAAGCTCCGAAAAACCCTGGGGCGGGCGCTTCAGTGAACCCACCGATGCCTTTGTCGAGAAATTTACCGCATCGGTGGGATTTGACCAGCGCCTGTACCACCACGACATCACCGGCTCCATTGCCCATGCCACCATGCTGGCCGAGGTAGGCGTGCTCACCACTGAGGAGCGGGATCAGATTATCGAAGGCCTGAAAGGGGTCAAGGCGGATATTGAAGCCGGTAATTTCCAGTGGTCGGTCAGTCTGGAAGACGTGCACATGAACATCGAGGCACGCCTGACCGACCGTATCGGCATCACCGGCAAGAAACTCCACACCGGCCGCAGCCGCAACGACCAGGTGGCCACCGATATCCGCCTGTACCTGCGGGACGAGATTGACGTGATTGCCGACGAACTGAATCGCCTGCAAGCCGGCCTGCTGGACCTGGCTGAGCGCGAGGCGGATACCATCATGCCCGGCTTCACCCACCTGCAGACCGCCCAGCCGGTTACCTTCGGCCACCATCTGCTGGCCTGGTACGAAATGCTGGTGCGCGATGCCGAGCGCCTGCAGGACTGCCGCAAGCGGGTCAACGTGATGCCCCTGGGCGCCGCGGCCCTGGCCGGCACCACCTACCCCATTGATCGGGCGATGACCGCCCGCCTGCTGGGCTTTGACCGGGCCAGCGAGAACTCCCTGGACTCGGTCAGCGACCGGGATTTCGCCATCGAGTTCTGCAGTTTTGCTGCCCTGCTGATGACCCATTTGTCCCGTTTCAGCGAGGAGTTGGTGCTCTGGACCTCGGCCCAGTTTGATTTCATTGATCTGCCGGATCGCTTCTGCACCGGCTCGTCCATCATGCCCCAGAAGAAGAATCCGGACGTGCCGGAACTGGTTCGGGGCAAGACCGGCCGGGTGAATGGCCATCTGGTCAGTCTGCTGACCCTGATGAAGAGCCAGCCACTGGCCTACAACAAGGACAACCAGGAAGACAAGGAGCCCCTGTTCGACACCGTGGATACCATCAAGGGTTGCCTGAAAGCCTACGCCGACATGATTCCGGCGATCCGTGCCAAGGCGGATAACATGCGGGTGGCAGCCAAGCGCGGTTTCTCCACGGCTACCGACCTGGCCGATTACCTGGTGAAGAAAGGCGTGCCCTTCCGGGATGCCCATGAAATCGTCGGCAAGTCGGTGGCGTTCGGGGTGGCTGAAGGTCGCGACCTGTCGGATATGACCCTGGATGAGCTGAAGCAGTTCTCGGATCACATCGGCGAGGACGTGTTTGATGTGTTGACCCTGGAAGGATCGGTTCAGGCCCGCAACCACCTCGGTGGCACCGCGCCGGAGCAGGTGCGGGCTGCCGTTGGCCGGGCGCGCAGCCAGTTGGGCTGAACGAGGTTCCCGGGGGCGGGGGTTAGCCGCCGATCCGCCCCGTGGTCAGATCAACCGCCGCCGGCGTTAACTGTTCCAGCGGCTGTGGCCGGAATAACCGGTAGCCCTGGCCGTAATGAATGCCCAGGGTCCGGACTTTCCGCAGGGCATCGTCGCTCTCGATAAACGTGGCCACGGTCACCTTGCCGGCAGCTTCGGCAATCCGGTGCAGGGCTTCGAGCATCACCTGCTGCACCGGGTCATCCTCCAGGTGCTGCACCAGCCGCCGATCCAGCTTGATGATATCCACCGGCAGTTTTGCCGCCAGGCTGTAGCTTTCCACCGAGGCCCCGGCGCCGTCGAGGGCGACCCGGCAGCCTGCCCGGTGCAGGGCATCGCACAACACCGCGACATCATCCGGGTACTGGGTCGCATGGGCCTCGCGAATTTCCAGACAGAAGCAGTCCGGATCAAATGGCGACTCCCTCAGGGCCTGCGCCATAAAGTCCGCGAAGGTGTCATCCAGCACGCTGGCCAGCGACAGGTTAAACCCGCAGTACTTCAATCGAGGCTCCAGCAACGGCTGGCGGCCGAGCCAGTCCAGGGTCTGCCGGATAACCTGGCGGTCCAGGCGTTTGGCCAGGTCAAAACGCTCCGCAATGGGCAGAAAGTCGTCCGGTTTGAGCACCGTGTCGGCGTCCGGCGTGGCCGGAATCCGGCAGAGGATTTCTATGTGGTCGCCCCAGGTCGGGCTGGCCACAGGTCTCATGGCCTGGTACTCGAGAACCAGGTGATGATTGTCCAGCGCCTCGCGGATTTGCGCCACCCGTTTGCTGGCGGTGGAATCGTCAGTGTGACCGGCGAGTGCCCGGGCGGCATGGATGCGGTTGCGCCCGGAAGTCTTGGCGGTGTGGCACAGGTCTGCCGCCTGGCTGAGCAACTGTTCCGGGTCGCCCGGAATCTCGCTGTCCATAACCAGCAGGCCGCCAGAGGCGGTGGTCTGCAGCGTTTGCCCCTGCCACTCGAAAACGAATTCCCCGATCAGATCCAGGGTCTCCTGGGCGATTTTCCTGGCCCGGCTGTCCGGGCAGTTCTCGATCAGCAGCGCGAAGGTGTCTCCGGCCAGGCGGGCCAGCGCGTCCCGCTGTCGGACCCGTACCCCCAGGTTGCCGGCCAGCGCCCGCAGATATCGGTCGCCGGTGCCGCTGCCGGCCACATCATTGAAACGCTCAAAACCATCAAGATCGAGGTACAGCAGGCTGTCACAAGACTCGCGGTGGCTTTTCTGTTCCAGGGTGCGGTGCAGCCGGGCGATAAATTCCTTGCGGTTCATCAGCCCGGTTACCGGATCGTGGCGGATCCGGTAGTCGCCGTTTGAGGCATGGTTGAGCCTCGGCTCAATGCGCCGTGCCACGTGCACGGCACCGGTCACTTCGCCCTGTTCGTTGGTCAGGCGCTGGTAGTGAAATTCATGCACCGGCAGCTCCCGGGCCTGCTGCGCCATGGCCATTTCAACCACGAAACTGTCCCGCTCGAACGCCCGTCGCCAGAGCCGTTCCATCAGCCTGCGTTCATTGGGGAATTCCCGGAGCAGTTCGCTCAGGCTGTCGCCAGGCCCGGGGTTCACACCGAAAGTCTGCGCAAACTGGCTGGCCCAGGCGGCGTTGAAATGGAGCAGGTGGAACGACGAGTCAACCGCAACCACCAGATCCGGCGTTGCCCGGGTGGTTGCCGTCAGCATCTGTTCCGCATTCTGGCGGGCCCGGTCGAGGCGCATTTCCCCGGTTCGGTCCACGAGGGTGCCGCCAAGCCGCTGAACCCGGCCGCTCTGCTTGAGCGCGCGACAGTTGAGGATCACCCGGCGAGGGGTCTGGCGCGAGGTGAGAATATCGAGCTGAAGGGCAAAGCTTTCGCCGGTCCGCATACAGCGCCGGAACATGGCCCGGACCCTGGCCTGGCCGGTCTGGCAGTAAAACAGCGCCTGCTCCGGTGTGATATCGCTGCCGGGCTTCAGCTCAAGGATCTGAAACATGCCCTCGGTCCAGGTCATTTCGTTACTTCGGGTGTCGAGTTCCCAGATTCCGAAACCGGCGTTGCTCTCGGCCGAGCGCAGCAGCCGTGAATCCCGGGAGGTACTGTCACAAAGTGTGATGGTGGCGCTTGCGGCCTTGTCGGAGTCGCGCATGTCCAGGCGCAGGCTCAGGCTGCCGGTATAGAAGAAGCCCTCCTTGTGGCGGAAGGTCACCAGCACATTCTGGCCCCGCTCGATCCGGTGGCGGTTGGCCGGAGCGAAGGGGTCGTCCTGGCGCGAAGCCAGAATCCGGTGCACGGGCTGGCCTTCCAGTTCGCTGGCATCGTAGCCGAGGATGGCTTCGGCCTGGTGGTCAGCGAACAGCACTTTGCCCTCATCGTCGATGCGAACGACGGTCTGGCGATCAGAGGTCGGGACATGCTCCGAGCGATAGCGGCGAATGATGAACTCTTTCACGGAAGGTTAGCCTCGGGTGTTCTATTGCTTTTATTTTTTTGCCGGTTTTGCCACGATGCGACCATCATACTCATACTGACACTGAAAAGAACCTCTCCCCGGAGATGCCTTGAGCACCCACGCTGGCCCGATTGACCTCGATTTTGACGAGGGTATAGACCGCAAGACGCTCCGCCGCCTGAGGGACCGGTTTCTCGTGGTCAACCAGCAGCGCTGGGAGCGTGCCCACTCGGCGCTGGCCTACCGGCAAAAGCTGGTGCTGGAGATTCTTCCGCTGGCGTTTCACCTGAATCACCCGGCATTGCCGGGCTACCTGGACAGCGACTGTCCGTATGGTCTGAGTCACTTCAGGCCATCAGACGCTACCCTCCATGCTGCCCGTCGGCTGGCCCGTACCTTTTCCCTGAAAGATGAGGGCAAGCGCAAACCCGACCTGGACGCCATGTTCCTGATGGGAAGCCCGGGCACCCTGGGGCATTCGGTTGCCAGTGATCTGGATGTCTGGCTCTGCCACCGCAATGATTTGCCCGAGCGCGGCGTTCGCTGCCTCGAGCGCAAGGCCGAAAAGCTGGCCGGCTGGGCCGAAACCTTTGGCGTGGAGCTGCATGTCTTTGTGTTCTCGTCCGCGGACTGGCGGGCCGGACGCCAGCGGGCAGAGGTCACCGGCGAGAACTGTGGCAGCGCCCAGCACTTTCTGCTGCTTGACGAATTCTACCGCACCAGCATCCACCTTGGTGGTGCCTGGCCGATGTGGTGGCTGATACCGCCCAAGCTGGAGACCAGCTATGACGAGTGCATGCGCAAGCTGGTGGATTGCCGGTTTGTGCGGGCCGATGAGTACATTGATTTCGGCCCGGTGCCTTCGATACCGGAGGCGGAATTTCTTGGTGCCGGGGTCTGGCAGCTTTACAAGGGCATCGACACCCCCTGGAAGTCCATTCTCAAACTGCTGCTGATCGAATGTTATGCGCGGACCACCGGTCAGGCATTGCTGTCCAGCGAGTTCAAGCAGGCTGTCTTTCGGGGTGAAACCGACGCCGACCGGCTGGATCCCTATATCATGCTTTATGACCGGCTGGAGAGCTGGCTCTGCGGGCCGGAGCTGGCGTCGCGGCTCGATCTGGTTCGCCGCAGCCTGTATCTCAAGGCCGGCCTGCCATTGACCCGAGCCGAGGTGTCTCCGGAGCAGTGGCGGGTGCGCCTGCTGCGACAACTGGTGGAACGCTGGGGCTGGCCGGAAACTACCCTGACCGAGCTGGATCAGCGCCAGCGCTGGCGGGCTGAGGATGTCATCACTCTGCGCCGGATCATTGTGAGCGAGCTCACCCACAGTTATCGGCTGCTCTCGAAAATGGCGAGGGAGCATGGCCGGCGGGCGGCCATCAGTGACAGTGATATCAATCTGCTGGGGCGCAAGCTGTACGCGGCGTTCCAGCGCAAGGCGGGCAAGGTTGAGCAGATCAACCCGGGCCTGGCGCCCTCGCTGGCCGAGGAAAATCTTGCCTTCCATCACCAGTCAGAGCAGGGCAGTGACGGCGCCGGCTGGCTGCTTTACCGCGACCTGGAAGATCCCGCCGACGCCTTCTGGCAGCCGGTGATCCGCCGCTCCGGCAATCTGGCCGAGGTGATGGTCTGGTGTTACTGCAATGGTCTGCTGACGCGCTCGACCCGGCTGAATGTCCGGGCCGGCACCACCATCGCCTCGGTGAGTGAGCTGCGGGAAATGCTCGATGCGCTGAGTGGATTCCTGCCGTTCCCGATCGGGGCCGCGCCCCGGGAAAGCCTGTCCCGGGGCGTCCGGCCCCTGAGAAACCTGCTGCTGGTGAATGTCGGCCTGGACCCACAGGCGCACCTGACCGACAAGGGGCTTCACAAGCTGAGCGCCCGGCACGATTCCCTCGGCTTCAGCGGCGGCCGGGAAAATCTGGTGATCAGCATTGACCAGATCACCTTCAACAGCTGGCATGAGGTCAGCCTGCAGCATTACGCCGCCGGCGACACGCTCATCCAGTGCCTGAAAAACGTTCTGGCCTCGGTGGCGGCCAACCCGTCCGAGTTGCCCGGCATCCAGGTGCACTGCCACAACCGGGGCCACGGCTCTGCCATTGCCCGCCGGGTCCAGGAACTGTTTGCCGATGTACTCAGGCCATTCTTCGCCGGTGGTTCCGGGCCGCACCCGCTGCGCTATGTCATCGAAATGGATCGCCGTTACTTCCTGCTGCAATTCAACGGCCTGGAGCCGCACTTCGTGGCGCTGGAGAGCCTGGATGCGCTGATGGAGTTTCTCGCACTGCCCCAGGAGCGCTACCTGCCGGTGGTATTCGACCGTTATGCGCTGCAGGACGAGCCGGCCCTGCGGGCGGTCTGTCAGGCCAGTGAACCGGACAATATCCAGGTGTTCTACCGGGTTCTGGGCGACCAGGCGCGGCTCTGGGTGGTTGATGAACTCGGCTCGGTATTCAGCTGGGAACAGCCGGTGACCAGCCGCCGGCATTTGCTGCTGCCGGTACTGCGGTTCCTCGATAATCTGATTGAACGGCGGTTGCTGCGGCACACGGAATCGCCGGGCGTGGTGGCCGGCGTGCAATGCTACGAGATTGTCCGGCGGGACGACGCCTGGCGCGCCGAATACCGGCCGGAAACGGACTCCGGGGTGTTGCTGCCCGGGCTTGAGGTGCAGGCCGTGGGCATTCACGAAGGCGACAGCCGGCTGCGCTTTGACATTTTCTGTGGCGAGCAGGAATTCACCGTGCAGGAATACGGCGACCAGCTTATCCCCGCAGTGGCCCACTACATCCGCTCCCTGCGCCCGAGCGGTGAGGTCTACCCGGTGTATCTGACCGACCTCCATCTGCCCCACGACATTGACCCGCGGGTCTATCAGCAGGATATCCAGACCAGCCAGTACCTGTATTACCGGTCGGTGCTCGAGCAATCCCTCAACCGGCAGCTTGCGAACGGGCGCTGATCTCGCCGCACGGTGCGGGTCTCAGGTATACTGCGGCCATAGTGAACTCAGGGGTAGCAGGTATGCGAGTGTGGACTCTGCCAATCATGGTGCTGATGCTGGCGTTGACAGTGAGCGGATGCGGCCAGAAAGGGCCGCTGTACCGGGACAGCCAGGACATTTCGGCCAAGGTTGTGAACGGGGCACCGGATGATGAAAAACGCGAGTAACACCCCGGCCTTGTCGCTCCGATAAACGAATCAGGAAACTCATGGATCATTTCAACTATCGCAACGGCGAGCTCTACGCCGAGGATGTGCCTGTCTCGACCATTGCCGAGCGGTTCGGGACACCAGCCTACGTTTATTCCCGTGCTACCCTCGAGCGCCATTATCGCGCCTACGACGATGCCCTGCGCGACCACCCGCATCTCGTGTGTTACGCGGTAAAAGCCAACAGCAACCTGGCGGTGCTGAATGTCCTGGCCCGGCTTGGTGCCGGTTTCGATATCGTGTCGGCCGGCGAGCTGGAGCGGGTGCTGCGGGCCGGCGGCGATCCGGCAAAGGTGGTGTTCTCCGGGGTGGGCAAGCAGGAATGGGAAATGAAGCGGGCCCTGGAGCTGGGCGTGCGCTGTTTCAATGTTGAATCCGATACCGAGCTGGACCGGCTGAATGCCGTGGCCGGTGAGCTGGGCGTCAGGGCGCCGGTTTCCCTGCGGGTGAATCCGGATGTCGATGCCGGTACTCACCCCTACATCTCCACGGGCCTGAAAGAGAACAAGTTCGGGATTGATATTGCCGAAGCACCGGAGGTTTATGCCCGGGCCGCGAGCCTGCCGAACCTGGAGATCAAGGGCGTGGATTGCCACATCGGCTCCCAACTGACCAGCGTCTCGCCGTTTCTGGATGCCCTGGACCGGGTGCTGGCCCTGATCGACACCCTGGCAGGCCGGGGGGTTCATATCCGTCATTTGGACATGGGGGGTGGGCTCGGCGTTACCTACAACCAGGAACAGCCGCCTCAGCCGTCGGATTATGTCCGGGCGCTGGCCGAGCGCCTGGGCGACCGCAAGCTGGAACTGATTCTCGAGCCCGGCCGCTCGATAGCCGCCAATGCCGGGATCCTGGTGACCCGGGTGGAATTCCTCAAGTGCACAGCGCACCGGAACTTTGCCATCATTGACGCCGCCATGAACGACCTGATTCGCCCGGCGCTATACAGCGCCTGGCAGGCCATTATCCCGGTCAAGCCGCACCAGGATGGCGAGGAAAAAGCCTGGGATCTGGTCGGCCCGGTCTGTGAAACCGGCGATTTCCTGGGCAAGGACCGCCCGCTTAGCCTGCAGGCCGGCGACTTGCTGGCTGTTCGCTCCGCCGGCGCCTATGGTTTTGTGATGAGCTCCAATTACAACACCCGGAACCGGCCGCCCGAACTGATGGTCGATGGCGACCAGGTGCATGTGGTGCGTCGCCGCGAAACCCTCGAAGACCAGCTCGCGCCCGAGAGCTGCCTTCCGGCATGAGCGGGAGTGAGGAGATGAACCAGCAGCGCCGCACCCAGGGCCCCACACTCCGGTTCACCAAGATGCATGGGCTGGGTAATGATTTCATGGTGGTGGATGCCATCAGCCAGCCGTTCCGCCTGCGCCCGGAGATGATCCGGGAGCTGGCCAACCGGAATTTCGGCATCGGCTTTGATCAGTTGCTGGTGGTGGAACCACCAGGCCTGCCGGATGTGGATTTTCGCTACCGCATTTTTAACGCGGATGGCTCGGAGGTGGAGCAGTGCGGCAATGGCGCCCGTTGTTTCGCCCGGTTTGTGCGCGACCAGCGCCTGACCAATAAGAAGGTGATCCGGGTTCAGACCGCCAAGGGTGTGATCGAATTACGCGTGGGCCGGGATGGCATGGTCATGGTCAACATGGGGGTGCCCGAGCTGAACCCGCCGGCCATTCCGTTTGCCGCTGACCGCCGCAAGGATGTCTACACCGTGGATGTGGATGGCCAGACGGTGGAACTCAGTGCGGTGTCCATGGGCAATCCCCACGGTGTGTTGCTGGTGGACGATGTTGACTCGGCACCGGTGGAAACCCTGGGGCCGAGGCTGGAGCGGCATCCCCGCTTCCCGGCCCGGGCCAACATCGGTTTCCTGCAGATACTGGATCGCAGCCATGCCCGCCTTCGGGTATTTGAGCGCGGCTCCGGCGAAACCCTGGCCTGTGGCAGCGGCGCCTGTGCTGCGGTTGTCGTCGGCTGTTTGCGTGGCCTGCTGGATCATCGCGTGGAAGTGGAGCTGCGGGGCGGCAAGCTGGTCATTGAATGGCAGGGTGAAGGTACCCCTGTTATGATGGAAGGGCCTGCGACCAGCGTATTTGAAGGGCAGTTACGGCTACCGGGTGACTCTGGCAGTCGCCGCCGGAGGGGCAGCGCCCGCCCCCACAAACAACGACCCTGACAGCCAGGAGTGCACCATGACAGAACAAGCGGCCCACCAGAAGGCCGGAGCCCTGACCCCGGAAGAGGTAGCGGAGTACCTGCGCGCCAACCCCGATTTCTTTGTCGGCCAGGACGAATTGCTGCGCAGCCTGACCCTGCCTCATGACAGCGGCCGGGCCATTTCCCTGGTCGAACGTCAGGTTCACCTGTTTCGTGAGCAACGGGATACCCTGCGCCGGGAGCTGGTGGAACTGGTGTCCATTGCTCGCCACAACGATCGGCTGTTTGAAAAGAGCAAGCGCCTGTTAATGCAAGTGATTGAAGCCCGGACGCTCAATGACATGGCCTCGGCGATTGATGACAGCATCCGTGGCGATTTCGGTCTTGATGCCGCCTCGGTGCTGCTGTTTACCGACTCCGAACTCCCGGGGGCGTCCCAGGGTGCTCTGCATGTGGTGAGTCCGTCCGCTGCCCGGGAACGGCTTGGCAGCCTGCTTGAAGGCGAACGCGCGGTCTGTGGCCAGTTCCGGGAGAGCGAGCGGGAGCTTCTGTTCCCGGGTCGGGAAGAGGCCATTGCCTCCGTCGCGCTGGTGCCTTTGCGCCATGGCGAGCTGGTGGGCCTGTTCGCCGTTGGCAGCTGCCAGCCAGGCTATTTTGACCAGAGCATGGGCTCGCTGTTCCTCAGCTACATCAGCGACACCCTGAGCCGGCTGCTGCCACCGATGATCCTGCGCCACACCCTGGCCGCCCCGGTTACCGATATGGCGGCGGAGTCGCGCTGAGGTGTCCGGAACTCCGGCGGTGTCGGATGTGCCCGATGAGCTGGGCCGGCCGGTAACCGATTTTATCCGTCACCTGGCGTCGGAGAAACGCCATTCCCCCAGAACCTGCGACAGCTATCAGCGGGATCTGCTTCGCCTTGCGGGCTGGCTGGCCGGCAGTGGGCAACTGGCCTGGCAACGGGTAACCAACCATGACCTGCGCCGCTATGTGGCCACCCTCAGCCGGGCCGGCCTGTCGGGCCGGAGCATTGCCCGGCACCTGTCCGCGACGCGCCGGTTTTACCAGTTCCTGCTCAGGGAGCGGCTGGCAACCGATAACCCCGCGCTCGATATCCGCGCCCCGAAAACTGGCCGGCGTCTGCCCCGGGTGGCCGACGTCGATCAGCTGAGCTATCTGCTGGACAGCCCCCCGGAAGACCCGCTCGAAGTCCGTGATCTGTGCATGTTTGAACTGATGTACTCCTCCGGCCTGCGGCTGGCGGAGCTGGCCAGCCTGGATGTGGATACCGTCGACCTGCGCAGTGGCGAGGTCAGGGTCGTGGGCAAGGGCGCTAAGCAGCGGCTGCTGCCGGTTGGCCGAAAGGCGGTGGCATCAATCCGGGCCTGGCTGCCCCAGCGGGCCGGGCTGGCCAATGACGGTGAGAAGGCCCTGTTTGTCAGCCAGCGGGGCGAGCGACTCAGCCATCGCAGTATTCAGGCCCGCCTGAGCCGCTGGGGAATCACCCGGGGCGCCGACCAGAAGCTCCACCCCCATCTCCTGCGGCACTCCTTTGCCAGCCACATGCTGGAATCCAGTGGTGATCTCCGGGCGGTTCAGGAATTACTCGGCCACGCCGATATCGCCACGACCCAGGTCTATACTCACCTTGATTTTCAACATTTGGCCCGGGTTTATGATCAGAGTCATCCCAGAGCACGCAGAGATTCGTATCATGGCAAGACCAATGATGAAAACACCTCAGGCCAGTGACCAGCGCGCGGGTCTTTTTCAGTCACTCACCGGACAGCAAGGGTAAACGGGAGCGCTCCATGGCATCGGATCAGTCCTGGAAGGAAAAATACCTTCAGGAACTCGAATCTGCAGAGAACCGGGAACAGCAGTGGAAGGTCGAGCGAAACTCCCTGGAACGCATGTTGGTGCGCACCAGCCTGGCATCCGAGGGCCAGGCGCCTGAGCTTGACCGGTTGTTGGCCCGCCTTCGCAAGGACCTCCGGAAAAACAGAGTGGATGTGGAGGCCTGGAAGGAGCTGCAGGACCAGATCGACCGCCAGGTCGCCCTGCTGGACGAACACCAGGCCTCGGCCGAGAAGAAACGGTCGTTGTTCTCGCGCAAACGGCGGGATCCGGAGCCGGTCAACGGGCCAGGGCCGCAGCCAGAGCCTGTCCCGCCCTCAGAAGCCGCTAACAAGCCGGGCAATGCCCAAGACATTGAAGACAATGCCCAGCGGCTGCGCATTGCCCGCCGGGTGGGTCAGCTCCTGGGCCAGATGCTCGCGCAGGTCTCCCTGGAACCCGCCACCGAGGCCAGGGCCAGGGCCCTTCAGCAATCCCTGCTGGCAAGCAATGACTGGAATGAGCTGCGGGAAGGGCTGAACCACGTGGCGGAACTGGTGATTGCCGCCGTTACCCGCAGCAAGCGGGAATTCGAGGCGTTTCTCAAGCGGCTGGATGAGCGCCTGGAACTGCTGCGGGGGCATTTCTCGGCGCAGTCGTCGGCCCAGTCCGGACGTCTGAATGCCTCTGAAAATCTTGATCGCGAGATCCGTGATGAAATTGAGCGCGTCGGGCTGCATTTGCAGGCCAGCGATAACCTCCAGGACCTGAAAAATTCGGTCAGCCGGCATCTGGCCTCCATCGGTCAGGCGGTGGGCCGCTTCCGCACCCAGGAGTCAGAGCGTGAGCGGGTGCTGTCCGAGCAGCTCGGTGCGATGCAGGAAAAAGTGGCGGCCATGGAGGCTCACTCGGAGCAGATGCAGGAGCAGGTTCGCAAGGAACGCCTGCGGGCAATGACCGACCTGCTCACCGAGTTGCCCAACCGGGAGGCCTGGCAGGAACGGCTGGCGTTCGAATACAACCGCTGGCAGCGCTACGGTCACCCGCTTACGGTCGGGGTGCTCGATATTGACCTGTTCAAGCGCGTCAATGACTCATACGGCCACAAGGCCGGAGACCGGGTGTTGCAGCTGGTGGCCAGGGAATTCAGGGAAGGCTTGCGCACCACCGACTTCGTCGCCCGCTTCGGGGGTGAGGAGTTTGTGATGCTGTTTCCGGAAACTGCACCGGTTGATGCCCGAACCGTGGTTGACAAGCTGCGGGAACATGTCGGGAAACTGCCGTTTCATTTCCGGGGCGAGCCGGTGGTGGTTACGTTTTCAGCGGGGCTGGCGGGTTTTGTTCCGGGTGATAATGAGGAGTCGGTTTTTGACCGGGCGGATCGCGCCCTGTATCAGGCCAAGGGCGCGGGCCGCGACCGGGTTGTCATCAGTGAGGAAGCGAGCTCCTAATGCCGCATCAGGGCATCCAGTTCATCGATGAGCTCGGCCCAGTCACTGTCATCTTCCAGACCTTCCTCCAGAAAATGCGACTGGCTCTCAGACCAGAGCGGGGCATCCTGGATTGCGACCTCGCGCGGCAGGGGCGAGTGCCTGGTGACAAAATCCTCGATGTCGCTGGCGCCGGAGGCCAGACCAAGTTGGTCGAACAGTGTGCTGAGGTTGTGTTTGCTGGTGTCCATTAACATTCCTTTCCGTTTGGCCGTTGGGCTGAATGAAATCGCAGGCGTTTGCAGGTATTGTTCCCTGAAATGTAGCGGAACCCCCGAGGATATCCAGTGAAGGCCTGCCTTCCCTTTTTACTGTGCTGCCTGTTGGCGCTGTTTCAATCCCCTGTGCGGGCGGAACCGCCGCAGGCGTCACCGGCGCCGGTGCTTGGCCAGCAGGAACTGGCCTGGCTTGCGGACCAGGAGCGCTTTCGCATCGGACTTTACACCAATCAGGTGCCCCTGGTGTTCGACACTGGCGAGGGTGTGCTGGCGGGGATCTACATTGATTACCTGGCCCGGTTGTCGGAGAAGCTGGATGTCGTTATCGAGCCGGTGCCCCTGCCTGCGGGGGAAGAAGGTAGCGAGGTGCCGGCCGAGGCGGCCAGTGATGCCATTCTGACGACGCGGATGCCGGGCATGCCGGTGGTGCCCGGCAAACGATTTACCGATCCACTGATGTCGCTGACCTATGGCCTGTTTGTCAGCGCCGGTGATGCCGCCATCCGCACCCTCGCTGACCTGGAGGGAAGCCGGGTTGCCATTATCGCCGGTGATCCCAACCAATACCCCATGCTGGATCCGGTCGAGGAGTTTACGCCGGTTCCTGCCGCCAGCGTCAGCGAGGCGGTTGGGCATGTGCTTTCGGGCAAGGCCGATGCGTTTCTGGCACCGGTACCCGTGGTTTCGGATTACCTGCAGTCGGCGATGGTGAATGGCATAGGTCTGTCGGACCTGCTCAGTGACACACCGGTTGAGGTTGTCTTGCGGGTCGATACCGGCAAGGATCGCCTGTTCCAGGTGCTGAACAAGGCGGTGGCGTCCATCAGCCATAACGAGCACCGGGTCATCCGGCAGTCCTGGCTGCAGGCGGGACAGCCCTTGATCGAGAAAACCGGTATCGAACTGTCCACCACCGATGTTGGCTGGCTCAAGCATCATCCGGATCTTACGGTGGCGTTCCGATCGGACTGGCCGCCATTTGAGTACGCCCAGGATGGCCGTCCCACCGGCCTGGTTCCGGATCTGGTGACCCGCCTGGAAGAGGAGTTGAACGTCCAGTTCAACAGAACCCTGGTTGCAAGCCGGATGGTTGCCGAGGAGCAGCTCCAGTCCGGTAAGGTCGACATACTGCCCGGGCTGTCCCGGACGCCGCGCACCGAAGACGACTTCCTGTTCACCCGTGCCTACCTGACCGTACCCATAGCTCTCGCGATCCGCGATGACGGGCGGTTTATCGGCGATCTCCGGGAGCTTCGCGATGAACGGGTTGGCGTGGTCAACCGGCACGCCGCCCACGATTACCTGCTGATCCATCATCCGAACCTGGACCTTTACCCGGTGGCCACTGTCGAGGAGGGGCTGCTGGCGCTCTCCAACGGCGACCTGGATGTGATGGTGACCCACATTCCGGCGGTCAGCTACACCGTTGCCCGGCTGGGTTTGTCGAACCTGAGGATTACCAGCATCACGCCCTACCAGTACGATCTCAGGCTGGCGGTGCGGAAGGATAATCCGGAATTGCAGCGGGTGCTGAACAAGGCTCTGGGGAACCTTGAAGCCAGTGAAACGGAGTCGATCTACAACCGCTGGATCCATCTCGATATTGAGCAGGAAGCCGATTACACGGTGGTGCGGCGGGTGGTACTGATCGCCGTCCTGGTGGTGCTGATTTTCCTGTACTGGAATCGCAAACTGTCCCGGGAGGTTGATGAGCGCATCCGCTCGGAGAACGCCCTGCGCCGCAGCGAGGATGAACTGAGGGCTGCCAAGCTCGAGGCCGAACGCCTGGCCCGGGAGGCGGAGACAGCCAGCCTGGCAAAAAGCGAGTTTCTGGCCAACATGTCCCACGAGATCCGAACCCCGATGAACGCGGTCATCGGCTACAGCGACCTGCTCAGCAACAGCGTCACCGACCCCCAGCAGCGTAATTACCTGGACGCCATCCGGGCCGGCAGCCGCAGCCTGCTGATGCTGATCAACGATATTCTGGACCTGTCCCGCATCGAGGCGGGAAAAATGCGGCTTGACTACTCCCCGGTCTCGGTTCGGCGCCTGCTGGGTGATGTCCGGCACATTTTTGATCTGCGGGCCCGGGAGCAGGGCATCACCCTGGAAGTCAGCGTTGATTCCGGGATGCCCGGGGCCATGATGCTCGATGAAACCCGCTTGCGGCAGGTTCTGTTCAATCTGGTCGGCAATGCTATAAAGTTCACCCACGAGGGTGGCGTTACGGTGCGTGCCACCGCGAAGCCCCTGAAACCCCGGGGAGAGGCCAGCCCGGGCTCCGGGACGCCGGCCCGTCAGTTCTACAAACTGGTGGTGACCGTCAAGGATAGCGGTATCGGTATCGCGCAGGATCAGCTGGATCGGATTTTTGACGCCTTTGAGCAGCAGGAGGGGCAGAACACCCGTCGTTATGGCGGGACCGGCCTGGGCCTTGCCATCAGCCGAAAGCTGGCGCGGATGATGGGCGGCGAGCTGGACGTTGAAAGTGAGTCAGGTCAGGGCTCGACGTTTACGGTGACCCTTCCGAGGGTAGAGGCGACCGTGGAGCATGCCGAAGACGAAGGTGCACCCAAGGAGTCGGATCGGCTGCTTGCCCAGACCCTGAGCATCCAGGAACGTGGCTGGCTGCGGGAACAGCTGGCTTCGGATTTTGGCGATGAGTGGGAAACGGTAAGGGAAAGCGGGGACCCTGAACAGATGAAAGACTTCGCCCGCCGTGTACTGGCCTGGGGCCAGCGATTCCGATCCCGCTCCGTGACCCAGTATGGTGAAAAGCTGCTTGCCGACGTGGAGGCGTTCAACCTGGACGCGGTCAACAGCACCCTGGAGGCTTTCCCGAAACTTCTGGGCCGCGAGGACTGACCGGCCCGGTGAAATGTTTACAGGCAGTCGAACTGTGAGCGGCGGTCAAAGGCAACGGATACCATGTCATAGCCGGAATCCGAAAGCTGCCGGATCAGCTCGCGGTCTTTCAGCAGGGTCATGCAGACCTTGTGGACACTGGCCTGAAGCTGTTCCGATGCCACCTGGCTGGAAGTCAGGCGGAAGTCCACAATGAGGTATTTGCGGTCAACCGGGGCACTGGCGGGAATGTCCTGACGCTCGACGCTTTCGTAACCGATGTAGGTTGCGTGGTCTTTCGGAAACACCTGGCTCAGCAGAATGTCCAGGTTTTCAGCCTGGGCAAAAGGCGCCGAAAACAGAAGCGCTGCGGCAGCGATTCGGAGTGCATGATGTCTGGTCATTGGCGGCCGCTCCCTGGTGGTCCGGTTAATATGTAACCAATTGTAAACTTTAGTTACGGTTGATTATCGCAGAGTCTGTCGCATTTTGCGTGATATTTGACAGTCATTTTTCAATTGTTTGCAGTCTGCACACAATGGCAGCGTGCGTTGCGGACTCCCGGAGCGCTGCGCGATCAACTATGATGTGGGAACGACGGACGTTAAGAGGAAAACGCATGTTTCAGCTTGTCTTTAAAGGGGAATGTGTTCCCGGAACGGATCCGGAAGCGGCGCGCAACAATGCCCGAACCCTGTTCAAGGCTTCGCTCGAACAGGTCGACCGTATGTTCAGCGGCCAGCCGGTGGTTATTCGTAACAAGCTGGAGGAGGTCCAGGCTGAAAAGTACCGGGCTGTGTTGAAAAAGCATGGCATGGTGGCTTACGTTCAGCCCATGGCCGATGCCCGGCCTGCTGCCGGCGCGGACCAGCAACCGAGACCCGCGGCGCCTGCGGGCCAGGCCAGTCAGCCGGCTGCCGTGCCGGCCGAACCCGCTCCTGACGCAGGGAACCGGGGTGCGGTTCCGAAAACAGAGCCTGGCGACCGTCTGCCGGTGGCTGGCGAAAAGGTGGACGACATTCTTGCCGGTACCGCGCTGAGCCTTGACCCGGTTGGCGTCACCCTGGCCGAGCATGAGGACGTGCAACCACCTATGTTTCAGCACCTGGATGAATGGAGCCTGGCGCCTGCCGGCAGTGATCTTGGTGTTGAGCGCGACCTGCCTCCGCCGGTGGTGCCCGATGTATCCCATCTGTCGCTGGCCGACGAAGACTCTTCGGACAGGACATGATGCGGCTGTGACTGTGCGGAATATCGGCAGGAGGCGGGTTTCCTGGTTACTGGCCGCGGCCCTGCTGTTACTCGCACCCAAGGTGCTGGCGGAAGACCGCCCCGTTGTCGGCCTGGTTCTCAGTGGTGGTGGTGCCAAGGGCATGGCGCATGTCGGGGTGCTCCGGGTTCTGGAAGAAATGCGCATTCCCGTTGACCTGATCGTCGGCACCAGTGCCGGTTCCGCCGTTGGTGCGCTCTACGCCAGTGGCATGCCCATCCCCGAGATCGAGCGGCGCTTTCTTCGCCTGGACTGGCTGGCCAGCTTCCAGGATAACCCCGGCCGGTCCTACAAACCGGTGCGTCGAAAGCGGGATGACTGGCGATTTCCAGTGGTGCCGGGTATCGGGGTCCGGGCCGATGGCCTGCATGTGGGTGGCGGTCTTGTCGCCGGCCAGAACCTGGGGTTCATCCTCAATGAGCTGACTCGTAATGCGGCGCTGGTTGAGGACTTCGATCGCCTGCCGATTCCTTTTCGTGCGGTCGCCACGGATCTTGAAACTGGCGAACAGGTGGTGATCGGTGAGGGCAATCTTGCCGAAGCCATACGTGCCAGCATGAGCATACCTGGCGTCTACGCCCCGGTTGAAAGGCACGGCCGGTTGCTGGTCGATGGTGGGGTCGCCAATAACCTGCCGATCAGTGTTGCCCGCGATATGGGGGCCGATATCATTATTGCGGTCGATATTACCGACAGTCTGATGCAAACCGATGAGCTGCGGGAGGCGTTCTCCGTGGTTGGCCAGCTCACCACCATCATGACCCGGCGCAACTCCGAACAGCAGCTGGCACTGCTGTCCGGGCAGGATGTGCTGATCCGTCCCGACCTGGAGGGCTACACCTCCGCTGACTTCTACGATGCCCCGATCCTGTTTGAACTGGGCGCCAGCGCCGCCCGGAAGCATGCCGTCGAACTCCACCCACTCTCGGTGTCGCAGGCTGACTGGCTCCAGTGGCAGGTGCGCCACCGCGCGCCGGAGGCAACCCAGGAGCCGGTGGCCCGGATCGAGATCGAGGGCGGCCGGCGACTGGCCAGTGACTTTCTCCGGGAGCGGATCCGCCAGAAGCCCGGTGAGAGGCTGAACCGGGATGAGCTGGAGGCGGATCTCAAACGCATCTACGGGCTCGGCTACTACGAGATTGTCTCCTATTCCACGGCGTCTTCCCCGGAAGGCACGATTCTGACGATCCGGGTCCAGGAAAAGAGCTGGGGGCCGAACTACCTGTCCTTCGGCCTCAACTACGAAGACAATTTCGATGGCGAAACCCGTTTCAATCTTGCCTCCTCACTGCGTATAACCGAGCTGAATGCCCTGGGTGGCGAGTGGCAGACCGGCCTCCAGCTGGGCACGGAACCCTGGGTTCGAAGCCAGTGGTACCAGCCGCTGGATTATGGTTATGAGCGTTTCCTGGTGCTCGGTGGTGAATACTCCCGGGATACCCTGAGCCTGTTTGACAGCGGGGGCCGCCGAATTGCCGAGGTGGATGTGGCCTTCCGCAAGGCGGACCTTGCTGTCGGTATGGAGATCGGTGGCAATGCCGAGGTCCGCCTGACCTATTCCCGGGGGTATGCGACGGTCGATGAACAGATCGGCCAGCCGGTGGCCCCGGAGGATTCGGTGCATCAGGGCGGCCTTGCCCTGCAATTGGTCCATGACTCACTGAATGACACGTTTTTCCCGAGCGCCGGTGGCTTCGCCGGCCTCCGGATGCGTATGGAACGGGATGGCCTGGGGTCCGACCGGCGGTTTGATTCGGTAACCGGCATGGCTCTGGGCACCGAGAGCTGGAGGGGGCTGACCCTGACCGGGTTGGTCTATGCCCATGCGGTCACCCGGGGCGTCCCCGGCATTGAAAATGCGGTTCGACTGGGTGGTTTCCGTCGGCTGTCGGCCTATGCTCCGGGTGAAATCACCGGCGCCGACGCCCTGATGGCGTCTGTCTACGCCAGCCAGACCTTCGGCGGGCCGCTTTTGCCCTGGTTTGTGGGTATCGGTTTTGAAGCCGGCAACGCCTGGTCGTCGCTGCATTCGGCGAGCTGGGACAGCGCGGTGAAGTCCTCAAGCGTGTTTGCCGGCGTGGATACCTTCCTGGGGCCGGTGCAAGTTGCGGCGGCCTATAACAACGAGGATAACTGGACTGCCTACCTCAATATCGGCTTTTCGTTCACCCAGTTGTTCTACTGAAAACCCTCACGCCGTTTTGCCCGCGGTATCTTCTATCGCGGCCAGAACCTGATGACACTGCTGCAGCGCGAAGCGGTGCAGGATAGCCGCCAGACGGTCTTCGTCCCGATCCCTGATGGCGCTGATCGATTCCTGCATGTGGGCAAGATTGTCTTCGAGCACCTGGTTGCCTCCGCGCTGGAAAGCGACGAAGGCGCAGCGCTTCGCAGAGGGCCAGAGGTCGTCAACGGCTGAGACAATGAAATAGTTGTCGGCGTAGGCCAACGACGCCTTGGTGTACTCGATGCCCAGCTCCAGGAAGGTCATCAGGTCGTTCTTTTCAAAGCAGGCTTTCATCTGGTCGTACAGGGATTCCAGCCGGATCATGTCCTCCGGTTGCCAGTGGCGCACCAGCTTGCGGCCCGTGTGGGTGAGGTAGAGTTCCAGGGTTTCGTAGAGGCTGCGCACGAAATAGTCGTCCAGCGGCGTGACAAACGCGCCCTTGCGGGGAACATTGCGCACCAGATGCCGTTTTTCCAGCAATAACAGGCCTTCCCGGATAGACCCGTGGCTGACGTCCATCTGTTTGGCCATGGCGCCCTCGTAGATCCGTTCTCCGGACCGGAGCTGACCAAAGGCGATAAGATTCTCGATGTGGCGGGCGACCTGCTCGGTCAGAGTTTCCCGGGGTTTGAACGCATTCATGATGGTCTGTCGCTACTGCATGCTCGCTGATTCGTGTTGGCATGGTCGCACATTGGCCATTCCGGAGCCAGTGGCCGGGACACTAGAGCAACGGTGCCAGTAATCGTACCGCCCGGCAGCCGAGCCGGAACAGGATGGAACGGTCCTGGTAGTCGCTTTCGGTCATCAGGCGCGAGCTTTCAAGGTCCTCCTCCAGCATGGCTTCGACGCTGTGGACAAAATGCGGCGCCGTGGTGACGGCGGTAATCTCGAAATTCAGCCGCATGGAGCGGTTATCCATATTGGCGGTTCCGAGTGCCGCGTACCGGTCATCCACCAGAATCACCTTCTGGTGCATGAAGCCCGGCTGATAACGATAGATCCCGATGCCCGTCTTGCAGGCCTGAACCAGGTAGGAGTAGGCTGCAATGCCGATCAGGCGGCTGTCTGATTTTTCCGGGATCAGCACCCGGACATCGACACCCCGCAATGCGGCCAGCTGCAGGGCGTTCATGATCTGGAAATCCGGCACGAAATAGGGCGAGGCAATCCACAGCCGGTTGCGGGCATTGTTGATGCAGTTCAGAAAGAACAGCGTGCAGGTTTCCCAGGTGTCAGCCGGACCGGTGGGCAGCATCAGCACCTCGTCATCACCCGGCAGATTGTCCGAGGGTGCCCAATCCAGGTTCGGGAACTGGCTGCTGGCCCAGTTCCAGTCCTCCAGCCAGGCCAGTTGCAGGCCCGTCACCGCCGGTCCTTCGATCCGGCAGTGGGTGTCACGCCAGGGTTCCTGATCCATGGCGGTTCCCAGATACTCATCGCCCAGGTTGATGCCACCGACAAAACCGATCTTGCCGTCGCAGACCAGCAGTTTACGGTGGTTCCGGAAATTGATCTGGAACCGGCGCCGGCGAATATTCCCGTCGCCAAACGAGGCCACACGGGCGCCGGCGGCTGCGAGCTGCTTGAGGTACTTACGTGGCAGCCCGACGCTGCCGATATCATCGTACAGAAACCAGACTTCGACCCCCTGGGCCAGCTTGCGTTCGAGAATGGATTTGATCTGCCGCCCGACCCGGTCGGAGCGCACGATGTAAAACTCCAGGAGAATATAGCGGGTGGCGTCCTCCATGGCTTCAAACAGCGCCTCAAAGGTCGCTTCGCCGTCCCGCAGCAGGGTGCACCGGTTGCCATCGGTGAACGGTTGGCGCCCCAGCCGGCACAAAACCTGAAGCTCGTCGCTGAACCGGTCAGTGGCGGGTGGCGGAATGGAGGTGGTCTGCTGCTCAAACCGGTTCAGCAGGCTGGTCAGCGATTCGTCGCCCAGCCGGCGCGCCTTGACGTAGCCACCGAACCGGTAGCGCCCGAACAGGATAAACATGGGAACCGCAAGGTAGGGCAGCCCGAGCAGGCCAATAATCCAGGCGATAGCGCCCTGGGTGGTACGGTAGGTGAGAAGAATGCGGTAGATACAGGCCAATGCGCCCAGATAGATCAGGACGACCACAAAGGCAATCAGTGAGAGGTCTTCCATCATCGGCTCCCGCTGCCGGAAACCGGCGTCTGGGTATCTGCGGCCTGCATGGCCAGGTGCCTGGCCCGATACTCGGCCGGCGAGCTACCGGTCCAGCGTTTGAAGGCGCGGCTGAAGGCGCTGAGTTCAGAGAACCCCAGCAGAAAGGCAATCTCGCCCAGGGCATAGTGGTCGCCGGCCACGTAGCGAAGCGCCTTGTCCTGGCGCACCTGTTCAACCAGACCATGGAAGCTGAGCCCCTCTTTCTTGAGCTTGCGGTACAGGGTCTGGCGGCTCATGTGGCACTGGCGTGCCAGGGTGTCGGCATCGATTTTCTCGGTCGCCATCTGCTTTGAAATCAGCCGGCGGATCCTGCGGCCAAAGGAGCGTCGGGTCTGCAGCCTCGCCAGCAGGGAGTTGACCTGCTTCAGCACTGCGGAATAGACGTAGGGATTGCGCCGGGGGATCGGGTGCCCCAGGTGCCGGCTGTTGAAGGCCAGGCGGGTTGTGCCGCAGTTGAAATGTACCGGGCCACCCAGGAGCTTCTCGTATTCATCGGCATAGGCCGGGGCCGGGTGGGCAATTTCCGCCCAGTCGGCCCGGATGCCGGGATGGATGAAGTGCCGGGTCCGGGTGAGGGCGGCGGCCAGGGTTCGGTCCATGTCCTGGCGGCAGTAATGCTCGGCCGCGTCCGGCTGCCAGCACAGAATGGCCTGGTCGGTAGTCTGTTCAAAGCTCAGGAACACCGATTCATTGATCAGCCGGTGCAGGCGCACGTACTGGGTAACGGCCTCGCCCAGGGTGTCGCAATTGAAAAACACATGCCCGACCAGCCCCATGCGCTCCGGATCCACCACCTGGCCGGCATGGAGCCCCACGCCGGGGTCGCCGGTTACCTGCTCGGCGTGCTCCCAGAGCCGATAATGGGCGTCAGCCGGCACCCGCCGGTCGGGATCACGGAGTTCCGACATGGACAGGCCGGTGAGCCGTTCGACGCGGGGCGGGTTCAGCACGCCCTGGCGCTCAAGGTAGTGCACCAGCGCAAGCGTACTGGACGCCGCGACCCGCGGTGCACCGGTGGTGTCTGGCTGAGTTGAGGTCACATTCTCCGGCCTGATGGTTAACAACCCGTCATGATTGCTGATACAAAATGTCAAGTGCCTGCAACCGCCTGTCAACGGTTAGGCCCACCCCTAACGATAGCATCAAGGTATCAGGTTGAAGCAATGGAAAGGCAATCAGGAGGTGTTTTATGGCACAGGAAATCTTCGTACCCCATACCGAGCTGGAACGCAAAAACGTGATTGAGCTCGCCGAGTACCTGAACAGCATCTTTTACTGCTGATTTTCAGGCGTAACGTCTATGACCTTGATGCCGGGCCTGGCCCGGCTTTTTTTCGTCTTCAGAAAATGACTTCGGGCCCGGGCGCTTGCTCGCGCAACTGGCAGTGGTAATGTATCCGCTTTAAACACCCAGACCAATCCGGAGACTGACTGCCCATGACTGTTGCTCTGAATCATCGAATTACCGGCGAAGGCCCGCCCCTGATACTTCTTCACGGTCTGTTCGGGTCGCTGGACAATCTTGGCGGGATTGCCCGGCGGCTGGAGGATCAATGGCAGATTCATGCACTGGACGAGCGTAATCACGGCAGTTCACCTCATACCGAGGCCATGGATTATCCGTCGATGGCGGACGATGTGATTACCTACATGGATGCACAGGGTCTCGAAAAAGCCAGCCTGCTGGGCCATTCCATGGGCGGCAAGGTGGCGATGCAGGTCGCTCTCAAGGCGCCGGAGCGGGTGGATAAACTGATCGTGGCCGATATTGCTCCGGTCAGTTACAGACCTCACCATGATGCCATTCTGGAGGGCCTCACTGGCATTCACCTGACCGGTGTGCGCTCCCGCCAGGACGCTGACAAGCTGATGGCCGAATTTGTTGACACGCCCGGCGTGCGGCAATTCCTGTTGAAAAATCTTGAGCGTATTCCCCGGGAGCAGCAGGAAGAGGGCGGGCCAATGTTTCGCTGGCGCCTGAACCTGCCGGTGATTGATGCCTGCTACGGGAAGCTCGCCCGCGCGCCAGAGGGAGAAACCCCGTTCACCGGCCCGGTGCTGTTCCTGAAGGGTGCGGATTCGGCCTACATCCAGGAAAAACACCGGGACGAGATCCAGCGGCTGTTTCCCCGGGCCCAGTTGCGAATTATCCAGGACACCGGCCACTGGCTGCACGCCGAAAAGGCCGATACCTTCGCCGCGTTGTGCCGCCGTTTCCTCAGCGCTGAATAGGTGCTGGCCCGGGAAGGCGGCAATTTCATGCTCGCCGGCCTGTCTGCTAAGGTTAGGCAGTCTCTGGATGGAATCGACATAACAACAGGCGGGCAGAGTGTATGAAGTGGCTGATGGTGGGTTTGCTGGTTGTTTTCCTGCTGCTGGGCAGTTTCCTGCTGACCCCGTCACCCATCGACAGCAAGGCCTGGAATCCACCCGCTCCGCCCCCGCTGACCGGGCTGCTGGCGCCGAATGAGCGTTTGCGCCTGGCGGATCTGCTGGCCCGGGGACAGGTCTACGGCCCTGAAGACACCACCATTGGTCCGGATGGCGTGCTGTACACCGGCACCCAGGACGGTTATATCGTGCGGGTGTTCCCCGATGGCCGGGTGGAAAACTGGGTATCCACCGGCGGCCGGCCCCTGGGGATGGTGTTTGATCAGCAGGGCAACCTGATTGTGGCGGATGCCTGGAAAGGCCTGCTGTCGATCAGCCCCGAAGCAGAGATCACGGTACTGGCGAGGGAGGCGGAGGGTACGCCCTTCGGGTTCACCGATGATGTTGATATTGCCGATGACGGCCGTATCTATTTCAGCGATGCCAGTTCCCGCTTCAACCAGCCGGACTATCGGCTGGATCTGCTGGAGATGCGGCCCCACGGTCGTCTGCTTCGATATTCCCGGAAGACCGGCAAGCCCGAGGTGCTGCTGGGCAATCTGTATTTCGCCAATGGTGTCGCGGTGTCGCCGGATGGCGACTATGTTTTGGTCAACGAAACCTGGAAATACCGCATCCTGCGTTACTGGATCCGCGGCCCGAAGGCCGGGCAGACGGAAGTATTTGCCGACAACCTGCCGGGGTTTCCCGACAACCTGGCGGTAGATTCGAAAGGCCGATACTGGGTGGCTTTTCCGACGCTGCGCAATCCCCAGATCGACACCCTGCACCGCAACCCCTGGCTCAAGGATCTGGTGGCCAAACTGCCGGACAGCCTGAAGCCGGCCCCCCAGGAATACGGCCTGGTCATTGCGTTTGACCGGAACGGCAAGGTCATTACCAGTCTCCATGATACCCGGGGTACCCATCTGCAGGAGATTACCTCGGTGAATCCCCATGGGGATTACCTGTACTTTGGTTCACTTCACAACGACCGGATTGGCCGGTTACCGTTTGAGGCCATTCCTGGCCTCGGAGACAACAAATAATGTCCTGTACTGACATCGCCTGGGACCTGCCGGGCCCGTTCACCATGGAGATTGCCGTACGCGAGGCGGACACCGACCGCCTGGGCCACGCCAACAATGTGGTGTATGTGCGCTGGCTCGAAGATGTCAGTTGGCAGCACATTGAGAGCCTGGGCATGACCTGGGCCCTGCATGAAACGACCGGCAAGGCCATGGCGATCACCCGCACGGAAATCGATTACCTGGCCTCGGCCAATGCCGGCGATCATCTGGTGCTGGGTACCTGGCTGACCGGTTACGATGGCCGGTTCCGATCTGCCCGGCAGTTCCAGTTGGTGCGGCCCGCCGATGGCAAAACCCTGGTCCGGGCAGTCTCCACCCACGCCTGTGTTGATCTGAAAACCCAGCGACCGTCGAGGGCACCGAAGGAGTTTGCCGCGATTCTCGGCGGCGCGGTGGTTCCGGGTGGCAGGGGACTGTAGGTTTCCTGAACCCTTTTGTGCTTAACTTCTGCTAGTCTGAATCAAATCCAGTCCCGTTTAACCCGCTGTCCGGAGATCCTCATGGAAACGAATGCTGACCAGAATGCCGAATCCAGGATGCGCCATGTGGTCTACGATCGCTTTGGTGATCGCGATGTGCTGCAGGTGGTTCAATCTGCAGTGCCGGCGCCCGCCACGGGACAGGTGCTGGTCCGGGTGCATGGTGCGGGGCTTAATCCTATTGACTGGAAAACCCGCAAGGGGCTGGGCTTCGCCGCCCGGCAAATCGAGCATTCACTGCCCTGGACACCGGGATATGATATGGCCGGCGAAGTGGTCACGGTTGGCGATGAGGTAACCACCCTGGCGCCGGGCGACCGGGTGATGGGTATGATCGGGTTTCCCGCCGGAGGCGGCGGCTACTCGGAGTATGCGCTGGCGGCGGCGGATGAGCTGGCTATCGTGCCGGAAGAGCTTGACCTGGTTGCGGCCGGCGCACTGCCCCTGGCAGCACTGACCGCCTGGCAGGCCCTGTTTGAGGTGGCCAAGCTGGAATCCGGACAAAAAATTCTGATCCACGCTGGCGCCGGGGGTGTGGGGCACTTCGCCGTGCAGTTTGCGCTGGAGCGGGGCGCCCATGTGATTGCCACGGCGTCTGCCGGCAACCGCGATTTTCTGGCAGAGCTGGGCGTCCACGAAGTGATTGATTACCGCACCACCGATATTGGCGAGGAGTGTTATGGCCTGGACGTGGTGCTGGATCTGGTCGGTGGCGACACCGGCAAGCGGTCGCTGCACACTCTCGGCGAGCAGGGCGTTCTGGTGACGATTCCCACCGTCACGGCCGACGAGATCATCAGCACGGCGGAAAGCCTGGGCTTGCGTGCCCACGGCATGATGGTGCGCCCGGATGTTTTTCACCTCGAGGAAATTGCCGAGCTGATTGAAGACGGCGACGTGAAGGTTCACATCGAAAAGGCCTTCGCCCTGGACGACGTCGCGCAGGCCCACGAGCTTCTCGAGGGTGGGCACGTGCGCGGCAAGCTGGTGCTGGACTGTCGCTGAGCCAGACGTTGTGCTCAGGGGGCTGCCGGTAACTCGGTATCGACAGCCTCGCCTTCCTCTTTTTCCTTGCGTTCCTTCCGGGCCTGGGGCGGCACCAGGCTGATCAGGATCCAGTCGTCTTCCGGTTTCAGGTCTTCCATGTCGAGTACCGGGGCGACGTGTTCCTTGCTGTCGAAAGTGAACAGCACCAGGGCCTGGCCCTGATATTTTTTCCGGAAATCCTCATAGCCGAACGATTCACTCAGTTGCGTGGTCTTGATGGAGTAGCCCTGGCTCACCAGGCTGGCCAGCTTGGCGTAGCTGACCCCATCAAACAGGCCCCGGGTCATCTGGATTTTTTCGGCGGTCTGGTGCCGGGCCTTCTGATCCTGGTCACCCTCGGCCAGACTGAATACACAGTTGGTTCCGAACCAGTCCAGGAAGTGGTAAGTGGCCAGGGAGTTCATGTGCTTGTAGGGTGAGATGACCAGCAGCTTGCCGATGCCAGTAAGATCCAGGTGGGTAGCAGCATGTTCGGACACCGGGTTGCCGAAATACACCTGCAGGTTGTCCATGCGCGCCTGGCGCACGTTCTCCCAGTTGGTGTCGGCCAGGGTCACCGGTACCTCGTATTTCTTCAGGGCGGCACCGATCATCCGGGCGACCGGGTTGGCGCCAAGAATCAGGAAGCCGTATTCCGCCGGCTCGGCGACCTTCAGCAACCGGGCCAGGGGCCTGGCGGTCACGCTTTGCAGGGTGACGGTGGCAATAATCAGCATGAACACCAGGGGCACCAGAGCGCCGGCACTGTCATAGCCGAGCTTCTGTAGCTGGAAGGCGAACAGGGCAGACACCGCCGCCGCAACGATGCCCCGGGGGGCAACCCAACTGAGAAACAGCTTCTCCCGCCAATTCAGGTTGGTGCCAATGGCTGACAGGAAGATGCTGAAAGGGCGCGCGATCAGCATCAGCAGCGCCAGCACCACGACCAGGCCCCAGCCCAGCTCGGCAATGGCGGAAAACTCCACCCGTGCTGCCAGAATGATGAACAGGGCCGAAATCAGCAGAACGCTGAGGGATTCCTTGAACTCCAGAATGCTGTCAATCGGCACCTGCTTCATGTTGGCCATCCAGACACCCATCACCGTTACGGTCAGCAGGCCCGACTCATGGGCCAGCTCGTTGGAAATGGCGTACACACCGAGCATGAAGGTGAGGGTGCCGGCATTCTGCAGGTATTGCGGGATCCAGTGTTTGCGCAGCACGATGCCGTTGAGGTAGCCGGCAACGGCGCCGATCAGGAAGCCCACCGCCAGGGTTTTGCCAAAAATGTACACCGAGTGCCCGAACACATTGCCCTGGCCCCAGGATACAATCCCCTCGAACACCAGAACCGCGAGCAGGGCGCCGACCGGGTCAATGATGATGCCTTCCCAGCGCAGAATGTTGGCGAGTTTGGAGTCTGGCCGCACCGATCGGAGCAAGGGGGCGATGACGGTGGGGCCGGTGACAATGGAAATGGCGCCAAACAGCAGGGCCACCGCCCAGGAAACCTCCAGCACCCAGCGCGCCGCCAGGGTGCCGATGATGCAGGTAACAATGGAGCCCACCGGGACGAGATTGCGGACCATCTTGCCATGGCCACGGATTTCCTCGTAGCGCAGAGTCAGGCTGCCCTCAAACAGAATAATGGCAACGGCCAGGGAAATTACCGGGAACAGCAGGTCGCCGAAAACGACCTCCGGGGCCAGGAACCCGAGTACCGGCCCCGCCGCGATGCCGCCCGCCAGAAGGAACAGGATCGCAGGCATTCGAACGCGCCAGGCAAGCCACTGGCAAAACAGCGAGAGAACACCAATGCTGGCAAGAAGCAGGACAGTACTGACAGGCATACTGGTTTCAGGTCCATTGAGTTATTGGTTGGCGCGTCGTGCAATGCGGTTCAGCAGCCGGGATGCGGCAAAGAATCCGAAACTGGCGGTGACCGGGCTGGCTGCGCCAAAGCCGGAGGCGCAGTCGAGCCGTACCGGACCATCCGTAGCCGGCTTCTGCAGGCAGACTTCGCCGTCTCCGGCAGGATACGTCAGCTGCTCGAGGGAGTATACGGCCTCGATGCCAAAGCGCCGTTTCGGGTTGCGGGAAAAGCCGTATTCCCGGCGCAGCAGGTTGCGCACCTTGGCCAGCAGCGGATCCTGGGTGGTTTTGCTCAGGTCCGCCACCTGAATCTGGGTCGGGTCGATCTGCCCGCCGGCACCACCGGCGCAAATCAGTGGGATTTTCCGGCGCTGGCAGTGGGCAATCAGGGCGGCCTTGGCCTTGACGCTGTCGATGGCATCGACCACACCGGTCATGTCCGCGGTGATCAGTTCCCCGACGTTCTTGGTGGTCAGAAAGCCAAAGTGTACCCGGATGTCAGCATGAGGGTTGATGGCCCGCAGGCGCTCTGCCATGGCATCCGTTTTGGTTCGGCCATACTGGCCTTCCAGGGCATGGAGCTGGCGGTTGGTGTTGGAGACACAGACATCGTCCATGTCGATCAGGGTGATGGTGCCGATGCCGCTGCGGGCCAGGGCTTCAGCCGCCCAGGAGCCGACACCGCCGAGCCCGACCACGGCAATGTGGGCCAGACGGAAGGCTTCCAGGGCCCGGCGCCCGTAAAGGCGTTCGATACCGCCGAAGCGGAATGGGTAATCGTCGGCGTTCATTGAGTCCCCGCGCTGCTCCGGCCGGATGCCGGATAGAATCAAAGAGCGCAATTGTAACCCAGTGATGCCCCGGACAAAAAAACGATCATAAAAAAAGCCACGCAGGGCGTGGCTTGCAGGAAAGTGCCCAGTGCGACGGGCAGGACTAGTTCAGAGACACTAATCAACCTGACTATTATCAGGTTCCGGCAGCTTGTCCTGAAGGTCACAAAGTGTCATTGATCGGTCATTTTCGGCCAGAGCGGCCTCGCTTCGGCCACCCTGGGGGTCACGCCGCCCAGTGGTCGTCGGAAAGCGCCATGAGGCTGTCCTTGCCGCTTTCAATGTCAGCCAGCAACCAGTCCACTTCCGGCAGCAGCTTCTCGAAGTAGAAGCGGGCAGAGACCAGCTTGCTTTCCAGCAGCGGTTTGTTGCCATCGCCGGCGGCAAGCTGCTGGTTGGCCACGTTGGCCATCTGGGACCAAAGGTAGCCGATGACGGTCAGTGCCATCAGGCGCAGGTAGGGCGTGGCGGCTGCGCCCGCCTGCTCCGGATCGTTCGGGGCGTTGCTGGCCAGCCACAGGGTGGCGGTCTTCAGAGCCTTCATGGCGTTTTTCAGTGCCTCCCGGTGTGGCGCCTCCGGGTTGTCTTTCAGGTAACCGCTCAGAGTGGCGAACAGGGTGCGTACCAGTTGGCCGCCTTTCAGGCCAAGCTTGCGACCCACCAGATCCATCGCCTGGATGCCGTTGGTGCCTTCATAGATACGGGCAATCCGGCCGTCGCGCACCAGCTGTTCCAGCGGCCAGTCGGTGGTGAAGCCGGAGCCACCCAGAACCTGCAGGCCGGTGTTGGCGTTGTTGAAGCCTTCATCCGTGAGGAAGGCCTTCACCACCGGGGTCAGCAATTGCACCAGGTCGTCGGCGGCTTCGCGGGTGGTTTCTTCCGGGTGGGCCACAGACAGATCCAGTTGATGCCCGGTGAACAGGGCCAGGGCGCGCATGCCTTCATTGAGGACCTTCTGGCGCATCAGCATGCGGCGTACGTCCGGGTGAACGATGATCGGGTCGGCCGGGCCGCCGGGGTTCTTCGGGCCGCTCAGGGAGCGGCTTTGCAGGCGCTCCCGGGCGAAGCCGAGACTCTCCTGGTAGGCCATTTCAGCCAGTCCCAGGCCCTGCATGCCCACCATCAGTCGGGCCTCGTTCATCATGGTAAACATGGCACGCATGCCATCGTTGGGCTCACCGACAAGCCAGCCCCTGGCACCTTCGAAATTCATCACGCAGGTGGCCGATCCCTTGATGCCCATCTTGTGCTCCAGGCCGCCACAGAACGCCGGGTTGCGCTCGCCGGAATCCGGCAGATACTTGGGCACCACGAACAGGGAAATGCCCTTTGTGGTATCGGGGGCGCCGGGCAGCTTGGCAAGTACCAGGTGCACGATATTGTCCACCAGATCATGCTCGCCACCGGTAATCCAGATCTTGGTGCCTTCGAGGGCGTAGCTGCCGTCGTCGTTCGGGTTGGCGCGGGTCCGGATCAGGCCCAGGTCGGTGCCGCACTGGGGCTCGGTCAGGCACATGGTGCCGGTCCATTCCCCGGAGATCAGTTTCTCCAGGTAAGTCGTTTTCAGTTCGTCGGAGCCGTGGGCATAGAGCGCGCTGATGGCGCCGTGGGTCAGCCCCGGGTACATGCCGAGGGACAGGTTGGTGGAGCACACCATTTCGTCGACCACGAATTTCAGGGTGTGGGGCAGGCCCTGACCGCCAAATTCCAGGGGCGCGTCCAGCGCGGTCCAGCCGCCCTCGACAAACCGGTTGTAGGCCTCCTTGAAGCCTTCCGGTGTCTTCACCGAGCGGGTCTCGGGGTCATAGATGCAGCCTTCACGGTCGCCGGGTTGATTGGTGGGTTGAATAACCTCGGCCGCCAGCTTGCCGGCCTCGTCGATCACCGCGGAAATGAGATCCGGGGTGGCATCGGCGTATTTTTCGAGCTCGTGGAGCCGGTCGGCACCCAGTACATCAAACAACAGAAAACGAAGATCATTCGCCGGAGCCTGGTATTGCATGGATACTCTCCTTCATGGGCTTTTTTGCCTGGAACACCGCCAGCGAGACGGCACCCGGGAGGAAATGTGAACACTGGTTTCATACGGGCGTTTAAATACGGTGGTTCACCGGTTAAGCTGGTCCGAACGATAAAATTTTCGTATGTCCTGGATGATCCGGGAGGAAGGAAATGAAACGAATCGTGATAGCCGGCGTGTCCGGCGCAATCGGCGGCGCCCTGGCCACCGCTTTTCTTGAGCGGGACCCGGATGCAAGGGTTATTGGCCTGTGTCGGAATCCGGACCGGGTCGCGGAGGGCCTGCGTGCCGACCCCCGGTGTCGGATACTGGCCTGGGACGCCGGAGACGCGGATTCGCCGGCCAGGGTAGCTCAGGCACTGGAACCCCTGTTACCCGCAAAGCCGGGCATAGACACCTTTATCTATGCCGCAGGCTTGCTGCATGAGCCTGGCATGTTTCCTGAAAAGCGCCTTGAGGATGTGGTTGCGGACACCATGGCACAAGCGTTTGCGGTTAATGCAACCGGCTTCGCCCTGCTGTTGCAGGCGCTCATGCCTTGGTTGCGTCACCGGGAGTTCAAGCGCGTTGCCGCCATTTCCGCCAAGGTTGGTTCCATCGGTGACAACCGGTTTGGCGGCTGGTACGCCTACCGGAGCTCCAAGGCGGCGCTGAACATGCTGGTGCGCAACCTGTCGGTGGAACTGCCCCGCCGTTGCCGCCCGGTGGCGTGTGTGTCACTGCACCCCGGCACAACCGAGTCGGCCCTGAGTGAGCCGTTCAGCCAGTCGCTGGCGAAGCTGACCGTGCACACACCGGCAGATACCGCGCGCAACCTGATGGCGGTTCTTGAAGCCGCGGATGAGGCGGACAATGGGCGCTTTCTGAGTTGGGATGGCTCGGAGTTGCCATGGTAACCAGCGTTTCCTTTCGTGTCAGCCGAGTGTCACCGGATAAACGGATTCAGAAACCGGGTGAAGGTGCCGGTCAGCTTGACCGGGGCGCTCAGTATCGAGAGCGTAATGCAGTCTTCACAACCAACCGCGACCGGCTTGTGCTCGTCCTGGTCGGTCAGCACAACGAAGTCCCACTGATTGAACACCCCTTTCTGATCGGCAAACGCGCCTTGCAGAACGATGGTGGTTTCTTCTCCCCGGTGCGTATGGACCGGGGCCTTGCCGCCGGCGGCCAGCTTCTGGAGCACAACCTGCTCCTTCTGGCCGGGGAACCGGTCGGTAATATCCAGTACGCTGACGTCGCCGAGTTGCCGCTTCCAGGGCAGGCCGTTCAGATCTTCGCCCAGAAGTTTCTGCAGAGCGCCGATTCTGGGGGCCGGTGTCATCTGCGGCTGGTCCGCCGGCGCACCGTCGATCCTGGCAAGGATGCTGTCGAACATGCTCTCCGAGACACTCACCTTCGGCTGCTGCTCCATCATCACGGCACCGAGGCTGTCCAGGGTGTCAACCCGGCTGCGGCAATGCGGGCACTCGTCAAGGTGGAGCCGGATGCAAAGAGCATGGGGCTCGCTCAGGTTACCTGCGCTGTACTCCATCAGGCTCAGGCTGTCGGGATGGTGCCGGGTCATACGTTCTGGTCCTGCAAAATCACTTTCAGTTTGTTCAGTGCCAGGCGAACCCGGCTCTTCACGGTGCCAAGGGGAATGTTCAACTCATCGGCCACCATCTGGTGGGACTTGTTTTCCATGTACACCTTGGCAATCACAGTCGTCTGTTCTTCCGGGAGGTGGCTCAGGGACTCACGAATCCGCCGCTCCGACATCAACCGGTGCAGGGAGGTAACGGGCTCGTTTTCGTTTTCACCCGGAATCTGCCAGAGATCCTCGGTTTCCACCGGCATTTCGGCGCTGGTGCGTTGCATCTTCCGTAGCATGTCGATGCGTTGGTTACGGGCAATGGTAAAAATCCAGGTCGATGCCGCCGCTTTGCGCCAGTCATACAGGCAGGAGCGCCGCCAGATGGACACAAATACTTCCTGAACCAGCTCTTCCGCATGACTCGCCAGGCCATTTGCCATGGCGTAGTACTTGATTTGCGGGCCGAAATGTTCAAAGAGCGCGTGGTAGGCCTCGCGATCCTGATTTTTGCCCACTTTCTGCAGCATCTGGCTCCAGGGGTCCTTGCGGCCCTCGGAACTGGCTGGCTTCTGATCCAGTGTGGTCACCGGACGCTCCTTGACAGTCGCATGATTTGAGCTTGTTCTGATCATCATTCTATGCACTCGCCCCGGGTTTGTCAGTCTCAGTATTTACGGTTTGCTGGGTACCCTGGATCAACCCGCCGGTAATTATTTCCGGTCGCTGGCAGCAGCGCCGATGGCAGGCGGTCTCGCAGGTAATTGCCGGAAACCGGAGAGCGGTCTAGTCTGAGCAACAAACAGACACAAAAAAGACAGCCAGCGCCATGAATGCACCCGGAATTACCGGAAACCTGCCTGTTATCCGGGCGCACTATGCCGACATCCTTTGCCAATTGGCAGAGGATCGGGGCGTAAAGCGGTCCCGCCTGCTCCCGGCCGCCGGACTCCGCGCGTCGATGCTGGGCCACCCGGACAATTTCATCACCGTGGAGCAGTTCAGCGGTCTGTGTCGTGAAGTGATGGCGCAGACCGGCGACCGGACGATCGGGCTGGAGTATGGCAAGCGTCTGAAATTCACCACCCATGGCTCCCTGGCCCAGGCAGCCATCAGCTGCGACACCCTGGAACAGGCGCTCCTGGTGCTGATCAAGTATTTCCAGACCCGGTTTGTCTATATGAGGCTGTCGTTTTTTGTGGAGGGTGAAGAGGCCGTGATACAGCTGGACCTTGCCCACAATGTGGAGGATCTGTACCGGTTTAACGTTGATGTCGTGATGGCCTCGCTGATGGATGTCAACCTGCTACTTTTCGGCAGCCGGCTGATGGATGGCGGCCGATGCCTGCTGGACTTTCCTGAACCCCGCGATCCATTGGCTTACCAACAGCTGTTCGGTAGCCGTCTCAGCTTTGGCGCCGGCTTCAACCAGTTGCGATTCAGGCGGGCCTTTCTGGATTCTCCCATGTCGCTGTCGAATCCGGTTACCCGACGGATGGCCGAGGCCCAGTGTGAAGAGGAGATGCGTTTCATCAAGGGGGCAACGGCTGTGGCGGACCGGGTGATGCGCCTGCTGGAGGCGGGGTGGCGCCAGCGCTTGCCGGCCCTGGAGGATGTGGCTGAGCACCTGGGTGTGTCACCCCGAACCCTCCGTCGTCAGTTGGCCGCCGAGGGCGTTCGCTTCCAGCAATTGCAGGAGACCCTGCGCCGCCGGCGGGCACTGGACCTGCTTCGACGTGGTGATCTCAGTATTGATGAGGTGGCCTATGCCCTCGGCTACAGCGATCCCTCCAATTTTGGCCGGGCCTTCCGTAAATGGGAAGGCCTGGCGCCCAGCGCCTGGCGTCGGCGGCACCAGCCGGGTGGTGGCTGATTACTCTTCCAGGTAGGTGTAGCCCTCGAGCCCTGCGGCGAGTTCGGCCAGCAGGGCGGCCTGGGTGTCCGGTGCCATGGCAGAGGCGGTGAACTTGCGCCGGTAGGCGTCCAGCAGAGCATCCGGCTCGAAGTTCACGTAGCGCAGAACCTTTGCCACGGTATCCCCGGTGATCGGCGTGCCGATATCATAGCCACCCCCGGTGTTCAGGCGGACATCCACGGAATGGGTGTCGCCGAACAGGTTGTGCATGTCGCCCAGGATTTCCTGATAGGCACCGGTCATGAAGAAACCCATGAGCAAGGGTTCCCCGGGGACGTCTTCCGGCAGTGGCAGGGTGGTTTCCGTGCCCTGGCCATCCACGTAGCGGTCGATCCGGCCGTCGGAATCGCAGGTGATGTCCTGGATAACGGCGCGCCGGTTCAGGGGGCGATTCAGGCCGTTGACCGGCATGACCGGAAATATCTGGTCAATGCCCCAGACATCGGGCAGTGACTGGAACAGGGAGAAGTTCACAAACAGCTTTTCGGCCAGTTTCTCGTTGAGCTCGTCGATAATTTCACGGTGGGCCCGGTTGCTGCTGTCCAGTTCGTTTCGCAGCAGGCGGCAGCAGCGGGTATACAGTGTTTCCGCATCCGCCCGCTCCTGCAGGGACAGCAGGCCATGGGCAAACTGGGCATGAACGTCGGCCATGGCGTGCAGCACATCGTGATAGATCTCGGCCAGTGAACGCGGTGAGTCGGCATCCTGCAGGCTGTCCAGGTCGCGCCACAGATCATGCAGGGGAGCGGGTGCGCTGCTGTCCGGCTGGACGGGGTCACGGTTCTCCGGTGTTTCCCGGTCAATCACGTTGGTCACCAGCACGGAATGGTGGGCGGTGAGGGCGCGCCCGGACTCGCTGATCAGATCCGGGTGGGGGATGCCGTGGCGGTCACACTCCGCCTGCAGGACATGCACCACGTTGTAGGCGTATTCGTACATGCTGTAGTTCATGGAGCAACTGCTGCGGGAGCGGGTGCCCTCGTAATCGACCCCGAGGCCGCCGCCGATATCGACGGTGCCGATCGGCGCGCCCATCTGGCGCAGCTCACTGTAAAACCGGGCGCATTCCCGGAGGCCGGTCTGGATGTCGCGGATATTGGCAATCTGGGAACCAAGATGGAAGTGCAATAACTGCAGGGTATCCAGCGCATCGGCCTCGCGCAGGGTGCTGATCACATCCAGTACCTGGCTGGCGGACAGCCCGAACTTGGATTTTTCACCCCCGGTATTCTGCCAGTTGCCCTTGCCGATGGTGGCCAGGCGGGCCCGGACACCAATGAGCGGCGATACACCCAGGTTTCTGGCTTCCTCGAGAATCAGCGGCAGCTCGGATTTTTTCTCCACCACAATAAATACCCGGTGGCCCAGGGTCTGGCCAATCAGGGCAAGGCGAATGTATTCCCTGTCCTTGTAGCCATTGCAGACGATCACCGAACCGGCCTGCTGGGACATCGCCAGCACGGCCATCAACTCGGGTTTGCTGCCAGCCTCCAGGCCAATCTGTCCGTTCGACGCAGCCGGCTCGGCGGTCAGCAGTTCCTCGACCACCTGGCGCTGCTGGTTGACCTTGATCGGGTAAACCGCCGTGTAGCGCCCCCGGTAGGTCTGCTCGTAGGCCACCTTGTTGAAGGCATTGCACAGTTTGTTGACCCGATCATGCAGGATATCGACAAAGCGGATCAGTACCGGAAGCTGAACCCCGGATTCAGTCAGGCTCCGGGTCAGTTCCGGCAGGTTGATCTGTGCCGGCGTGTGTCCGCGATCCGGACGGATCATCACCTCGCCTCCGGCGTTGACGCCGATGTAGCCATCACTCCAGTGGGCAATGTTGTAAACCTTGTGGGCCGGGGAGGCGCTGGCGTCGCTCATGCTTGCTATCCTGTCAGAAAACCGGAGCCGGCGGGTGTTCGGGCAGCGGCCGGCCGTTGGCTGCCATTGTATGGATTCCCACCCCCGGCTAAAAGCACCGAAGGCAGAAAATGCCGGGCCGGAAAACGCGATTATTGCTTTAGCTCGGCGCAGGGGCCCCCTACAATACGCCTTTTCAATACAGCCCATGTCGCACAGCGGGAGGCAAACGATGACAGCATTGAATGACGGCTGGTTTACCGAGGTATTCCAGGATCAGGGAACGGCGTTCTCTCTGCAGGTGACAAAGAAACTGCACGAGGAACAGACGCCCTTCCAGAAACTGGAGATTTACCAGACCGAGACCTTCGGCAACCTGATGGTGCTGGATGGCTGCGTGATGCTGACCACCCGCGACAACTTCCTGTACCACGAGATGATGACCCATCCCGCGCTGTTTACCCACCGGGATCCGAAAAAGGTGGTGATTGTCGGCGGCGGCGATTGCGGCACGCTCAAGGAAGTGCTCAAGCACCCGGGCGTGGAAGAAGCCTGGCAGGTGGAAATCGACGAGCGGGTTACCCGCATGTCAGAGAAGTATTTCCCCGAGTTGTGTGAAGCCAACAACGACCCCCGTGCCAATTTCTTCTTCGGGGACGGCATCCGGTGGATGCGTGATATCGAGCCGAACAGTGTCGACATCATCATCATCGACAGCACCGATCCGGTTGGCCCGGCGGAAGGCCTGTTCGCCCTGGATTTTTACCGCGATGCCATGCTGGCGCTGCGTGAGGGTGGCATTATCGTGCAGCAGAGCGAGTCCCCCCTGCTGCACACCGACACCATCATCAAGGGCATCCACGAGGACATGCGCAAGGCCGGTTTCGAGCACGTCCAGACTCTGCCATTCCCGCAGCCGGTTTATCCCACGGGGTGGTGGAGCTGCACCATGGCCAGCAAGGAGAACCCGATCAAATACTTCCGCGAGGACGATGCCAACAACCGACCGTTCGTGACCCGCTACTACAACGCCGGAATCCATCACGGTGCGCTCGCCATGCCGCAGTTCATGGTGGACGCGCTGGAGGATGAGGTTCGGCCGGAGGAAGGTTAAACCGGATCGGGTTGAGCAGAAAAAAAAGAGAGGGGCGCCAATCGGCGCCCCTCTCCGGTTTTGCGTAGTCAGCGTTTACTGCTTGCCGCTGACAAACTCTGGATAGGCTTCCATGCCACACTCGGACAGATCCACGCCTTCGTACTCTTCCTCTTCGCTCACTCTCAGGCCCATCACGGCCTTGAGGATGCCCCAGACAACCAGGCTGGCAACGAAGACCCACACGAAGATGGTAATGGCGCCGATAATCTGGCCGGAGAAGCTGACGTCGCTGTTGGTGACCGGCACCAGCAGCAGACCCAGAAGGCCACAGACACCGTGAACCGAGATCGCGCCGACCGGATCATCGATGCGCAGCTTGTCCATGGTGACGATGCTCAGCACAACCAGTACACCGCCGAAGGCGCCGAACAGGGTGGCAGTCAGGGCGCTCGGAGTGGACGGCTCGGCGGTGATAACCACCAGGCCAGCCAGGGCGCCGTTCAGCAGCATGGTCAGGTCGGCCTTGCCGAACATCAGGCGGGCGGTGATCAGGGCAGCGACAGCACCACCCGCGGCAGCGGTGTTGGTGTTCAGGAACACCATGGCCACGGAGTTGGCGCTGGCAATATCGCCCAGCTTCAGAACCGAGCCGCCGTTAAAGCCGAACCAGCCCATCCACAGGATGAAGGTACCGAGCGTTGCCAGCGGCAGGTTGGCGCCCGGGAAGGCCCGGATTTCGCCATTAGGGCCATACTTGCCTTTCCGTGAGCCCAGCAGCAGGACACCGGCCAGAGCGGCGGTTGCACCGGCCAGGTGAACGATGCCAGAACCGGCGAAGTCGCTGAAACCAAGGTCGCCCAGGGTGTACATGCCGAATACGGACGCACCGCCCCAGGTCCAGGCACCTTCCAGCGGGTAGATGAAGCCAGTCATGAAGACCGCAAATACCAGGAAGGCCCAGAGCTTCATGCGCTCGGCCACGGCACCGGAGACGATGGACATGGCGGTCGCGACGAATACAACCTGGAAGAAGAAGTCCGACGCGCCAGAGTAGATGGAGCCACCCTCGAAGCCGCCGTCACGGCTGGCGAATTCGCCCAGAACCGCAGTGGTGTCGACATCAGCAATGCCCGACAGGAAGATGCTGCCGCCGTACATGATGGCGTAACCGCACACCAGGTACATGATGCAGGAAATGGCAAACAGGGCCACGTTCTTGGTCAGTATTTCGGTGGTGTTCTTGGCGCGCACCAGACCGGATTCGAGCATGGCAAAGCCAGCCGCCATCCACATTACTAATGCACCGCACACCAGGAAATAAAAGGTATCTATAGCGTACTGCAGGTGAAAGATATTGCTTTCCATTTGAAGCCCTCCGCACGAGGCTTTTCAGGTTATAAATTTTTTTGCGTTGGCTGTTCGAAATATCAGAGCTGGTTCAGACCGCTTCTTCGCCGGTTTCGCCAGTCCGGATCCGGATGGCCTGCTCCAGTTCGGTCACGAAGATCTTGCCGTCACCGATCTTGCCGGTATTGGCCGCTTTGGTGATGGATTCGATAACCTGATCCAGCAGGTTGTCGCCGATGGCAACCTCCACTTTGACCTTGGGCAGGAAATCCACCACGTATTCCGCGCCACGATACAGTTCTGTGTGTCCTTTCTGCCGACCGAAGCCTTTGACTTCAGTGACGGTTACGCCTTGTACGCCAATCTCGGATAGTGCCTCACGGACATCATCCAATTTGAAAGGCTTGATGATCGCTGTCACAAGTTTCATTGCTTTCTCCTTGGTAAAGCCGTCCCAACAGTGAGGGCCCGTCGGCCAGTTGTTGAGCTCGGGATGCTGCCACCTCGCACACCAATTGTGCGGATTGCGTACGAGGGCTTTAGCATCGGGTATGCCAACGCAAAAAAATACTGGTAAAACAATAACCTGAAATATCCGCGTGCCAGAATGGCGCAGGGATGTGCACCAATATGGAGCGGACAGGCGGCCAGTGAGCCAAAGTGGAGCGGGGCCACTGGTCGCGCTCCCGCCATTATAAGGCGGACCGGGTACAGTATGGCAGGGGCAGCGGTGTGATACACTCCTGCAAACCGGTGAGAGCCATTGTGTTTTTGTCGAAGCCGGGTATTTCTGAAATCAGTGAGGTGATGCGTGAAAGGTCCACAGGATATCTTCGCCCAGTTACAGGGGCAGTTTGGTCAGTTTGTTCCCGATATGGCACGCGCTGCCCGCGAGGATTTCGAAACCCAGGCCCGGGCAACGGTGATGTCGATCCTTGCCCGGCTGGAGCTGGTAACCCGTGAGGAGTTCGACGCCCAGCAGGCGGTGCTGCTGAAGACCCGTGAAAAGGTGGACGCCCTCGAAAAGCGGGTCGCCGATCTGGAAAAATCCCTGCAGGATCAATAAATCCCGGAATCGCCCGGCAGGACGCCGGGCACAGCAATCCGGTTACCATGGAAGGTTGTCATGCTTGCTATCGTTCATTCCCGCGCCCTGATCGGCGTATCCGCCCCCGCTGTAACCGTTGAGGTTCACCTCTCTGGTGGCCTGCCCGCACTGTCCATTGTCGGCCTTCCTGAGACCGGCGTCCGCGAGAGTAAAGAACGGGTTCGAAGTGCACTGCTGAATGCCGGCTTCGAATTTCCCGCCCGGCGCATAACCATCAATCTCGCTCCTGCAGATCTGCCCAAGGAAGGTGGCCGGTTTGACCTGCCCATTGCCCTTGGCATTCTGGCGGCATCGGGCCAGGTTCCGGCAGAGAGCCTCGCCGACTGTGAGTTCCTGGGCGAACTGTCCCTTGATGGTGCACTGAGGCCACTCAAGGGTGTTCTGCCGGCGGTGCTGGCGGCCCGGCAGGACGGGCGGGCGTTGCTAGTTCCCCACGGTAATGCCAGTGAAGCCGCCCTCGCCAGCCAGGGTGACGTATTGGCGGCGGGCCATTTGCTGACGGTGTGTGAGCATCTCAGTGGCCGGGCCAGGCTGGTGCCGGTGCCGAAGCTGCCATTGGCACGGACGTTGGACAATGCCGGGGAGAGCCCCGACCTGTCCGATGTGCGGGGCCAGCGCGTTCCCCGGCGGGCTCTGGAAGTCGCCGCTGCCGGCGGCCACAACCTGCTGTTCTTCGGTCCGCCCGGCACCGGCAAGAGTATGCTGGCCAGCCGTCTGCCCGGCATTCTTCCGGAACTGGCTGATGACGCCGCCATGGAGGTTGCCAGCGTTCATTCGGTTGCCGGGCTGCCGGTGCGAGACGGCGGTTGGCGCCAGCCGCCGTTCCGGGCGCCCCACCACACCGCATCGGCCGTGGCAATGGTTGGCGGCGGTAGTAGCCCGCGTCCGGGAGAAATCTCCCTGGCCCATCGCGGCGTACTGTTTCTTGATGAGCTGCCAGAGTTCGAACGCCGGGTTCTGGAAGTGCTCCGGGAGCCCATGGAAACCGGGCATATCTCGATCAGCCGGGCGGCGCGCCAGGTGAATTTTCCGGCCCGGTTCCAGGTCGTTGGCGCCATGAACCCGTGCCCCTGCGGTTACAGTGGCCACCCAGCGGTTGAGTGCCAGTGTACACCCCAGCAGGTGACGCGTTATCGTTCGAAAATCTCGGGCCCGCTGTTAGACCGGTTCGACCTGCATGTGGAAGTCCCCGTCCAGGGTGGCAGTGTGCTGATGCAGCAGGGTGGAGACGGAGAGAGCAGCGCCACGGTTCGCCAGCGGGTCATCGAGGCCCGGAGGAGGCAGTCAGAGCGGGGCCTGGTGAATGCCGAGCTGTCGGGCCGGGATCTGCATGCCGCCTGTCGCCTGGCCCCCCAGGGCGAGCAGTTGCTGGCGGGGGCCATGGAGAAACTGGGTCTGTCGGCCCGGGCTTTGCACCGGATCCTGCGGGTGGCCCGCACCCTTGCGGACCTCGAAGGCTGTGATGAACTGCGCCAAAACCATCTGGTTGAGGCGCTTGGTTACCGGCAACTGGACCGCCAGCAGGGGCGTAATTCCGTGGTATCCGCCTGAGCTGCATCACTCTGGTAAACTGTGCCCAAAGCCCGTTAAACACGACCCGCTGACGGCGGTTAAGGATTGCAGATGACTGACCAGAAAGAGCCGCAAGATCATAGAGACGCTAAAGAAGAATCGCCGGTAACCACCCGTCGCGGCGTTCGCAGCTTTGTGCTGCGCCAGGGCCGGATGACCGAAGGCCAGAAAAAGGCGTTCGAGCGGAGCTGGCCAAAATACGGTCTTACTCGTGAAGACGGAATGATCGATCCGCGCCAGGTGTTTGGCCGGGACGCCATGCTGAACCTGGAGATCGGTTTCGGCATGGGCAAATCCCTGGCCGAGATGGCCGAAGCTGCGCCGGAGCAGGACTTTATCGGCGTTGAGGTGCACCAGCCCGGCGTCGGGGCACTGCTCAAGGACATCGAGGATCGTGGCCTGGAAAACGTCCGGATCTACAGTATTGACGCCAATGACGTGATCGACCTGTGTCTGCCGGATGCCTGTCTTGATCGGGTGATGGTGTTCTTCCCGGATCCGTGGCACAAGAAAAGGCACCATAAGCGCCGGCTGATCCAGCATGAGTTTGTTCAGCGCGTCCGCCACAAGCTTCGGGTCGGCGGTATTCTGCACCTGGCCACCGACTGGGAGAACTACGCGGAGCACATGATGGAAATCATGGGTGCGTCCGAGGGGTTTGCCAACATGCAGGAGTCCGGGGGCTATTCACCGCGCCCGGACGACCGCCCGGTGACCAAGTTTGAAAAGCGGGGAGAGAACCTGGGCCACGGTGTCTGGGATCTGCTGTTTTACCGCACCAACTGATCTCCGCAGGTCGGCTTAGTGATGCGCCAGCGGATGGCGCCGCGCGGCCCGGAGAATCACAAGCCCGGCGGTGCCCAAAGTCAGGGCAGTAAATTTGATCAGGGCGCAGAGGGTCGCCCACAGGCTCACCGCGTCAGTCGGCGGATCAAAGTTATTGAACAGCAGGATATTCTCTGCAAAATCCGCCAGGCCGGCGGCGACAAACAAGGCCCGCACCCATCTCGCGCCCACCCGCTCTCGAACCCCCGGGCGATCCCGTGTCAGGTGCCTGGTCAGGTGAAACAGGGCCAGCAGGTAGATGGGGATAAACAGGAAATCCAGCCACAAAGAGATCTTGGCCCAGCCAATGCCATCACTGCGCCAGCTACGCAGGATGGCGTGAGCCTGATCTGCGGTACCGGCAAGCTGATAACTGACGATGCCCTGGGGGGCGGAAGCCGTCTGCAGTGGCTGGTTGACCAGCAACAGGGCGAGCAACACCAGAACCAGCGCCACCAGGCTGGCTTTCAGGGTTTTGGGCAGGGCTGCCAATCCGTGTGCAGGGTCCATTATAGAAATCGCTCCAGCAGGCTGTTCAGGTATCTCTGGCCCAGGGGGGTCGCTTGCAGCCGGTCACTGACCAGCAGTTTGTCATCGCGTACTGTTTTAAGTTTTACCCCAACTGACGACAGCGGTAAACCCGTGCGCTGGTAAAAAAGGTCTTCACTGACGCCGTCTGTGAGCCGGAGGGCGTTCATCAGGAACTCCAGTGGCAGGTCTTCGTCGGTAATGCTGTTACTGCCTGCTGTCCGGCTGCCAATTCGGTTGAGGTAGGCCTCGGGCTGGCGGGTCTTCCAGTAGCGCCGGATACTGCCATCGGCAAGACTGATTTTGCCATGGGCTCCGGCTCCGAGCGCCAGGTAGTCGCCAAAGGTCCAGTAATTAAGATTATGGCGGGAAGCCCGCCCCTCGAGGCTCCAGGCCGACACTTCGTAGTCCCGGTATCCCTGCTGGTGCAGAAACCCGGCGCCCCGGCAATAAATGTCCCAGAGGTGATCGTCATCCGGCAAATCCGGTGGCCGGCTGTAAAACTCGGTGTTTGGCTCCAGAGTCAGTTGGTACCAGGACAGATGGGGCGGCTGGTAATGCAGGGCGGTTCTGAGATCCTCCAGTGCCTGCTCCGATGTCTGGCCCGGTAAGCCGTGCATCAGATCTATGTTGAAGTTCTCGAACCCGGCCTGGCGGGCGGCGGTGATGGCACGGTGAGCCGCCTGGCTGTCGTGAATGCGCCCAAGGGCTTTCAGGTGGTTGGCGTTGAAGCTCTGAACCCCGATCGAGAGCCGGTTGATGCCAGCGTCCCGGAAGGCCTCAAGGCGGCCTGCCTCCAGCGTGCCAGGGTTGGCTTCCAGCGTGATCTCGGCATCTGGTGAAATGTTGAGCCTCGCCCGCACGTGGGTAAACAGCCGCTGATAGAACTCACCACTCATCAGTGACGGTGTTCCGCCACCGATAAAGACGGTTTCCACTGGGCGGCCGGAGGCGAAGGCCAGATCCTGCTCAAGGTCTTCGAGCAGGGCATCAAGGTAGGCAGATTCGGGAATGGCGCCCGTGGCAGCGTGGGAGTTGAAATCGCAGTAAGGACACTTGCGCACGCACCAGGGCACATGAATGTACAGGCTAAGGGGCGGGGAAACCGACAAGGGGTTCAGTGCTCCGCCCGGAGCTGCTCTGCCAGTAATTTCAGGGCCCGGCCCCGATGACTGATGCGGCTTTTCTCGGCACGGGACATTTCTGCCGCGCTGCACCCCTGCTCCGGTGCCAGGAACACCGGGTCATACCCGAAACCGCCATCGCCTCGGGGGGCCCGGAGGATCGACCCGGGCCAGCGGCCATGACAAATCACCGGGGTCGGGTCATCGGCGTGGCGAAGGTACACCAGTACGCAGTGGAACTGCGCGCCCCGCAGCTCATCAGGAACGTCTTTCATGGCCTCAAGCAGGGCCTTCACGTTGTCCTGGTCCGTGGCATTGTCGCCGGCAAAGCGGGCAGAACGCACGCCAGGCCGGCCAGCCAGGGCATCCACGGCCAGCCCGCTGTCGTCTGCCAGGGCGGGAAGGCCGGTTTCCCGTGCTGCGTGTCTTGCCTTGAGAATGGCGTTTTCGACAAAGGTCACGGCGGGTTCTTCGGCCTCACCCACGCCAAGCTCGCCCTGGGCGACGGGGGTCATGCCCAGTGGCGCCAGCAGTTCGGCCAGCTCGGCAATTTTGCCCTGGTTGTTGCTGGCAATTACAAGCTTTTCGGTCATATCAGGCTCAGTCGCTGAACAGTGTGTGGGCAAAGCGAATCGCCAGGTCGTTCGGGTAGCCGTTCGGGCGTGCTGTGATGTTGAAGGTCATCAACTGGCCAGAGGTGTACTGGTACTCGGCGATGAAATAAACAGCGTCACCTTCCTGAATCCGCCGGAAGGCCAGAAATCGCACCTGCTGGATATCATTGGACACCTTGCCCTCAACCTGGCCGGTTACGGGGGCCAGGGTCCCGTCTTCGTTTTCCTTCATGATGGCGATGTTGACTATACCAATGCCCTTGCTGCGTTGAAGGTCGTTGGCTTTGGCAACGTCCGGTGCCAGGAAGGTGCTGGGCAGCACGCTCCAGAGCACGGTGTAGTCCCCGAAATCTTCAGAACCGGCCTGGGCCTGGACGCTGAACAGGCCAGCCAGCGCGATAACCAGCAGGCTGCGGAATGTGCAAATGGCTTTTTTGATCATTGCTCTGTCTCCCGTGCAATTCGGTAAATGGCAATCTCGCCCAACAGGTTGGGCCACAGGCGTGCCAGCCAGCTGTTCTGGTGCTGACCGTCCACCACCCGCCGGCTTTTGATCCTGATGCCTTTCTGCCGGCACAGAGCTTCGAAATCCTTGAAGGTGCACAGCCGTATGTTGGGGGTGTTATACCATTTATACGGCAGTGCTTCGGATTCGGGCATGCGCCCGCTGAGAGCCAGCCCCCAGCGCAGCCGCCAGTGGGCAAAGTTGGGGAAGGTAACGATGCCTTCACTGCCGACCCGCAGCATTTCATCGAGGACCTTGTCCGGCCGCCGCACGGCCTGCAGTGCCTGGGTCATCAGAACAACGTCGAAACTGCCGTTATCAAAGTTGCCCAGGCCCTGGGTATCAAGGTTTTGCTCAATGACCGCCACACCCCGCCCCATGCAGGTGGTGATGTGGTCGGGGTTGATCTCCAGGCCGAACCCGCTGGCGCCGCGCTCGCGCTGGAGGAAGTCAAGCAGGGTGCCGTCGCCACAACCGAGATCGAGCACATGGTGGCCGGGCTGAATCCACTGCTGGATGATTTCGAGATCCGGTCTCATGCTCCGACCTCCCGTGCGACGCGATCCATGTAGGCATTGAAAATATCGGTATACCGGGGCGTGGGAATCAGAAAGGCGTCGTGCCCCCAGGGCGCATCTACTTCGGCATAGCTGACCTTGCGCCGGGCGGCGATCATGGCGTTAACCATCTCTTCAGAGCGGGCCGGGGTGAAACGCCAGTCGGTGCTGAACGAAAGCACCAGGTACTCGCAGGTTGCGGCAGCGAGGGCCCTGGAGAGGTCACCACCGAACTCATAGGCCGGATCAAAGTAATCCAGCGCCCGGGTCATCAGCAGGTAGGTGTTGGCATCGAAGGATTCAGAGAACCGTTCGCCCTGGTAGCGCAGGTAGCTTTCTACCTGGAATTCCGCGTCATAGCCGAACTTGTAAGCCTGGTCCCGGAGTTCGCGGCCAAATTTCTCGCCCATGGAGGCATCGGACAGGTAGGTGATGTGCCCGACCATCCTTGCCAGCATGAGGCCCCGACGGGGCAGGGCGTCGAAGTCGTAATAGCGGCCGTCGTGGAATTCCCGGTCTGAGGTGATGGCCTGGCGTGCGACTTCATTGAAGGCGATGTTCTGGGCTGTCAGTCTGGGCGTGGAGGCAATGACCACGGCGTGGCGCAGCCGATCCGGATAGTCCAGGCTCCACTGCAGTGCCTGCATGCCTCCGAGCGAACCGCCGACAACTGCGGCCCAGCAATCAATACCGAGGCGGTCGGCCAGCAGGGCCTGGCTCTTCACCCAGTCGCCGACGGTAATGACCGGGAACTCCGGGCCGTAAGGCTTGCCGGTTGCAGGGTTGTTGCTGCTGGGTCCGGTGCTGCCATGGCAGCCCCCGAGGTTGTTCAGGCTGACGACAAAAAAACGGTCGGTATCAATGGGCTTGCCCGGCCCGATGCAACTGTCCCACCAGCCGGGCTTGCGGTCGTCGGCGGAATGGAAACCGGCGGCGTGATGATGCCCGCTCAGGGCATGGCAGATCAGCACGGCGTTGCTCGCATCGGCGTTCAGCGTGCCGTAGGTCTCGACGACCAGGTCGTAGTTTTCCAGGGTCTGGCCGCAGGCCAGCTCGATGGGAGCGTCGAAATGATAGGTCTGCGGGGTAACTACCCCAACAGAATCCGCAGGCAGGGAATCGGGCATCGGCGCGAGAGGTTCCTGGTTCGATCCGTAAGTGTCTGGAACAGCAACGGCAAAGCCATCGCCAGCCCAGCAGTTTAAAGCCGGGGCGTGATGGCTGCAACCGCCTGCATGGTCGCGGGTGCGGGGCTTATACCGCTCCGGAGATATTGACCACTTTCTGCTGGATCAGGGTAGGGGCCGGTTTACGGATCTGGCGCTGCATGGCATCGGCCAGCTCGAGTTGCCGGCGGAGGTCGGCGATGGTGTGGTTCAGGCGCTGGCGCTCGGCCCGGCTGTCCCGGTCGTTGCGGACCATGTCGCGCAGCCGGCGAATCTGGTGCTCAAGCAGCTGCTTCTGCTCCATCGAGAACTGCATGATGGGCAACAGAGCCTCAGACGGCCAGCGTTCCACGTCCTGGCGCACTCGGCCATGCAGGGTTCGGGCTTCACCCACCATGACATTGAAAAAGCGGCGAACCAGCACCGATTGCTCGGTCAGCAGATTCTTGGGGCTGATTCGGAACCGGCGGGCCTTTTTGCGCAGCTCGCGGATGGCGATAACGTGTCGGCCGGCCCGCAGCGGAATCGGTTCCAGGTGACGGGCCCGGCTGTCCTCGTTGTAGCGACGATAGATGGCGCCCACCATTTTTTCGGCCAGGTGGCCCTCGCTCAGCAGGTTGGTCAGGTCGCTTTCCAGCAGCTCGAAGAACTGATCCATGGCGCGGTTCATGCCGGCGGTCGTCCAGCTTTTCGACATGCTGGTCCTGACACGCTCGGCGTGAGCCTCGAAGCGTTGCTCGCTGACCAGTTTCTTCAGCAGGTCGCCCTGGGAGTCCATCAGGCGCCGGCTCGAACGCAGGGTGATCAGTTTCTTGTAGTAGTAGTCGTAGTCTTTCTGGGCACGCTCGGCGAGCCGGCCCAGTGCCGCCTTGTCCATGGTGACGCCAGCGCAGGCCACGAGCTCCTCTTCCAGCGAGTCGAGCCGGTACTGCATGGCGGCCTGGCTGTTCTGCAGCATGCCAAGCAGATCGTTGATCAGACTCTGGGTGATCAGCTGTTCCTTGTGCATCAGGATGCGCTGGATAATCAGCTGCTCAAGCTGGCCGACATTGGAGCGGTCGAACAGCTCGCTGTCCTTTCTGACCCGTGCCACCAGGCCCTGCTTGGCCGAGACCGGAATGACGTCGTGCTGGCGCATACCCAGGTGGTCGGCGGTGTAGCTGCGCACCCGGTCGATGGCTTCCTCGGTGTGGCGCTCGCCCTGCAGGTCGTCCCAGAGCACATCAATTTTGTTCAGAACGGCAAAGCGCCCGGCGCGATGGTCCGCGTGCTGGGTGTCGATGTGCTCCTTCCAGATGGTCATGTCACTGGCCGTTACGCCGGTATCGGCGCTGAGCACAAAGAGGATGGCATGAGCCCGCGGCAGCATGCTGATGGTCAGTTCCGGCTCGGAGCCCAGGGCGTTCAGGCCCGGGGTATCCAGAATGCGCAGGCCGCGCTCGAACAGCGGGTGGCGGATACTGATCTGGGCGTTGCGCCAGGCCGGCACCAGCACATTGCCCGGGTTGTTGCGGTCCTGCTCCAGCATGTCTTCGTCAAAGCCCAGGGCCCGAGCTTCGTCCGGCGGTACGCTCTTGACCCGGGCTACCTCGGCCAGCACTTCCCGCATGATCTCGGGGTCGCGCTCATCCAGCTCATGCTTGACCCAGCGCTCCGGCTGCTTTCTCAGTTGCTGCAGGGACAGGTCACCGTTGCGGGTCTCGATCGGCAGCAGGAGCAGGTAGTTCTCGTTGGCACTGCGATCGAAGAACAGCTCGGTGGGGCACATGGTGGTGCGCCCGGCCTGCGACGGCAGCATTCGCTGGCCGTAGTCGGAAAAGAACAGGGCGTTGATGAGTTCGGTCTTGCCCCGGGAGTATTCCCCCACGAAGGCAATGGTGAGCTCATCTTCGATCAGCAGTTCCAGCCCGTGACGGATGCGGGTGCTGACATCATCGGAAAACAGATTGTTGTCTTGCAGCCATAGCCGGTACCGGCCGATCTGGCGGATCAGCTCCTTCTTCCAGTTATGGTAAGCCTCTACCTGCTGCGACAGAGTTCCCTGCTGACTCATTGGATATTCCTTCTGCGCGACTTCCGGGTATCCCGGGCATGACGGGGTGCTCACGGGTGACGGATTAATTACCGGTAATACTATCCTGTTCCCTGAATATTTGCGGCGCGGCTGCGGCAGTACGGTTGGTTTGGATGGCGAAAAAATACCAAAAAAAGACTGCAAAATCAGTGTTCTGAGTCTGCAGTCCCGGAATAATGGTTTTCGTGGCTAAATGTAACGGAATGTATATTTGCGACGGGGTTTACATCCCGAGCCCGATCGCACCCAGCCCTGCGGCCACTTTCATATGCTCAATAACCACCGAAATAACATTCAGGATCAGGAACACAATGATCGGTGACAGGTCCAGGCCGCCCATGGACGGCATGATATTCCGCACCGGGCGCATGACCGGTTCGGTGATCTGGGCGACCAGTTGAATCGCAGGGTGGCTGCTGCCGGGCGCTATCCAACTGACAACCACGATGGCAATGACCGACCAGAAATAGATTTTCACAATCAAGTCCAGCACGTTCAGGACCGCCCAGACCAGCAGGGTGATGGGGTTCATGGCTGGAATGCCGCCATTGAGCGCGATCAGGATCAGGAAGAAGGTGATGGCCTGGATGATCACCGCCAGCACTAGGGCGGCCCCGTCAATACCACCCCAGCCCGGGATCAGGCGCCGCAGTGGCCGCAGCAGGGGATTTGTTGCCTTGACCACAAACTGGGTGATCGGGTTGTAGAAATCCGCCCGGGCGAGCTGAAGCAGGAACCGCAGCAGGACGATGGTCAGGTAAAAGGAGGATGCGATCAGCAGGATGGTAATCAGGATGTCTGCCAGCATGAAGCTGTGTCTCCGTTATCGGTTACTGTTTGCCAGCCAGTTCTTTGGCCATTTCTTCCGAGCGCTTGAACGCCGCGTTGTAGGCTTTGCGGACCAGGTCCCGCATGCCCCCGTCTTCGAAGGTATTGATGGCCTGCTCCGTGGTCCCGCCGGGAGACATCACGTTGCGCTTGAGTTGGCCGGGGTCCTGATCACTGCGGGCGGCCATCTCGGCAGCGCCTGCCATGGTCTGGATCGCCAGAGCCCGTGCCGTGTCGGACGCGATGCCTGCGTCCGCCGCTGCTTCCTCAAGGGCTTCGAGCATCAGGAAGAAGTAGGCGGGGCCACTGCCGGACAGCGCGGTCACGCCGTGGAGCTGGTTTTCTTCGTCGACCCACAGTGCCGAGCCGATGCTCTCGAATACCGATTCCACCATCTTCTTCTGGGCGTCTTTCACTTCCTTGTTGGCAAAAAGACCCGCTGCACCCTTGCCGACCAGCGATGGCGTGTTGGGCATTACCCTCACCAGCGGCAATCCGCCACCCAGCCACTCGTCCAGCGTGTCTGCGGTCAGGCCGGCGGCAATGGAGACCATCAGCGGCCGGGTATTCTGGACAACGGGCGCAATGTCGCGGCAGACATCGGCCATTACCTGGGGTTTGACGGCCAGCACTACCATGTCAGCCTGCTGGGCGCAGTAGCGGTTGTCGGTGGTAACGCTGACCCCGAAATGTTTGCGGATCGATTGCAGATGGCCGTCATCCGGCGCACTGACCCAGATGTCACCGGCTTTATAGCCGTTGTCCAGCATACCGCCAATGATGGCGCTGGCCATGTTGCCTGCGCCAATAAAAGAGATGGTTGGTGATGTGCTCAAGGTTCACTCCCCGGTTGATCGGTTAAACGTCCGGCCCTGATGATAGCAGGAACCGGCCGGTTCAGCTCTTTGCTGGCCGTTTGCCAAACAGCGCCGTGCCCACGCGTACCCAGGTAGCACCTTCGGCAATGGCCATTTCCAGGTCGCCTGACATGCCCATGGACAGTGTGTCCAGCGGGCCGGCGTCCGGGTGGTCCGTTTTCAGTTGTTTCAGGGTGTTGGCCAGTTTCCGGAAACTGGCCCTGAGGTCTCCCTCGGGTTGGTCCGGATCCGGAATGGCCATCAGGCCCCGCAATGTCAGGTTTGGCAGCTCGCCGATGGCAGCGACCAGCTCCGGCAGCTCGGCGATGCGGCAACCTGATTTGCTGGCTTCTTCATTAATATTGACCTGAAGGCAGATATTCAATGGTGCCAGGGCCGGATCCCTTTGTTCATCCAGCCGGCGGGCAATCTTCAGGCGATCGACACTATGCACCCAGGCAAAGGCAGAGGCGATTTGTCGGGTCTTGTTGGACTGTATTGGACCGATAAAATGCCACTGGATGCCGTCAAGATCCGCCAGTGCCTCTATCTTCTCGAGGGCTTCCTGAAGGTAGTTTTCACCGAACGCGCGCTGCCCTGATGCGAACGCCTCCCGCAGATCTTCCGGGGGGCGGGTCTTGCTCACGGCAAGTAAATGCACAGACCCGGGCTCGCGGCCCGCCTGCAATGTTGCTTTTTGTATGCGTCGGGTTACGCTCCCGATGTTGTCTGCTATGCTGCTCATAGTGTGAAATTGCCACGCTCGGTCTGTCGCTTGTACGGTGACACGTTACCCGCAGGTCACTGAAATGCCAAGTGAACCGAGCCGGGCCCCACCGGGCGGAAGCGACCAGGACAAAAGAAAAAAGCCTTCCGAGGATTCCTATGGATATTACTGAACTGCTTGCCTTTTCGGCCAAACAGGGTGCGTCTGACTTGCACCTGTCTGCCGGCCTGCCCCCGATGATTCGTGTTGATGGTGATGTTCGTCGCATCAACCTCCCGCCCATGGAACATAAAGAAGTCCACGGGCTGATCTACGACATCATGAACGACAAGCAGCGCAAGGACTACGAAGAATTCCTGGAAACCGACTTTTCCTTCGAAGTGCCGGGTGTCGCCCGCTTCCGGGTTAACGCCTTCAACCAGAACCGCGGCGCCGGTGCGGTGTTCCGGACCATCCCTTCCAAAGTTCTGACCATGGAAGACCTGGGCATGGGCCAGGTGTTCAAGGACATCTCATCGGTGCCCCGGGGGCTGGTTCTGGTGACCGGCCCGACCGGCTCCGGTAAGTCCACCACGCTGGCCGCGATGATCGACTACATCAACGACACCCGTTACGAACACGTCCTGACCATTGAAGACCCCATCGAATTCGTGCACGACTCCAAGAAATGTCTGGTCAACCAGCGGGAAGTGCACCGGGATACCCTGGGCTTCAACGAAGCGCTGCGTTCGGCGCTGCGGGAAGATCCCGACATTATCCTGGTCGGTGAGCTCCGGGACCTCGAGACCATCCGTCTGGCACTCACTGCTGCAGAAACCGGCCACCTGGTGTTCGGCACCCTGCACACCACCTCCGCCGCCAAGACCATTGACCGGGTTGTCGACGTATTCCCGGCCGAAGAAAAGTCCATGGTCCGGTCCATGCTGTCGGAATCCCTGCAGGCGGTTGTGTCCCAGACCCTGATGAAAAAGATGGGGGGCGGCCGGATTGCGGCTCACGAGATCATGATTGGTACCTCGGCAATCCGGAACCTGATCCGCGAAGACAAGATTGCGCAGATGTATTCGTCGATTCAGACGGGTGCGTCTCTGGGCATGCAGACCCTCGACCAGTGTCTGGAGCGGTTGCTGCAGAAAGGCCTGATTTCCCGCGAAGCGGCGCGGGCCAAGGCGAAGATGCCCGATAACTTTTGACTTGCCTGTCCCCCAGGCACCAAACAATAAAGATTGGGTAGCAAAATGGAATTCGAAAAACTGTTGCGGCTGATGGTGGAAAAGGGCGGTTCGGACCTGTTTATTACCGCAGGTGTGCCGCCGAGCATGAAGGTGAACGGGAAAGTGCTGCCGGTCACCAAGAACGCGCTGACCCCCGAGCAAACGCGGGAGTTCGTCTACGGCTCGATGAATGACAAGCAGCGGGCCGAGTTTGAGGAAACCCACGAGTGTAACTTTGCGATCAGCGCCAGGGGTATTGGCCGCTTCCGGGTCAGCGCGTTCTTCCAGCGCAACCTGTGCGGCATGGTGCTGCGCCGGATCGAGGTGAAGATTCCGCAGATCGACGATCTCTCGCTGCCGGCAGTGGTCAAGGATCTGGCCATGACCAAGCGCGGCCTGATCATGTTTGTCGGCGCGACCGGTACCGGTAAGTCGACCTCGCTGGCGGCTATGCTGGGGCACCGTAACCGCAACAGCCGTGGCCACATTATCTCTATCGAGGATCCGATCGAATTCGTGCACCAGCACCAGGGCTGTATCGTGACCCAGCGGGAAGTGGGCATTGATACCGAAAGCTTTGAAGTTGCCCTCAAGAACACCCTGCGGCAGGCGCCGGATGTGATTCTGATTGGTGAGGTGCGAACCCGCCAGACCATGGAGTACTCGGTGCAGTTCGCCGAAACCGGCCATTTGTGCCTGGCTACCCTGCACGCTAACAACGCCAACCAGGCGCTGGACCGTATTATCCAGTTTTTCCCGCCGGAGCAGCACAACCAGATCTGGATGGATCTGTCCCTGAACCTTCGGGCCATCGTGGCCCAGCAGCTGGTTCCAACGCCTGATGGCAAGGGCCGGAAAGCGGTTATCGAGGTACTGATCAATACCCCGCTGGTAGCGGACCTGATCCGCAAAGGGGAGGTCCATCGCCTGAAGGAACTGATGGCCAAATCCAACGAATCCGGCATGCAGACCTTTGACCAGGCGCTTTATCAGCTCTACGCTGAGGGTTCGATCACCTATGAAGATGCGTTGGCGCATGCGGATTCCGCAAACGATTTGCGTCTGATGATCAAGCTGGGTGCGGATGCGCAGGGCGCTGACAAACTGTCCTCGTCGGTGGACAGGCTCTCGATTCAGGATGATTGATGCTTCAGTGGTGCGGGTAGACTTTAGTTGTAGGTGGTTAGGGTCACGAACCATTAGGATCAGCATTTGAGGCCAGAGCCCGGTACTGCGTATACTCCGCGCGAGTCAATAAGGAGATACCATGTACAAAAAATCCTCAACCCTTGCACAAGCAGTACGCCTGACCACGCTTGCGGTCGTGGCCGCACCCGCCGGTGCTCTGGCTGGCGGCTTTTCCCTGAATGAGCAGAGCGCCAGCGCCATGGGCACCGCCAATGCCGGTGCCGCCGCCAATCCCGAGAATGCCACCACCGTTCTGTTTAACCCCGCTGGTATGAGCCAGTTGTCCGGCACCAATATTTCCTTTGGTGCGGCGGTTCTGGATATTGATGCCGAGGCGAATCCGGGCTCTATTTCTGTCACTCGCCAGGTCCCGGGAATTCCCGTTCAACCAGCTAAAGCTGGCGGTGATATTGCTGATCCGGCAGTTTTGCCAAATTTCTACCTGACCCACGAAGTCAGCAATACCATTGATGTGGGCTTTGGTATCCATGCCCCCTATGGCCTGGCGGCTGACTATGAGGAAGGTTTTGCCGGGCGCTTTTTTGCCGACAAAACCGAGCTGACGGCTATCGCCTTCACGCCATCGATATCTGTCAACAACGGCAATGGATTGTCCATGGGTGCCGGCATTAATCTGATTTATGCGGAGGGTCGCCTGTCTCGGTATCAAGACGTGACCGGGATTGCATACAGGGATGCTTATAAGCAGGCCATTGCTGGAGGTGCCGGGGCGCAGGCCGCGCAGCAAGTTGCGGCGACTACGGCTGCTGGAGCAGCACGCTATGAGCCATATGCCGACATCGAAGGCGACGATGTTGGGGCCACCTTCCGAGTTGGTTTTCTCTATGAGCTGTCGGATATGACACAGATCGGCCTGAGTGCCCAGACCGGCACCGAGCTCAATCTGGAGGGCGACGCCACCATTTCTAATTTCCCGATTTTGACCGCTCCGGGCCAGACCACCACGCTGACGGAGAAGGTTCGGGTGCCGTTGGCCATTCCGGAGAGCGCGACCTTGGGCCTGCGCCACCGGGTTAATGATGAGTTCACTCTGCTTGCCGGCGCAACTTACGCCAAATGGAGTCGCTTTGAGGAGCTGGATGTTATCAGCCAACGGTCTACGCCTGGAGAGGTGTCGTCGGTTTCGGGCTACCCGTATATCAGTCATGTGACCGAAAAGTGGAACAACACCTGGCAATTCAACCTCGGTGGCATCTGGCAGGCGACTCCGGAGTGGGCCTTGAAGGCCGGTTATGCCTGGGATGAATCGCCGGTCAATGAGAAGTATGTGACGGCCCGGATTCCCTCTGAGGATCGGCACTGGTTGACGCTCGGCGCCCAATGGAAAGACGTTCGCAGTGGTTGGACGGTGGACGCTGCCGTGGGAACTCTATTGTTCTCCGGGGATGCCAAAGTGGACGACCGGGAGTATACCCACGACAACCCGACCCAGCCTGCCACGCCAGCCAGGTATCAGGCTACCTACGATCTCAGCGCCTGGAGTGCGGCATTGCAGGTCAGCAAGGCCTTTTAAAGGGCACCTTCGGTAAAGGCTGATTTGCTACTCACTGATCAGCCCACCACCTGGCCACGGTAGATCACTTTGGTCTTCCGTGGCGGGTGGGGTTCTCCTTCCTCGTAATCATTGGCCGAAACTGGCGGGGCGTCAGCAATCACCTGGCCCCGGTAGGTGCGCTTCAATCCGTCATCTTCTTCCTCAGGTTCGATGTTCAACTGCGGAACCTGGTCCTTCAATGACTGCCACGTTCGTGCGAGGTGGCTTGAACGGGATTTTCGTGCGTAGTCCGCCAGTTGTTGCGCCAGACGCTCTTCCGTGAGATGCAGTTTTACGCCGAATTCGGTTTGAATCAGGCGACGGCACTGGTGAACCAGTTTCAGCACGCTGGGGTCCAGCAGCCAGCTACGTTCAGATGCCAGAGATGTCATGGTTTGAGCCTCGGAAAAGTGTGTCACAACATGGCGTTGCCGCGGATTATCCGGTGCGGGCAAGGCGCCGACCCGGGTAATCAAGCGAATTCCATGCCGTAACTGATGGCCGTTTGCCGGAGGCTTTCATTCACGGGATTTCGCGAGGCTTTGCCGGAGGAAGGGGCGTTTGCCGGGTGGCTTTCCCGGCGCATTTCAGTGCACGGGCACTGGCCCATGCACTGCTTTGGGATGGTTCAGTGCGCCTGGTCCCAGTTGTCACCGGCGCCGGCTTCCACCAGCAGCGGAACATCGAGCTTCGCAGCTGCAGACATGCGCTTTACCAGTCCCTCCCGCACCTTCTCCAGCGCGGATTCCTTCACCTCCAGAATCAGTTCATCGTGGACCTGCATGGTCATCCGGGCCTCATCGGCATGATCCCGGAGTAGCCAGTTCTCCACATCCACCATGGCCCGCTTGATGATATCCGCCGCGGTGCCCTGCATGGGCGCATTGATGGCAGTGCGCTCGGCCGCCTGCTGCATCTGCTTGTTGCGGGCGTTGATGTCGGGCAGGTAAAGGCGGCGCCCGAAAAGGGTTTCCACAAAGCCGTCGTCGTGGGCCTGTTTTCGAATGTTATCCATGTACCTGAGTACCCCGGGGTAGCGCTCGAAATACCGGTCGATGTATTGCTGGGCCACTTTGCGTTCGACGTCCAGTTGGCGTGACAGGCCGAAGGCGGACATACCGTAGATCAGCCCGAAGTTGATGGCCTTGGCACTGCGACGCTGATCCCCCGAAACCTCGTCCAGACTCACACCGAAGACTTCCGCGGCCGTCGCCTTATGGATATCCTCGCCGTTCTCGAAGGCATCCAGCAGCCCCTTGTCACCCGACAGGTGGGCCATGATCCGCAGTTCGATCTGGGAATAGTCGGCGGCTACCAGCTTGTAGCCTTCCGGTGCGATAAAGGCCTGGCGTATCCGCCGGCCCTGCTCGCTGCGGATCGGGATATTCTGCAGATTGGGCTCGGAAGATGACAGCCGGCCGGTGGCCGTGACTGCCTGGTGATAGGAAGTGTGAACCCGGCCGGTGCGATGGTGAATCAGCCCGGGCAGGGTATCGGTATAGGTGGATTTGAGTTTGCTCAGGCTCCGGTGCTCAAGGATCAGCCGGGGCAGCTCGTAGTCATGGGCGAGCTCCTGCAATACCGGCTCAGCGGTTGACGGGGCGCCCTTCGGGGTCTTCTTGACCACCGGCAAGCCCATTTTCTCGTAGAAAATCGCCTGGAGCTGCTTGGTGGAACCCAGGTTGAAGGTTTCGCCGGCAACCTGGTGAGCCTCCTTTTCCAGTTGGGCCAGGCGTTCGGCCAGCTCCTGGCTGTGCTGGCGCAGGGTGCTGGCGCTGATCAGGGTGCCGCGCTGCTCCATGCGAGAGAGTACAGGCACCAAAGGCAGGTCGATTTCCTCATAAACCGACGCCAGCCGACCGGTTTCCTGCAGCTTTGGCTTCAGAACCCGGTGCAGACGCAGGGTGATGTCCGCATCCTCGGCGGCATAGGGCGCGGCCTTTTCCAGTTCAATCTGGTTGAAGGTGAGCTGCCTGGCGCCTTTGCCGGCAATGGACTCAAAGCTGATGGTCTTCTCGCCGAGGTAGTGCATGGCGAGGCTGTCCATATCATGTCGGCTGCCCACGGAGTTGAGAACGTAGGATTCAAGCATGGTGTCCTCGGCAATGCCCTCCAGGGTAATGCCGTGATTGGCCAGAACGTTCTTGTCGTATTTCAGGTTCTGCCCGACCTTGGCCAGACCGGGATCTTCCAGAAGCGGTTTGAGTTGCGCCAGCACGGCATCTCGGTCGAGCTGCTCGGGAGCGCCCATGTAGTCGTGGGCGAGCGGAACATAGGCCGCCTCACCCGGTTTGATGGCGAAGGACACACCAACGATCTCGGCGTCCATGTACCGCAGGCTGGTGGTTTCGGTATCAAAGGCGAAAAGGTCGGCGGACTTCAGGCGCTGCAGCCACTGGTCGAGTTCGTCCTGGTCGGTGATAACACTGTAAGCCTTCGCGGTCTCCGGTGCCGGCTTGTCACTGGCGGATGTGCCCGCCGGAGTCTGCGATTTTTCCCCGTCTTCCAGTTCGGCAATCCAGCTACGGAGTTCGTATTCCCGGAACAGCTCCAGCAATTGCGAATCATCCTGTTCCCGCAGTTTCAGGTCTTCCAGACCAAAGTCCAGCTGCACATCGGTGCGGATGGTGGCCAGTTCGCGGCTCAGTGGCAGGGTTTCGGTAGCCTCCCTCAGATACTCGCCGATCTTGCCCTTGATCTCGTCAGCGTGCTCAACCAGGTTGTCGAGGTTGTCGTAGGTCTGCAGCCATTTCACCGCAGTCTTTGGCCCGCACTTGTTAACCCCGGGAATGTTGTCCACCTTGTCGCCCACCAGGGCCAGGTAGTCGACAATCTGCTCAGGGGTAACGCCGAACTTTTCCACCACGCCGTCCCGGTCCATCCGGGTTTCGGTCATGGTATTGATCAGCGTGACATGGTTGCTGACCAGTTGCGCCATGTCTTTGTCACCGGTCGAGACCACCACATCAATGCCCTTGCTGGTGGCTTCATCGGCCAGGGTGCCGATCACGTCGTCTGCCTCAACGCCGGTTACCGTAAGCAGTGGCAGCCCCATGGCCTTGACGATTTCATGGATCGGTTCAATCTGGCAGGCCAGATCCTCCGGCATGGGCGGGCGGTTTGCCTTGTACTCTTCATAAAGCTCGTGCCGGAATGTTTTGCCCTTGGCATCAAACACCACCACCATTTTCGAGCCCGGGAAATCCTGTTCCAGGCGACGGATCATGCTGATCACACCTTTTATCGCGCCGGTGGGGTGGTTCTTGCTCGTAGTAAGCGGTGGAAGTGCATGATAAGCACGGAAAAGATAGGACGATCCGTCCACAAGAACCACTGGTGGGGTGTTTTTGCTGGTCATGTCAAAACAGGTCCGGATTCTGATTGAAGCGTGGGTTGGCTTATGCAACTCTGTACTGAAATTGGAGAACGAAAGGGTATCACGAAAATGAAACGAATCGCCCGTTCCGCTCTGCTGCTCGCTTGCTTGCCTCTGGCTGGTCTGGCGCAGGAGCAGGGCGCGTTAAACGAGACGCCGGTCGAGACACCGAAAGAGCCTGTTGTCGTCTCGGATTACCAGCCGGCGAGTAACGGCCCGGAAATTGTCATCAGGCCGGGCAAGAACGAAGTGTTCTACGAATACCGGGTCAATGGCCAGCTTATGGAAATCAAGGTGGTACCGGAAGTCGGCCCGGAATATTACCTGGTGCCTGCCGACGGCGGTGGCTGGATCCGGGAAGCCGAGTCCGACATGCTGATACCCAGTTGGGTAATTTTTCGCTGGTAACCACAATTTTCGGTCGAATCGGCCTGTGCCCGTTTATTAGTATGAACATTCTAATTTTGGGGCGTAACTTGAGTCCTGAGATCGAAAAAAGGCCCTCGTCACATCAGTATTTGCGGGGCCTTGTCACTATCAGGAATCAAGGAGATTCAATATGGGTAAACTCAAGTCATATCAGCAGCAGCTTCAGGGGATTGTGGATAAAGGCATCAACGCGGCTGAAGAGCAGCAGAAAAGGCTGAGTGCCAAGCCCTTCAATTACGCCGAAAAGCTCGAAGGCGAGCTGCGCGAGTACAGCGTGAAAACTCTTCGCAAGCGTTACTATGGCTATAGTGATGAGCTTTTCGACCAACTGCGCAGCCTGAACAGCCGCTTCAGCAACTTCGCGGGTGACCTGGTCGCCAAGCTGGAGAGGGAAGCTGCGGAAGGCGCGGATGCGGTATCTGATGCTGTATCTGATGCTGCTGAGGATGTTTCAGAAGCGGCTCAGGATGCCAAGAAGTCCGTTGAGGCCAAGAAGCCGGCTGCCCGCAAGACCACTGCGAGCAAGAGCACCTCGACTGCCAGGAAAAGCACGGCTTCTGCCTGAAATCGGCGAAGCTCGCACCTGATTGGCAGGTGAAATGAAAAGAGGGCCAGCGATTCACCGCTGGCCCTCTTTTTTGTGTCCTGCCTTTCTGTATTGCACTCCGCTGTGGTCCGATGACTCTGCTCAGTTGGCTTTGCTGGCCGGCTCTAGCGGCAATGTTCGCTGTTCACCGGTTACTTCCTCAAGCCGCTTGATATCGGCCTCGAAGGCTTCGCGCAATTCCTCGATTTCCCGGTTTTGTGCGGCGATTTCCTGCTCCAGCTCCCGAATCTGCAAACCCAGCCGCCGGATTTTTTCCAGGGTGGCTTCGGGAATTTCACGGCCGGCCCGTTCCATGTCCGCCGCCCGACTTTGCTCGTTGTCGAGCTGGCTGGAGATGACCGAGATGTTGCCCTGCTTGAGCTGGATCAGGCCCTCGAGCTCCCGGATCTTCCGGTACATCGCTTTCACGGCCTGATCCGGATGGCTGTAGCGCTTGAGCAGCAGCCGGTCTTTCTCGCGCTGCTCGGCCAGTTCCTTCTGGCGCTGCTTTTCCGCTTCCCGGGCGGCAATCTCCGCATCGGTAGGCGCCGGAGGAATCACTTCAATCACCCGGCCATTGTCGCTGAGAATGTCGTAGCCCCGCTTGGTGGCTTCCTGAGGAATGGTGCCGCTGATCACAATCTGGCCGTTTTGATCGGTGTAACGGTACATGTTGGCTGCAGCATGGCTGGCCATGCCCAGAATAAGCGCACATGCACAAGCCCTGGCTGAAACTTTGGTCAGACGATTGGCCATCAATCAGACTCCGTAACGTTCCCGATAACTGGCCACCTTTTCGGCGTGCCCGGCGAACTCCGGGTTGGCCTTCAGGTAGTCCAGAACCTGTTCCAGGCGAATGATGCTCACCACTGGAATGCCGAACTCCTTTTCCACTTCCTGGATGGCAGACAGCTCGCCGTTGCCTTTTTCCTGGCGGTCCAGGGCGATGAGCACACCGGCGGGTTCGGCACCCGCGGCCCGGATGAGATCGATGGATTCGCGGATGGCAGTGCCCGCGGTAATGACATCATCGACGATCAGCACCTTGCCTTGAAGTGGTGCGCCGACAATATTGCCGCCCTCACCATGATCTTTCTTCTCCTTGCGGTTGAAGGCAAAGGCTTTGCTGTTACCGTCTGTAGCCAGCGCCATCGCGGTGACGGTGGCCAACGGAATGCCCTTATAGGCAGGGCCGAAAATAATGTCATAATCCAGCCCGCTGCGTGCTATCGCGGCGGCATAGGCCTTGCTTAACTGAAGCAGGTCGTCCCCGGTGTTGAACAACCCTGCGTTGAAGAAATAGGGGCTGGTTCGGCCCGACTTGAGCGTGAACTCACCAAAGCGCAGTACGTTCCGGCGGATGGCAAACTCGATAAATTGTTGCTGATAGTCGTACATGGCAAGGCTTCTGGCGGGTGTTGATCTTTAATTAACGCGTAAAAACGGTATCATACACACAAACCGAATCAGGGAACACGTATGCGGGTAGTATCAATCAGCGTCAACGGCCTCGCTCAGGCTGTTGAAAAGGGCTTTTTCGACTGGCTGGCGCAGCAGGATGCTGACGTAGTCTGCGTTCAGGACCATCGCATGCGGGCCTACGAGATTGAGGACTACAACCTGATTCCGGAAGGCTACGAGGCCTACTTTATTGATGGCGAGAAAAACGAGGATGGCGGTGTTGGTATCTACACCCGGCATTTCCCGAAAGCCATCATGTACGGGTTTGCCAATGAGCAGGCGGACCGCGAAGGCCGTTTTATCCAGGCGGACTTTGACAAGGTCTCAGTTGCCTGCGTCCTTGCACCCTGTGCCCTCGGCCGTGAAGAAGAGCTGACCGGCGAAGACGACCTGACGGTGCTGGACCATAAGGACGAGTTCATGGAGTCCTTCGGTCTGCATATGCAGAAGACGCTGCGCAAACGCCGGCAGTTTATTTTCTGTGCCAACCTCCAGACCGCTCATCACGTAACAGACGCGAGCCCCCTGTACCACAAACTGGACTTCTCCGGTTTCCTGCCCCATGAGCGAGCCTGGCTTGATCGCCTGTTTGATGAGATGGGATGTATAGACGGGTTTCGGGAAGTGAACAAGCAGAGCAACCAGTTTACCTGGTGGCCGGAGCAAGCCGAAGGTTCCCGCAAGAACGCCGGTATCCGTGTGGATTACCAGCTACTGACGCCGGGGATTCGCAAGACCATCGAGGATGGCTGGATTGACGACTCAACCCGGTTCTCCGATCACGCACCGGTGATCATGGATTACGATATCGAAATCGGCTTCTGAAGTCGGATATTTTCTGAATAGTAGCGGGTTCGGAGGGGGAGACCTTTCCGGGACCGTCTCCGGCCAGGGAAGGCCGGAGCCGAGCGCACATGGATGTGCTTGTAGCGTGTCCCGGAAAGGTCTCCCCCTCTGGACACGCGGGCGCCAGACTAAATTTCAGACTTCCAGCGCCGCCTTCTGAATCTCAAACAACTGCTCAATACCCTGTTTGGCCAGAGTCAGCATGCTGTCCAGTTCTGACTGGTCAAACGGTGCGCCTTCCGCCGTTCCCTGAATTTCAATGAAACCACCCCGGTCAGTCATGATCACATTCATGTCGGTTTCGGCTTCGGAGTCTTCCGGGTAGTCCAGATCCAGCACCGGCGTACCCTTGTAAACACCCACCGACAGTGCGGCAACCATTTGTTTCAGAGGTGATTTTTTCAGGCGCTTCTCGGTAACCAGGTAATTCAGGGCATCCACCAGTGCCACGCAGCCGCCGGTAATGGCCGCTGTGCGGGTGCCGCCATCGGCCTGTATGACGTCGCAATCGATGGTGATGGAGTGTTCCCCGAGGGCGGTCAGATCGACTGCGGCACGCAGGGAGCGGCCGATCAGGCGCTGGATTTCAACGGTGCGGCCGCCCTGTTTGCCGCGGGCGGCTTCCCGGCCCATGCGGCTGCCTGTGGAGCGGGGCAGCATGCCGTATTCGGCGGTGATCCAGCCCTTGCCTTCGCCCCTCAGGAACGGGGGCACCTTGTTTTCGACGGAGGCGGTGCAGATAACCTTGGTGTCGCCGAATTCCACCAACACCGAACCTTCGGCGTGGCGGGTGTAATTGCGGGTAATTCGGATATCTCTGGGTTGTTCGGGCGTTCTGCCGCTTGGACGCATAGTGTTTCCTGAAGTCAGTATTGAGTGTCCGGGCGTATGTCCCGGTCGGACGTTGGTCGAAAAGGCCGGTGAGTATATCACGTTGGCACCGGGCTTTTGTCGGGTTCGCCGTGGGCGTTAAGAGCCTGTTAGACTCGGGTTGTGAACTTCAACCATGAGCGGAGCCGACATGATCCGAAGTATGACCGCATTTGCCAGGCAGGATGTCCAGGGAGACTGGGGTACGCTGACCTGTGAGATCCGGGCGGTGAACCACCGGTACCTGGAGCCGTCGTTCCGCCTTCCCGAGGCCTTCCGGGACCTTGAAAACCGGTTCCGGGAGGAGCTGCGCAAGCAATTGAAGCGGGGCAAGGTGGATGTTTCCATGCGGCTTCAGTCCGCCGATAACGTGGCCCAGGGGTTCGAGATCAGCGAGGAGATGGCGCAGGCGGTGAATGAGGCTGCCAATCACATCAACCGGATGCTCGACAACCCCGCCCATATCAATGCGCTCGATATTCTTCGCTGGCCCGGGGTGTTGTCTGTGCCGGAGCAGGACTATGGCCCGGCGAAAGAGGCAGCCACCGGCCTGTTTGAGCAAACCGTTGCCGAACTGGCCTCGGTGCGGGAACGGGAAGGCGAGCGCCTGCGGCCGTTGTTCGAGGATCGCCTGAAAACCATGGCGGAGCTGGTCGCGGAAGTGCGCAGCCGCATGCCGGAGCTGCTTGAGGCTCAGGAGCGGGGGCTTCGGGACCGGTTCGAGAAGGTAAGGGTTGAACTGGATCCGGACCGGGTGGCCCAGGAAATGGTGATGCTGGCCCAGAAAAGCGACGTGGCGGAAGAGCTGGACCGGCTGGATGCCCATATCAGCGAAGTGGCGGATACCTTGAAAAGCGAGGAGGCCATCGGTCGGCGACTGGATTTCCTGATGCAGGAGTTGAACCGCGAGGCCAACACGCTAAGCAGCAAGAGCATTGACGCCGGAGTCACCCGGATCGCCGTGGACCTGAAAGTGCTGATTGAGCAGTTGCGGGAGCAGGTGCAGAACCTGGAGTAAGCCCGGGCAGGGCTTGTCACGCCTCAGGGCTGTTTCAGGTTGTCCAGTCCCTCTGGCAGTTGGAGTGTCACCGGTTGCCGGCTCAGCGGGCAGTCGAAGTGCAGGCGGAACGCCAGCAACTGCAGGGGCTCCGGGGCAGGACGCCCGTAGAGACGGTCGCCGATGATGGGGTGCCCGAGGCTGGCCAGATGGCGGCGGATCTGGTGTTTTCGGCCGGTTTCGATCTGCACCTCTACCAGCGACGTCTGGTCGGCCGTGCTGGTGCTCAAGGTTGTCACGCGGCTGGTGGCGGGCTTGCCTTCGACCGGTGTATCAACCAGCTGGTTCTGGAAGTTGGTCGCGCCGCTGACTCTGGCCCGGTAGTGCTTGGACATGGTTCGGGCCGCAAAGCACTTTGAGAGCGCGCCCGCCGCTTTCGGGTCATGGGCAATCAGCATCAGCCCGGCGGCGTCGGCGTCGAGGCGGTGGATAAGGTGGCATGGCCGCTCAAGGCGAATTTCCGCCATCCGCAGCAGGCTGCAATGGTCGCCCCACTGGGACCCCTGGGCGAGCAGGCCGTGGGGTTTGAACCAGACACTGTAACGGCCTTTGTCTTCCAGCAGGACCGGGTCGTCCGGTTTTCTGGCCAGTACCTTTTCGTCATAGTACAACTGCAGCCGAATGCCGGGCTTTAGCTCTTTGGTCGCCCTTCGCAGTCTCAGGGTCTTGCCCTTGTGGGTCCACCAGCAGGCGCCCTTGGTCATGGCGTCCTTGATTTTCTGGCGGGAGAGTCCTGACGCCTCGCTCAGCGCGTCAATGGCTTTGCGGGGCTCAGGAAGGGTGAGGTCTATGGTGGTTCGCATGGGAGTGTGTCGGTCGATAAAGATAAAAGGGCAGCCAGGCAAATAGTATCAGGTGTCGACCTGTCGGGGTGCGGTGTTTTGCCAAAGTCCGTATAATTTCGCGCTTTAACGGCTGACACATGCGGCCGCCGTGTCCAGGTTTGGAGTTCTCGGGTTATGAGTCAGGCAGTTGAACAGGGTACCCTGTACGTTATTTCTGCGCCATCCGGTGCCGGCAAGACCAGCCTTGTGGCGCAGATGCTTCGAAGCGACGAGAGGCTCGGGGTCTCTGTCTCTCATACGACCCGCGCCATGCGAGAAGGCGAGCAGGATGGCGTGAACTACCATTTTGTCAGCCGGAATGAGTTTGAGGCGATGATCGCCCGGGGCGACTTCCTGGAGCATGCCGATGTCTTCGGGAATTACTATGGCACCTCCCATGTCTGGGTGCGCGAAACCCTGGCCCGGGGCCAGGATGTCATTCTGGAAATCGACTGGCAGGGAGCCAGCCAGGTGCGAAGGCTGATCCGGGAGTGCGTCAGTATTTTTATCGTTCCGCCATCGCCGGAAGTGCTGCGTGAGCGGCTGGTAGGCCGTGGCACCGATGCCCCCGAAGTGGTGGAGCGCCGGCTGGCGGAGGCCGAGGAAGAGTGCCGCCACGCCGCTGAGTTTGATTTCCTGGTGGTCAACGATGATTTCGATGTCGCCCTCGCAGACCTGCTCGCTATCGTCCGGGCCCAGCGCCTGCGCATGGTGGTCCAGCAGCCGCGGCACCAGAAGCTTCTGGCAGGGCTGTCCGGCCCGGCCTGATACGGGGTTTTCCTGTATACAAATTGAACCGGCCGCAGTAAACTGTGCGGTCTGCTGAATCAGTCATTTTATTTGTCGGGGAAGTTATGGCACGAGTTACCGTTGAAGATTGCCTGGAAAACGTTGATAACCGCTTCCAGCTGGTAATGCTGGCTACCAAGCGTGCGCGTCAGCTCGCGACCAAAGGTGCCGAGCCGATGGTGCCGGAAGAAAATGATAAGCCGACGGTCATTGCCCTGCGCGAAATTGCCGAAGGTAAAATCACTCGTGATCTGCTCAAGGAAGAAGACGACGAGTAAATCCCTTGCGGGTAACAGGTAATAAATACCTGGCTGCAAGTGAGAAGCATTGAAATCTGTCCCCGCGGTTTTATAGTGTAGCTATAGAACGTTGCTGGAAGGACTAAGGAAGGACCCGGATGCGTGCATTCGGGTTTTTTTGTCGCTGAATTTCATGAAACGGTGGAGGCGCGGTGTCGGCAGAGGCTACGGTTGAAGGGCTGGCGAGAGAGCTCAGCTCGTATCTGGATACCAATCGCATCAACCAGGTGCGACGGGCCTACTATTACGCCGAGCAGGCCCATGAGGGCCAGATGCGCAAAAGCGGCGACCGCTACATTACCCACCCCCTGGCCGTTGCCCATATTCTCGCCGATTTGAGGCTGGACCATCAGAGCCTGATGGCGGCCATGCTTCACGATGTGATTGAAGATACCGGTATTCCGAAGGATGCCCTGTCGGAGCAGTTTGGTGAGGATGTCGCCGAACTGGTGGATGGTGTCAGCAAGCTGACCCAGATTGAATTCCGCTCCCGGGCCGAGGCCCAGGCCGAAAACTTCCAGAAGATGACGCTCGCCATGGCCCGGGACATCCGGGTGATTCTGGTAAAACTGGCGGACCGGCTGCACAACATGCGCACGCTCGGCCCCATGCCCTACGAGAAGCGCCAGCGTATTGCCAACGAAACCCTGGATATCTACGCCCCGATTGCCAACCGGCTCGGCATGCATTCCATCTGCACCGAACTGGAAGACCTGGGCTTTTCCTCGCTGTATCCGATGCGTTCGAAGTACATTTCCAAGGCGGTGGAAAAACTGCGGGGCAGCCACCGGGAAATCATTGAAGACATTCGTGGCAAATTGCAGGAAAAGCTTGAGGAGCGTGGGCTGCCCGGGAGGATTCTCGGCCGGGAGAAGCACCTGAACAGCATCTACAACAAGATGAAGTTCAAGCAGAAATCCTTCCATGAAATCATGGATGTGTACGCCTTCCGGATTATTACCGATACCGAGGATGACTGTTACCGCATCCTCGGGGCCGTTCACAGTCTTTACAAGCCCCTGCCGGGACGCTTCAAGGACTACATCGCCATGCCCAAGGCCAACGGCTACCAGTCCATCCACACCACGCTGTTCGGCATGCACGTGAACATTGAGATCCAGATCCGTACCGAGGAAATGGAGCACATCGCCAACAACGGCATCGCCGCCCACTGGATGTACAAGAACGAACCCAGCAGCGTGACCAGTGCGAACCAGGCCCGGGTCGACCGCTGGGTGAAGGGCCTGATGGAAATGCGCGAGCGCGCCGACGACTCCATGGAGTTCATTGAACATGTGAAGGTGGATCTGTTTCCGGACGAGATCTACGTGTTTACGCCCAAGGGTCGAATTATGGAACTGCCGAGCGGGGCAACGCCGGTGGATTTTGCCTACGCCATACACACCGATATCGGTAACGCCACCGTGGCCTGCCGGATCAACCGTAACCTCGGCTCCCTGAGCCAGCCCCTGCAAAGCGGCCAGACGGTGGAAATCATTACCGCCCCGGGGGCGCGACCCAATCCGGCCTGGCTCAGTTTTGTGGTTACCGGCAAGGCACGAAGCAGCATCCGGCATGTTCTGAAGAGCCAGAAGCGGGCGGAATCTCTGGAGCTGGGCAGAACCTTGCTGAAGCGATCGCTGAAAGGCTTTGATGCCCGGCTGTCGGATATCAGCGATGCCCAGAAGCAGGCGGTGGTGAATCACAACCAGGTGAACAGCTTCGACGACCTGGTCAGTGATATCGGCCTGGGTAACCGGATGGCCTACCTGGTGGCCCGCCAGCTCGTCAACGGCGCCGAAGGGGTCGGCTCCGGTGAAGGCCCCCGGAATATTGAAGGTGGCAATCAGAGCCCGGTGACCATCCGGGGAACCGAGGGACTTCTGGTCCGCTTTGCCAGCTGTTGCAAGCCGATTCCCGGTGACCCGGTGGTGGGCGTGATGGATTCCGGCAACGGCATGGTGATTCATTCCGATACCTGCTCCCGCTTGCCGGAAGACGATGTGGGCCGCGCCCGCCTGACCCATCTGAAATGGGCCAAGGATATTACCGATGAGTTTTCAGTGGAGCTGCGGGTGGAACTTGAGCGCCAGCGCGGTGTGATTGCCGAGATGGCGAATGCCGTGGCCATGACAGACGGTAACATCGAGCGCATCAATGTGGAGGAGCAGAATGCCCGCTTCGGTGTCGTCAGCCTGGTGGTGCATGTCCACGGTCGTCGGCACCTGGCCCGTGTTATGCGGCGCATCCGCAACATCCGCGCGGTGACCCACATCAGCCGCGTGCGGCACTGAGCCAGACCAAAGCCCGGTTGACAGTCGCGGTACCCAGGGGCGACGATTGGCGTTTTGTAAGAGAGGAAAATAAGGGTCATGACCAACAAATCTGTAATTCAGACCGAGAATGCGCCCAAGGCCATTGGTACCTACTCCCAGGCCGTGAAAGCCGGGGACACGGTCTACCTGTCTGGCCAGATTCCGCTGGTGCCGGAAACCATGGAAGTGGTGGCGGGGGATTTCGCCGCCAAGACCCGTCAGGTGTTTGATAACCTCAGGGCCGTGTGTGAAGCCGCTGGCGGTGAGCTGAAGGATATCGTGAAGCTCAATATCTATATGACCGATCTGGCCAACTTCGCGACGGTGAACGAGATCATGGCTACCTATTTCCAGGAACCGTATCCGGCACGTGCCGCAGTTGGCGTTGCGGCCCTGCCGAAAGGCGTGCCTATCGAAATGGAAGCGGTGATGGTACTGAGCTGAAGCCGGGAACCCACCGGATGTAATCAGAAAAGGCGGCTCCGGCCGCCTTTTTCGGTTTTTCAGGCTCCGGTTTCGTTGATCATTTCCCGGTAGCCCGCCCGGAAGTCCGGGTACCGGAACCGGAATCCGCTCGCCAGCAATCGTTTGTTGCTGCAGCGTTTACTGCCGGCCCGGCCACCCTTGCGCGCGTCCGGGACAGGATCGGCACAGGGCGTCTGCCGTCGTACCCAGTCCACCACCTCATCCAGCCGCACGGGTTCACAGTCGCTGGCGATGTAGCAGGGTTCCAGTGGCGTGCCGGCAAGGGCCAGGCGACTCAGGTGCGCTGCGACCTCCGCAGCATCGTCTTCGTGGATCCGGTTGCTGTAGGGCGCTGGCGACAGTGGGTTCATCCGGCCTTCCCGCACCTCTTCGAGAAACCGGCGCCGGGACGGGCCATAAATCCCGCTGAATCGTAGGATGGTTGCCGGGTGGCCACTGTTCAGAGCGGTTTGCTCACCGGCCAGAATTTCCTCGCCGCTGAACCTGGCCGGCCGGGTGGGGCTGGTTTCGTCGACCCAGCTGTCGTCGTTCTGGGCGTACACGCTGGAACTGCTGACAAAGAACAGGTGTTTCAGGGGCTTCCCGTCCAGTTCGGCCAGCAGATTCTCGAGCCCGGTCACGTAGGCAAGCCGGTAGCCCTGCTGGTCGTAGCTGGAAGGGGTCAGGCAGTAAATGATGATGTCCAGGTTAGCCGGCAGCTTGCCTTTCAGGGTTTCCGGCCGGGTCAGGTCCGCCCCGATGCCCTGGATGCCTTCCGGTACCAGCCCCGGGTTCCGTCGCAGCCCGAACACCCTCGCAGAGTCCTTCAGGCGGTTGGCGATGGCGCCACCAAGTTTGCCGCAGCCGGCAACGAGGACGACCGACGAGTTACTGCTTTCAGTGATTGCCATAGACAATTTCAATCCTTATGCTTTACCTCATAAATTAGTGGAACTTCGACCCGCACCTATCTGACCGGAGCTCACCATGACTCTCACCGAGTTACGATACGTCGTTACGCTGGCCCGTGAAAGGCATTTTGGCCGGGCGGCCGAGCGCTGCCATGTAAGCCAGCCGACCCTCAGTGTTGCTGTGAAAAAGCTGGAAGACGAGCTTGGCATCCCGCTGTTTGAGCGCAGCAAAAGCAGCATCCGCGTCACCGAAACCGGCCAGCGGATTATCGAGCAGGCTCAGCGTGTTCTGGACCAGGTGGGCGTTATCAAGGATATGGCCCAGGACGGCAAGAACCAGCTCAACTCGCCCCTGAAGGTCGGGGCTATCTACACCATCGGCCCATACCTGTTTCCCCATCTGCTGCCGGAGCTGCGACGAGCGGCCCCCGACATGCCGCTGTATATCGAGGAGAACTACACCGCGAATCTGCGCCAGAAGCTCCGTCAGTCTGAGCTTGATGCAATTATCATCGCCTTGCCGTTCGAGGAGCCGGAAGTGGTGACTCTGCCGCTCTATGACGAGCCTTTTGTGGTTTTGCTGCCCGGTGGCCATCCATTGGCGAAAAAGAAACAGCTGACCGGGGAAGAGCTTGCCCGGGAGCAGCTCCTCCTGCTGGGCCCTGGGCATTGCTTCCGGGACCAGGTGCTGGAGTCCTGCCCGCCCCTGGTGGATGCAATGACCCGCCGGACAGACGCGGCCTCGCCGGCGCTGGTTACCGAGGGCAGTTCGCTGGAAACCATACGCCACATGGTGGCATCGGGGCTGGGCATCACCGTGCTGCCTCTCTCAGCGGCAACCGCCATGCAATACCATGAGGACATCCTGGCGGTGCGCCCGTTTGCGCCTCCGGTGCCCTTCCGCACGGTGGCCCTGGCCTGGCGCGTTACCTTCCCGCGACCCAAGGCAATTGATGTGCTGTCGCTGGCGGCGAGCCAGTGCCGGGTCATCGAGAAGGCGAAAACGGATACACCTGTTGTCGAAAGTGCCTGAGTCCTGCCATGACGTCATTGGATGACATTTCGGTCACCCAGCTCAAGGGCGTAGGAAACGCCCTGGCAGAGCGGCTTGCCAGGCTGGGGATTGCCTCCCTGCAGGACCTGCTGTTTCACCTTCCGCACCGGTACGAGGACCGGACTCGCATTGTGCCCATGGGCAACCTGCGCATCGGCGATGTGGCCGTAGTGGAGGGCGAGGTGATGAAAGCGGATCTGGTGATGGGGCGCAGGCGCAGCCTGCAGGTCACCCTCCGGGATCACAGCGGCTTCCTGGTGATGCGCTTCTTCCATTTCAATGCCGCCCAGAAAAACCAGCTCAGCGAAGGCGCCCGGGTCCGGTGTTTTGGCGAGGTGCGCCCGGGGCGGGCCGGCTATGAATTCTATCATCCGGAGTACCAGGTCAACCCGCCCCCCATGCCAGCGGCAGATCAGGCCACCCTGACTCCGGTTTATCCGCTGACCGAGGGCATTCAACAGCCCCGGGTTCGTGCCCTTTGCCAGCAGGCCCTGGACTACCTTCAGCGGTTTCCGATCCGGGACTGGCTGCCCCGGGAATTGATGTCCGAGTATCAGTTGCCCGGCATCAGTGAGGCGGTCCGGATGGTGCATTCGCCGCCCGCGGATGCGCCGGTGCATCTGTTAATGGAAGGGCGGCATCCGGCGCAGCAGAGGCTGGTCATGGAGGAGTTGCTGGCGCATCAGTTGAGTCTGCTGCAGGTGCGGGAGCAGATTCAGGCCCGGGAAGCCCTGCCGCTGCTGCCAACCGGAGATTTACCGGCGCGCTTTCTCGACTTCCTGCCGTTTTCCCTCACCGGTGCCCAGCGTCACGTGCTGGCGGATATCCGGCAGGATCTCAGCCAGCCCGTGCCCATGCTCAGGCTTGTCCAGGGTGATGTCGGTTCCGGAAAAACAGTCGTGGCGGCGCTCGCGGCCCTGCAGGCTATTGGCGCGGGCACTCAGGTGGCCCTGATGGCGCCCACGGAAATCCTTGCCGAGCAGCATTTCCAGAACTTTCGCACCTGGCTCGCGCCACTCGGTATTCAATTGGCGTGGCTCTCTGGCAAGGTCAAAGGCAAAGCCCGGGCAGAGGTGCTGGAGGCTGTCCGTTCCGGCGAGGCCGGCGTGGTGATCGGGACTCACGCCCTGTTCCAGGATGACGTTGAGTTTCACCGGCTCGCCCTGGTGATCGTGGACGAACAGCACCGCTTTGGCGTTCACCAGCGCCTGGCCCTGCGTGAGAAAGGCGTGGGCGGAGCACTGGCGCCCCATCAACTGATTATGACGGCAACCCCAATCCCCCGTACCCTGGCCATGAGCGCTTATGCCGACCTGGATACCTCGGTGATTGATGAGCTGCCGCCGGGGCGGAAGCCGATAGAAACCATTGTGATTCCGGACAGTCGGCGTGAAGACGTGATTGAGCGGGTGCGGGGCGCCTGCCGGGAGGGACGGCAGGCGTACTGGGTGTGCACCCTGATTGAGGAATCCGAGGCCTTGCAGTGCCAGGCAGCGGAAGTGACCGCCCAGGAACTGGCCGAGCGGCTGCCGGACCTCAAGGTAGGTCTGGTCCACGGCCGGCTCAAGGCCCAGGAAAAAGCCGCCGTGATGGAGCAGTTCAAGGTGGGCGAGCTTGATTTACTGGTGGCCACTACGGTAATCGAGGTTGGTGTCGATGTGCCCAACGCGTCCCTGATCATTATTGAGAACCCCGAGCGCCTGGGGCTGGCCCAGTTGCACCAGCTCCGCGGTCGCGTTGGCCGGGGCGAACAGGCCAGTTTCTGCGTCCTGATGTACCACCCGCCGCTGTCCGCCAATGGCAAGGCCCGGCTGCAGGCCCTTCGGGACAGCCAGGATGGCTTCTTTATCGCCGAAAAAGATCTGGAAATTCGCGGGCCGGGCGAGGTGCTGGGCACCCGCCAGACCGGTATGATGCAGTTTCGCCTGGCGGACTTTGACCGCGACAAGGGCTGGATTGAGCCGGTGCGGAAAATGGCGCCGGGCCTCATGGCCCACCCGGAGATCGTTCAGGCGCTGGTTCGCCGGTGGCTGGGCGAGAAAATTCGCTATGGCGACGTTTAGAAACGTCCATTCTGCAACGGGCAGCGTATGGCTGCAGTCAGGAAATGGCGTTATATCAGTATCAGGGCGCTCTCTTTGCCCTATACTGGGGCTGAGATGATGTGCGGGCACGGATCAGCCGACGTTAAGCAGCAACATTCGGGAGAACTCTATGGAATTACCAGTCGCAGTTCAGCAGGCCCTGGGCGATTCCGCAGCCGGCGTGTCCCTCAGGGATGCGAGCCAGGCCAGCCAGCAGGAGCTGTTGCGCATGGTACTGCTCAGTGACGGGCAGGAAAATCTTCAGGTTATCTGTCGCAGGGAAGACCTGATTGACCTGGAGCAGCTGAACAAGCAGCTTGGCCGCAATTTGCGGTTAATGAAACGCCGCGAACAACTCCGGGTGCGTGAGCGGGCAGGGCTCAAGGCGTTGCCCGCGCTGCCATCACTCACTGGTTGGCGAACCGTGGTGGACCGGCGTGTGGATGAAATGCCGGCGGTGGCCCTGGAGTTGGGTGAGCAGAACCTGGCCATGGTGATGCCTGCCGAGGACTTCCGTGTGCTGACGGCCAAGGCCGACCGCCAGTCGTTTGCGGTTGCCCAGGAATCCATATGCGTTAACCTCGATGACCATGGCAGGGACAGGGATCAGCTGCATTCAGCCATCAAGAAGTTCACCGGCCTGAGAATCCAGCAGCGCCTGGAAGATACCCTTGAACTGCCGCCGCTGCCGGAAACCGCCCAGCGGATTATCCATCTGCGGGTCAATCCCAACGCAGTGATGGGGGACCTTGTAGATATTGTCGAAAGCGATCCCAGTCTCGCTGCCCAGGTTGTGAGCTGGGCATCCTCCTCATTCTATGCCGCCGCAGGGCAGGTGCGGTCAGTCCACGATGCGGTCTCCCGGGTGCTCGGCTTTGATCTTGTGATGAACCTGGCCATGGGGCTGTCTCTTGGCCGAGCGCTGAAGCAGCCCCAGGATCATCCCGATGGCTATGTGGATTACTGGCAGCAGGCAATCTGGCAGGCGCAGTCCGCCGGTATTCTGGCCAGCATGATGCCCCGGGGGGAGCGGCCGGTATTCGGTCTCGCCTATCTGGCCGGCCTGCTCCATAACTTTGGTCACCTGGTTCTGGCCCAGGTGTTTCCGCCCCACTTCAAACTGGTTTGCCGCTCCCTGGAGGTGAACCCGGATATCGATTCCTCGGTCACCGAGCATTATTTACTGGGCATTACCCGGGAGCAGATTGCCGCCCAGCTCATGGAGAACTGGGGCATGCCGGATGAGGTCACCCTGGCGATCCGGTATCAGAAAAATCCTGCCTATGATGGGCCCCATGGTGTCTATGCCCGGTTGTTGTGGCTGGGGCGTCAGTTGCTGACTGCCCGGGGGGTCGCGCTGGGTGCCGGGGAGGAAATCGGTCAGTCGTTCTACGATGATCTCGGCCTGAACCGGGAGCAGGTGGAGGAACAGTTTGACGAGTTGGTTAACAGTAAGGACAGCATCATGGCAATGGCGGGCATGATGAGCCAGTAGCTGGCAGGCGGTTTTTTGAAGCGCGCCTCGAAAAAAGCCGGCCCCAGGGCCGGCAAGCTCACCCGCTTATAGCAGTGTCGTCCAAACTTTTCAGGAGAAAACAACGTGAGGCGGTTCCCTCCGCAGATCATGGTTACCGCCCTGTTTTCAATTTAGACCCTGTCAGAGAAAATAAAAGTCAATGGTTTGGGCTTATGATGACTGAGTGTGCCGTCAAGTTTGAGCTGTTTTGTAACTAACTGATTTGAAATTATAAAATCAGCTTGTCCCCAGGCTTTCAGTTACAAACTGTTACAAAAAACAGGTCAGACCAAATGTCGGGCTAAACGTTTCAGGGCGTATCGGGCGAAAACGGATGGTGCCGCAGGGCAGTTGCGGCCCGGCGAATCTCGTCCGCGTGCGTCTGTTCAACCTCAAACCGTTCCCGATCCATTTTCTCGACGAACTTTGTCTCGGTAACCTGGCGGGCCCGGTGGGTGGGCATGTGTTGCAGCCGGTCGTGCACCTCCTGAAAAACCCGGAACGGTGACTGTGCCAGCAGGTCCGGCGCCAAGTGATCCAGAAGGCCCTTGAGCCGCAGGCAGGCTTCCGAGTATTCGATCTGGTCCTCTTCCACCGCCATCGCGATGACCTGCACGCTGCGGATCATGTCTTTTCGGCGGTCTGCCTGGAATGCTTCGGTTTTCGCCTGTCTCTTCCGGCTTTCAGACAGCAGCCCCATCTGGCGCCGGATAAATACCAGTAACAGAACGATGGCGATCACGCCTGCGATGATCAGGCTCCACTGCAGCCACTGGGGCATTATCGACTCCTTCTATGCATCAGGCCCGTTTACGTTGTCGCTCGGGGCGCCAGACTTTGACAGTAACGGGTTGACCATTCAATACGGAGGTTCCGGACAGTGGATCAATAACGCCGTCGCTGAGCACATCATTGATACTGGCTCCGGCATGGGCTGCCGCCACTGACTGGCGGGTGCCTTCCCGGTCGTGCCCCCAGCCATGGGGAATGGAAACCACCCCGGGCATGATGTCTTCCGTGATTTCCACCGGCAGGACAATCTGCCGGTCGTCGGCGCTGACTGCCGCCGAATCGGCCGCCTGCAACCCCAGACGGCTCGCATCTCTGGGGTGAATCATCAGGGTACAGCGATCCCTGCCTTTTACCAGCCGTTGGCTGTTGTGCATCCAGGAGTTGTTGCTGCGGACGTGGCGCCTGCCGATCAGGTGCAGGTGGGTATCCGCGGGCGTTGCCAGAAAATCGTGCAATCGCCCAAGGTCGTCCAGATAGCGCCTTGGTGCAAGGTTGATCCGGCCATCGCGGGTAAACAGGCGGTCTGGCAGAGAGGGCCTGAGTGGCCCGAGATCGACACCGCTCGGATATTCCTTCAGGGCGTTCAGGGAAAGCCCTTTGGGCAGTTCCTGCCACTGACGGTTCAGGGGGCTGAGCCTGGCCAGTCCGCGAAGCGGGTGGCGCTTGGGCAGAAGGTCGATCACCAGATCAACCGCCGGCTGTAACAAGCCTCGGGCACGCCCGGCATCGGCGCCGTATGGGCCGGATCGCAACAGCAGATCGAGAATGGGGTCTGGCCCGAGCTGTTTGAACGCGCGCCAGCCCAGCTCCGTGCGCAGTGGCAGCCGCCCGCCTTTCCGTTGTTTCTCCAGACGGTGCGCCAACTCCAGCAGAATCTGCCAGTCGTGGCGGGTATCGGGGCTGGCAGCAAACAGCGCTTCGCTGTACTTGGCGACATTGCGCACTGCGAACATGCTGAAAATCAGGTCGTAATGACTGCGCTCCAGGGCGGCCGTCGGTGGCAGAATGATATCGGCGTGTCGGGTCGTTTCATTCAGGTAGTAATCTACCGAGACTATGAAATCTAGCCCGCCCAGTGCTTCTTCGAGACGCCGCCCGTTGGGGCTGGACAGAACCGGGTTGCCGGCAACGGTCACAAATGCCCGGATTTGCCCTTCACCGGGGGTGAGCATTTCATCGGCCATGGTGCTGGCGGGGTATTCGCCGGCAAATTCCGGCAGTCCCTTCACGCGGCTGTGGCGCGTGCCAAAATGGCCTTGCTGGCCGGACATGGCGCCCAGCTCCACCAGATCGATGGCCGGCTGGGAAAACAGCACGCCGCCCGGCAGGTCCAGCTTGCCGGTCAGGATGTTGAGACAGTAGGCCAGCCATGTGGCAACGCCACCAAAGGTCTGGGTACTGGTGCCCATGCGAGTATACAGTGCGGCTTTCCGGGTGGTAGCGAGCCGCCGGGCCAGTGCCCGGATGTCGTCCGCGGCGATGCCGGTGTGTGCGCTGACGGCTTCGGGAGTGAAGGCGAGGGCGGCCAGGCGCAGAAGGTCTACGTCTTTCACCAGCCTTTCTGCCGGTCCGGGATCGACCAGGCCTTCCTCGAATAAGGTGTGCACCATGGCCATCAGCAGCAGGGCATCGCCACCGGGCCGGATAAAGTGAAACTCGTCGGCCAGTTTTGCGGTTTCGGTCCGGCGTGGATCGACCACGATCATTTTGCCGCCGCGCTGTTTCAGGGCTTTCAGTCGTCCGCGGAAATCCGGGACGGTCATCAGGCTGCCGTTGGAGGCCATGGGATTGGCACCGATGCAGATAAACAGCTCCGTATGGTCGATATCCGGAATCGGAAAAAGAACCTGGTGCCCGAACATCTCCAGGCTGGCCAGCATGTGGGGAAGCTGATCGTTGGAGGTGGCCGAGAACCGATTCTGACTGCCGATGGCCCTCAGGAAAGGCATGGTGGCAACCAGGGAACCGTGGTTGTGCACGTTCGGATTGCCCAGGTACACGCCGATACTATTGCGGCCGTGGTCCTGACGGGTCTTGTGGAGTCTGTCCGCTACAAAGTCAAAGGCTTCGTCCCAATCCATCTCCTGCCAGCCGCTGTCGGTTTTGCGGATTGGCTTTTTCAGACGATCCGGGTCTTCGTGGAGGTCCTGCAGGGCCACTGCCTTCGGGCAGATGTGTCCGCGACTCAGCGGATCCTCCTCATCGCCCTTGATGGAAGCAATCCGGCCATCTTTCATTTCGATTGCGACACCGCACATGGCTTCGCAAAGGTGACAGGTTCGATAGTGGGTGCCGTTGTCCATGGGATCTCCCGGGCATATATTTGTCGATCTGGTTGTGTTGTGAAACCAGATTAGCAGGTGTGATGAATGAGAGGGAAAATGGTTTGCAGAAAAAGGGCCAGCCCGGAGGCTGGCCCTGAACTTTGCACATCAGGGCCGTGCGGGGAGTTCCTTCATGGGGTTAGAGATGAAGTTCAGGTAGACGCCCTGGGATGGGATCTCCAGCGGTATTTTGACGGCACCACTGTTTGAATCGGTTCCGCTCAGCAAGCTGCCGCATTCGGAGAACAAGCTGATCACGCACGTCAGAAGATCTGCGCCCGTATTGATCAGGGCACTGTCAGTTGTAACGAGAACATCTAGCTTGGGATTGTTGGTGTTGCGTTGCTCAATTTGCATCCGTCCATCGTCGAAGAACGTAATCAGCCCCTCCAGTTCCAGGCTGAATGGGTAGCTGTACAGGTTGTGCCGAAGCAAGCCTGAAAGTGGGACCGTCAGATCCGGAGCATCCAGCGTCAGGTCGGCAGTGGTTGAGAAGATCGGACGGCCGTCCGGGCCCTCCTTAATCACGCCCTCGACCAGTCCGAGCGGATTATCCGGCGTGGGGGCGCCATAGGTCATGCGAAGGATCTGGGGCCCGGTCCGTTGCTCTCCCAGGCCTTGAAGAAACACGCTGGCGTTAGTGGTCATCAGCATGGTTGGATAAAGCAGTACCCTAACGCCGATGATGTTCCCAGAGTCATCCTTTGCCGGTCCAATCACTTCGGTGTTGAGGCCGTAAGTCTGGTAGATGAACTTTTTCTCGGGGCAGGGGTAGTCTGCTCCTGACTTTGAACAACCCACAACAGCGTCTGCCGGTGCGCCAAGAACGGTAGCAGTCTCGCCAGTTACCAGCAGCTTTGCGGTATTGGCAGACGGTTTGTAACCACCGGAACCATCTGAATCGTGGTTAAACGGTTCCAGGCAGTCCGTACCGCCGGCTGTTCCGCAGTCCACAACATAATTTGAGTTGGTGTCGCGAATCGGCAGATTGCGCAGGGGCGTGAAGACACTGTTTACCCGGTCAGTGCCGGTAAAGTAGATGGTCAGGTCCGGCCCGCCATCATTGGCCTGCCCCAGCAGCAAATCAGTATCCAGGGGCAGCTGCTCCCCGGAACAGATATAGCCGCCCGTAGAGCAGTCCCCATTGGTCGCGGAACGCATGGTGTAGCGATACATCTGGCCCGGCTGCCATGGGGTGTCAGGATAGAAACGAATCTGCTGGTTGTTCAGCTCCAGCCGACCCTCAACCCGGGCTTCTGAGCCGATGGCAGCAGGCGATGCTGCGTCGGCCACGGCTTCGACAACGAACGTGTCGTTATTGATGGTAGAGAGGTCCATGGATTGGGAGAATTTGACCACGATCGGCCGGTTCTCAGGCAAAGTCGTAACTGGCAGCTGATCGCGCACAAGGCTATCAGATAGACCCGCGGGTGCGGCATCGACACAGGTGCCATGGCTGCCATTCAGTAGGTCCTGATTCTCCGTAACGCAGGGGTAACCCGGGTAAGTCGTGAGTGCGAAAGGTGAGCGTGCAGCAAGGCCGGATCCGTTTTTGATGGCGGGCAAGGCAAACGGCAGGGCCTGGCTGGTCGCCGGATTGCCCGCCATGTCCGTCAACTGGCTACTGATCTGAACGGTGTAGGGCACCCCGTGCTTGAGTCCGCCAACCGGGTTGATAACCACTGCGGTACCATCGACATAGGCCCTGAGATTGCCACCACCAACCGTAAGAGCGGTGCCGCCTTCGTCAAGGACGATGCCTTCGGCGACCGTTTCGGCGTCAATCGGCTCATCAAAATTCAGAATGACCGGATCGCCCGGGCGCTGCATCTGATCGCGATTCCCCGGAATGGCAGAGTCCGGCCCCGGCATCCAGCTCACTAGAGACGGACTGGTGGTATCCGGCTTCCAGAGCTCAGCAGCATCCAATACGGAATCCGCATCGGTCTTGGCTTCCAGATGGAACGCAATGGTAGAGTCAGTGTACTCCTGGCCCAGCAGGTTGGGCTCGACCACACCGATGGCGTCGATGTTCAATACGCCATCCTTGACCAACGCAATGCCATCCAACTCGACACCCAGCAGGTTCTGGGACAGAGACGCGTTGGGTTGGGCCTCTTCCGTGTTCATGGCCACATCCATGAACAACCGGACGTGGCGGGGCGCGTTGATATCATCCGTATAGGCATTGGGTAGCAGATAGCCACTGGCATCCGAGAGCATGGTGACTTTGATGTTGCCGGTCTGCTGGATCTGGTTGGTCTCGGGGTTGATCACCGGAACCCTGCCATTGATCTTCACCTCGAGGCTGGTGCTGTTGAGAATGCTGTTTTTCGGCACCCGAAGTGGCAGCGCTTCGTCTGCGTCAAAGGAGGGTGCATAGGCCAGCTCGGCATAAAGGCCGCCGGTTTGCTGGGAGGGGCCTGCCGTTCCTTGAAGCACCGAATTGAGCGTGACCCCGTTGATTGGTTGGCCGTTGAGGATGGATTTTGTTGCCTGTTCCTCACTGGCGCCATCGCCGAGGCCGGAATCAACCACCTCCTGGTACACCACGACGGTCGGGCCGGTTTCCCGGACGGTGAAGTCCTGGCTAAAGTTAAGGGTGGTCCCGGGGCTGGTCAGGCTGGGCAGATCCTGGATTTTGAGGGTGTAAGTTGCCCCAGACTTCAGTTGATCGTCCTTGGTGCCGCACTGGGCCGGGTCCTCGGTAAGGCATGGATCGACGGTGACACGACGCTCGTCAACGAATACGCTGGCCGGGACCGCATTACCCTGATCGTCTTCCAGGACAATGTTGCCCCCCATCTCTTTCCAGCGCGGGTTAACAGGCTGGGTAAGAAGCAGGCGGAACGTCGAGAAATCCATAGCCCGGAGAAGGCCGGTCGGAGATGGAACCATGTTGGCGACTGAAAAATCGCTGGAAAGGCTATCCAGCGCACTGATACCGGTGTAGCCGCCTCGGGTATGGAACTGGATGCCTTCTGGACCGTTGGCGTTGGGTGTACCGATGTCGGTAGCGCCACTGGCGGTCAAGGGCTCCGAGAAGGAGACAGAGTATTCGGCGCCCAGTGACAGAGGCGTGTTCGGCGTCAGTTTGACACTGCGTCCACCATCAACCTTGGTTGCGGTGAAAGCAATAGTGTTCGAGCCATCATTAACCAGGATCTTGCTTTGCAGGTTGGCTTCGGTTTCCGCTACCGGGTTGGAAAAACGTATGACAATGTCGGATTTCGGGCTGACTCCCGTTTGTCCGTCCGTCGGGTAGGAATAGACAACCGAACCCGTGGCCAGGTCCGGTTTCATGGTCTGTTTGTCACCGCCACAGGCAGCAAGCAAAATGGCGGGGATGAGTGCCAGGGTCTTGGTGTACTTCATGGCAGAACCTCTCCTCAGAACTTCAGGGTAATGGAGCCGCTGATCACGTGGACATCGCCATCGGCGGTCACGCTGGTCTCGTTGCCGTCATAGTCCACCAGGGTGAAATCACGTTCCTGCAGCTGTTGGTACTGATAGCCGATATCCAGGCGTACCGGGTAGGCCAGAATACGGGTGCGGTTGTAGGTGGCGCTGAGGCCCAGGCCGACCACGAGCTTGTCGGTATCCAGGTAGTTGATTTCCGGGTTGCGGGTGGATTTGAGGGGTGACTCCTCATAAGCAATGCCGGTACGCAGGGCGAAATGCTCGCTGAGGCGATATTCCGCGCCGATCCGGGGAACCAGTATGTCGTCGAACTCAATGCGGCTGGCGGCCGGAACCGAACCCTGATCCTTGATAGTGTCGTCGGCGAATTCCTTTTCCAGCTCCGACCAGTTCTGCTGCTCCACGCTGCCACCGATGCGCCAGCCGCCGCCCTGGTACTGAACGCCTATGCCGAAGGTCTCCGGCTGGAAGGAGTCAATGGTGGACACGGCGAGACTCAGCCCCGGGTCTGGAATTGTCTGGGTCACAACGATGTTCGAATCAACCGTTGTTGAAGCCGAGGATTTGGTTCGGTAGGTCAGGGCCGTCTCCCAACCCTGGAGAAAACAGTCGCTCTCCGGGCAGAAGGTGCTGCCGAGATCAATGCTGGCGCCAAGAATGGTCTTCAGGGAAGGCTCGGCGTTGACTGAAAGTCGCTCGCGGCTGGTTTCGCCCCCGAGGGTGGAGACCGCATCCAGCTTCGCGGTGGCGTCCAGTGTTACCCGAACCGAGGCGCCAGCAGAGATGCCCCGCCAGATCGGCGTTGCTCCGCCAATATTGAGGAACAGAGGCTCCTTGCCATATTGCAGGAACTGACCGCTCTCCGTCGTCTGGGAATCAAATGCCAGCATTTCCTTGCCGTATTTTTCCACACCGGCAATAAATCCCAGGTAAATCGGATGCTTGAACCGTGTGATCGACCCGAGGTTGGTCTTCATGCCAATCAGCACATGCTGGCTCGGTGCATTCGACAGCACATCGCCATTGGCATTCGGGTTGGCGGAGCGCAGTTCCTGCTCCGCATGCAGGATGCCCGCCGTCAGCTCGCCACGCTCATCTTTGGTGAGGTAGGCGGGGTTGTAGTAGGTGGCGGAAACCTGATCATTGAACATGGACAGGGCCTGTGCAGTGGCTACGTCCACTGGCATAACGCCATAGGTGGTGCCCAGGTTGCCCATGCTGGCATTAGCAGAAACAGAGAAGCCTACAGAGGCGGTGGCGATTGCAAGAGACAGGGCCCTTGTCGAAACACGGGAGGAAAAAGCCATTGATACACTCCATTACTTCGTTGTTTTTATACTCGGGCCGTGAAGTCGAGCTTGCACGGCTGGTATTGTTGTTCGGAGGTAGTGTATTCGGCTTGTCTTTTTAGGACGTTGGCTTTTTTGACAGAAATCAATGTCGGTAGAACCACACTAGGCGCAGTTACAGTAAAAGTAATTGAAATCCATGGATAAAAAAAATCACTGCAAGATTTTGTAGTAAACAGGGCAATTTTCTTTAAGGAGAGATTGGCAAACAAAAAGCAGGGGTGTCAGGAGCAATCACAAGAATGGCCCCTTTCGGGGCCATTTGAGATGATAATGGGTTGGTGTGTAAAGCTTTCTGACATCATGCACGGCGGAGTCGGCGACGGACAGCGACCAGGCTCATCAGGCCGATGCCGAATAGCGCCAGGGTTGACGGCTCTGAGACTTCGACCGGTTCGCAGTTCAAGCCAATGCAATAGGCCGCATCGTGAGAGAAAGGTGCAAATTCGGTAATAGCTGTTCTGTTACCGTTGGTCTCACCGTAGGTGTACAGGTCGAAATGCAGGCCGTAACCGCTTGCCAGGGCGGAGGCATCGATCTGGAACACATGCTTGAACAGCTCATCCCCGGCCGGGCCGGCAGATCCATCCTGAGTATCGTATGAAGCAATGGTCGGGTCGCCTGAAAAACTGAACATCAACTCGTAGTAATAGGTGTCGAAAACATCGTGTGGGCCCAGCTCTCCACCGCTGGAAACAGATTCGATGGGTGGCGTGCCGTACTCGGCGCTGCCAGCAAACGTTGAAAGGGCTACGCCATTAACGGTTACGCCGCCAAGGTTCGCAACATCCCCGATATTCTGGGTCTGGGGCAGTAGCGCGATCGACAGATAATAATCAAATGCGGTGTTGACACCGGAAGTGTCGCCGAGTGCCCAGAGATCAAAGGTAGGGTCGTTTGTGACCGTACTTTCCTCTGAACCACCGACATAGGTTCCGCCATCAATATCAAGCTGTAGCGTAGGTATTGCCAGCGCAGTGTTAGTGCCCAGTATTCCTATTGCCAAAGCCGCCAACGTTTTAAGGTTCATAGCGACAGTCCTCTTCTCAATCTTCCTTGGTTAAACCCCGCGCCGACATGTTCGGGCACTCGACTAGAGGCAGCAAGGCTCTTGCCAGAATTGTGAAAGGCAAACAATTCAGAGGCTTGAATGAAGGTTGTCTATAAAAAAACAGCGTGCGTGTAAAAGTTATCGACAGGAGTTCCGAGGGGGGATCGATTGGTGGGGCTGGTGAGTGGTGGGCCCAGCAGGACTCGAACCTGCGACCAAGGGATTATGAGAGCCTTGATGTAGAATATTCTACACCACAGAGAACCACAATAAACGGAAATTCAATAACCTACGAAAATGGAAGCCCACAGCAAGCCACACAAAAGCGCTCGCTAGTTGACACATTGTTGACACCCATCAGTTTACCTCTGTTGCTGAGTAGGTTATTTTGTCTGCAACCCTAAAAGGGCGGTTTGGTATAAACTGACTGCTCTCAATCTTCCAGTACGAGTTTTCGGCTGGTTCCTCAATTTTCGCATAAGCGGACTTGGGGCACTGAAAAAGCCGGTAAAGCTCGTGTCTAGCAATAAACGTTATTCTCTCAAGCGCCCCCGCAATTCTGCATACCTCCGCCAAAATGGCCTGTGTATCTATTGCAGAAAGCCGATGTGGATCTCAGATGTAGAAAGCTTTGCGGCTCATTACTCCATTTCCGTCAGAAAAGCTCAGCACTTCCAATGCACCGGAGAGCACCTTGTTGCGCATAGTGAAGGCGGGAAACCTAATTCATCAAACATCGTTGCTGCCTGCAAATTCTGCAACATAAGGCGGCATGCACGTAAGCGCCCCGAAGATCCAGTAACCTATGCCTTGCACGTTCAGCGACGGCTTAAAAAAGGCTTCTGGAATAATCACTTGCTCAACCTCGCAGCCAGACCTGTTTCTTAGTATGGTGAATCCGTGAGCAAGCGTCAGAGCTGTCACGAGTCACCAATAAGTCTTAAAAGGAGCAGTAATCGTGAGGGAAGAATCCGCTGGGAAAACTACGCCGGCTGAAAATCGACGAGCCCGAACTGGCGTTCCTGGACCAGAAACAAATTGAAAGGCTCCTCGATGAGTTCAGGGCGTCATCCAATCCATCGGTTTACCATGTGGCCCGCTTGGCCCTGGCTACTGGTGCCAGGTGGTCCGAAGCTGAGTCAGTTAAGCGGTCCGCATTCACTTCCCATCGGGTAACTTACTCCGGCACGAAAAGCGGTAAGAGTCGCTCGGTTCCACTCAGGAAGGATCTATGCGAGGAATTGATCGAAGAGCTGCCTTTCCAGTCTTGCTATAGCGCCTTTCGATCGGCGCTTGAGAGAGCCGGCATCACACTGCCGAAAGGCCAGCTGACGCACATCTGCAGGCACACGTTTGCGAGTCACTTCGTGATGAACGGCGGTCATATACTGACATTGCAGAAAGTCCTGGGACATTCCGACCTGAAGCTCACTATGCGGTATGCGCATCTGGCCCCGGATTACTTGAATGAAGTCACCGAGAAAGGACCTCTGGCCTGAGCAATGAATTCAGGCTGCAGTTTTATCAAGTCCGCGCTTATAGTGCCGGGTTTGGAAGGGGAGTAGGGCTTTCATAAACGGCCTGAGATCGTGATCGAGCCCCCAGGATTGTGCCAGCCCGTCTACACGCTCCCGAGACAAGCGCTCAGGAAGGTTCGCCTTTGCCTCAGAGGCGACGGTTTGCAGCTCCTTCTTCTGCTCGGCACTCAGGCAGTTGAACCTGGATAAACGGTCAACCAGATAACCGGCCAGGCGTCGCTCTTCCAGGGGCAACCCTGAAAGCGTCGGGACATAGCCCTGATACCAGACTTCAAGGGCTGCTTTTACAACCTCTTGGTCTGTCACACGGTCGAGTCCTTTGTGTGCGACGTTAAGTAAGGAGTTCATGAAATATCCGCGTTGATCACTTTGTATACGTTTTTATAACGTGGGTGATATTCCCTGTCAATCTGTTGAGGTTGCCGGGAAAGTACTTACGGGCCTCCTCGGCACGGTATTTGAACTCCTCGATGGAGAGTCCATGGTCAAACAGCGTGTGTATATCATCGATGTCCTGGTCTCCATAGCGCCCGAGTTTCGAAACAGCCAGGTCCACTTTTTGAACCAGGTAGACCCAGATCGGTGAGTCTTCCTCGTTCCGGTTAAGCCAAATGGCGTCTTCCTGGTAATCCTCATGTAGCGGTGCGAGGGTCGGAGTGAAATTCGGATCGAATACGATAGATGAAGGGCCGGTTTCCGGATCATCAAAAAAGACTTCATCTAGGGCAAGGACCAGTTCATTTGGAGAAATCCTCTCCATCGCTTCGAGTTCAATATCCAGGTCACTGCTACCACGAGCGTTAGTGTGGAGGTGGAGAGCACACCCGCCGAAAATATACGCCTTACAGCTACCAGGCTTCGCCCCTCGATCTTCCAGGAAGTCAGCCAGGTTATCGAACATTTCAAAAATGGCTTTTGCCATCGGCGTGTCCCTGTATATTTCGGTCATGATTTCCTCCGGTATATCAGCCCGGAAGCATAACAGAACCTTGGAGCCGTATCGTCACGGCCAGCAGCAGAAAAAGGACCGTTGACGTTTGGTTGACACCTAGCGGGGAGAGCGTTGTTAGAAGTGATGTAAGTGCTTGAAAAATGGTGGGCCCAGCAGGACTCGAACCTGCGACCAAGGGATTATGAGTCCCCTGCTCTAACCAACTGAGCTATAGGCCCGTTCAGCGAACGCTGTTTTGAAAGGTGTTTCCGGAGGGGAAACAAAGCGGGCGCCATTATACCGGTGAGGTGTGGCGCCCGCTACTGTTGTGGTGCTTATCCGTTGCCCTGGTCGTCAATAAAGCCGCGCAGGTGATCGGAGCGGGAAGGGTGGCGCAGTTTGCGCAGGGCCTTGGCTTCGATCTGACGGATCCGCTCCCGGGTTACGTCGAACTGTTTGCCGACTTCTTCCAGGGTGTGGTCGGTGTTCATCTCGATACCGAAGCGCATCCGAAGCACCTTGGACTCGCGGGCGGTGAGGCCGGCCAGTACCGAGCGGGTGGCTTCGCGCAGGCCTTCGGCGGTGGCGGAATCCACCGGGGACAGAGCCTGGATATCTTCGATGAAGTCACCCAGATGGCTGTCTTCATCGTCGCCGATCGGGGTTTCCATGGAGATCGGCTCTTTGGCGATTTTCAGTACCTTGCGGATCTTGTCCTCAGGCATTTCCATGCGCTCGCCGAGCTCTTCCGGCGTGGGCTCGCGGCCCATCTCCTGCAGCATCTGGCGGGAGATTCGGTTGAGCTTGTTGATGGTCTCGATCATGTGCACCGGAATACGGATGGTGCGAGCCTGGTCCGCGATAGAGCGGGTGATGGCCTGACGAATCCACCAGGTTGCATAGGTGGAGAACTTGTAGCCACGGCGGTACTCGAACTTGTCCACGGCCTTCATCAGGCCGATGTTGCCCTCCTGGATCAGGTCCAGGAACTGAAGGCCGCGGTTGGTGTACTTCTTGGCAATGGAAATAACCAGGCGCAGGTTGGCCTCAACCATCTCTTTCTTGGCACGACGGGCCTTGGCTTCGCCGATGGAGACGCGACGGTTGATTTCCTTGATATCGGCAACGTCCAGATCCACTTCGGTCTGAACGTTCTGGATCCGCTTCTGCAGGCGCACGATTTCATCAATACGCTCGGCCATGGGCGCGGCGTAGGCCTTTTTGCTCTTGGCAATCTTGTCCGCCCAGTCGAGGTTGACTTCGTTACCCGGGAAGGACTTGATGAAATCCTTGCGGGGCATTTTGCAGTCGCGCACGCAAATCTGCATGATCGCCCGCTCGTTCTCACGCACCAGATCGTTGGTGGAGCGAACCACGTTGACCAGTTCATCGAATGCCTTGTTGGCAAGCTTGAACGGCGCAAATACCTGGCCCAGTTCGTTCAGGGCCTGCTGGGTTCGCTTGTCGGCGCGGCCGTGTTTGGCCAGTGCCTTGTTGGCGATTTCCAGCTTTTCGTTGAGCAGTTCAAACCGCAGACGAGTTTCTTCCGGATCCGGCCCGTTGTCGGTTTCTTCCTCGTTGTTTGAGGAATCGTCGTCATCGTCGGAGGACGAGTCGGAATCGTCAGAGCTGTCGGTGGTGGTGTCTTCGCCCATGAACGGCTCGGCATCGTCCGGGTCCAGAAAACCGGTAACCACGTCGCTGATGCGGCCTTCGTTCTCGATAATACGCTCGTAGGCCTGGCTCACGGTGCCGGTGATGCCGGGGAAATGGGCAACGGCGGCCATGACGTCGCGGATGCCTTCCTCGATACGCTTGGCAATGACAATTTCGCCTTCACGGGTCAGCAGTTCCACGGTGCCCATTTCGCGCATGTACATGCGAACCGGGTCTGTGGTGCGGCCGGCGTCGGATTCCACGGCAGCGAGGGCAGCGGCGGCTTCGGCGGCGGCGGCTTCGTCGGCTGTGGAATCGCCATCGGTCATCAGGAGCGTGTCTGCGTCCGGTGCAACCTCGGTCACCTGAATGCCCATGTCGTTGATCATTCGGATGATGTCTTCGACCTGATCCGGGTCAGCGATGTCTTCCGGGAGGTGGTCGTTCACCTCGGCGTAAGTCAGGTAGCCTTGTTCCTTGCCTCTTGCAATGAGGTCTTTCAAACGTGATTTTTGCGAATTGCCTGACATAGACACCCTGTGAACTCGCTTCTAGAAGGAAAAAGTGAAACAGCCATTATAGCTGTCGCTCGGTTGCTCTGCCACCAAGGAGCCGCGGCTTCATGGTTAGATGGTGATCAGTGCGTCAAGTTTCAAGTGCTGTTAGTCCCGCGTGCCACCACTCAGGGCTATCAGCTCCTGTCGCTCCTCATTGGTGAGTTTCGACAGGTTTCGTAACAGTGTTGCCAGTCGCTGCTGGCGGGTAGTCTCCTCGTTGGGGCTCAAAAGCTCCCGTGCCGCAGCCAGCGTTCTCTCACGTGCCGGGATATGCTCGATCCCGTCAAACAGGTGATAGAACCGCTCGCGGGCGGTGTTATCCAGTGCCAGCCGGCGAACCAGTGCTTTCCGGTCCCCGATCTGGTTCTCCAGAATCCAGTCGGCAAAATGCCGCGCCTGGTTGAACTGCCGGGAATTCCGGGCCAGTTCTGTCACTTCCGTGGCCAGGTCCGGCGCTTCCAGCAGGGCAAGGCAGAGAATGCTGTCCTTGCTGAGTTTCACGTCAATGCGTTCTTCGTTAACCCGGTCCCGTCGGCCGCTGTTCCAGCCGCCTTTTTGCGACTGCTGGCGGTTCTGCCACTGGCTGCGCCCGCCGCAGAGGCGGAGCATTTCATGCCACATGGCGTCCCGAAGGGTGCATCTGGGCATCCTGTTGAGCATTGGCTCAACCCGAGCCCTCAGCTCTCCCCGGTGTTCCGGCAGCTCCAGATCCAGGCCTTCGCTCTGCCGGTCAAACAGGTACCGGGACAAAGGCGTCGCGCCCTCTATGCGTTTCTGGAAGGCTTCGGGGCCTTCCTTTCGCACCAGTGTGTCGGGGTCCTCGCCATTGGGCAGCATCAGGAATTGCAGATGGAGGCCGTCCGCCATCAACTCCAGTGCATTTTCCATGGCCCGGTCCGCAGCGCGGAAGCCGGCTACATCGCCGTCAAAACAGAACACAATGTGGCGGACCTGCTTAAGAAGCGCCGCCAGACTGTCCTGGTTCGTTGCCGTGCCCAGCGTCGCAACGGCATAGTGGATGCCGTGCTGGGCGAGGGCGATAACGTCCATGTAGCCTTCAACCACGAGCAGTTTATCGAGCTGCCGGATGGCCTGCCTGGCTTCAAACAGCCCGTAGATCTCGCGGCTCTTGTGAAATACATCCGACTCCGGGGAATTGATGTATTTCGCCTTGTCGTCGCCCAGTGTCCGGCCGCCAAAGGCAACGGTCTTGCCCCGGCTATTGCGGATCGGGAACATGATCCGGTTGCGGAACAGGTCCCGTGGCCGGCCATATTTGTCGGAGACCGTGCCCGTCTCGATCAGCGGGCCCTGAAGATCTTTACTGGCAACATCGAACAGGGCGGTGCCGGTTGAAGGCGCATAACCCACCTGGTACTGCTCGATGATGGTGCTGTCCAGCCCGCGTTGCTTCAGGTAATCCCGGGCGTAGGCCCCTTGCTCGCCCTGCAGCGCTGAATGATAGAAGCGACTGGCAAAATCCAGGGCGTCGGTCAGTGTCCTGGCCTGCCGGATTTCCTGCCTGGCAGACTGGTCATAGGGCACTTCCAGCCCGACCCGTCTGGCCAGTTCCTCGACCGCCTCGGTAAAGCCCAGGCCGTCAAATTCCCGGACAAAGCTAATGGCATCGCCATGAGCGCCGCACCCGAAGCAATGATAGAAGCCCTTATCGGGCCTGACATTGAAGGAAGGCGTTTTCTCGTCGTGGAACGGGCAGCAGGCCTTGTAGTTGGCCCCGGCTTTCTTGAGCGTAATGCGTGAACCGATCAACTCCGCCAGATCGATGCGATCAAGCAGATTTTCAACAAACGGTTGAGGGATCAGTCCGCTCATGGTGGCTCCACATCAGGCCGTCATCGGAGTTGGCCAATAGCCAAAAATGCCGCCGAAGCCAGGCCTCGGCGGCATTTTTGAGTCGCTCTGTGCAGCCTGCGGCTGGACAGGCAATCAGTGCTTTGCAGTCAAGCGGCGTCGGTTAAAACTCAGTACAGACGCTCGAACTTGCGCTGTTCCCGCTGAAGCTTCTTGAGATGACGCTTAACGGCAGCGGCTGCTTTGCGCTTACGAACAGCGGTCGGCTTCTCGTAGTGCTCACGACGACGTACTTCGGAAAGTACCCCTGCTTTTTCGCAGGAACGCTTGAAGCGACGCAGTGCTACGTCAAACGGTTCATTCTCTTTCACTTTAACAGCTGGCATTCGAAAATCACCTACCTGATAGATTCGGTTTCAATTTTGTCCGCCTGGCAGGGCCAGATCGGTTCTCGATCCCTGGTCAGATTGGCTAAAACTCGACCAGTGCATAATTTAGGGCGGCAATGATAGCGCCTGGCTTATGGCGAGGTCAATGTTTGTTCGATGAATCTGCCAGCGGCTTTCGGGTTTCTGCTAAAATGCGCCTCGTTTTCATTCTGCCAACCAATGTGGCCCAACGTTATGCTGATTCTTGGTATCGAAACCTCCTGTGATGAAACCGGCGTCGCACTGTATGACACGGAGTGGGGCCTGCTGGGCCACGCACTTTTCAGCCAGATTGATATGCACGCGGATTATGGCGGCGTGGTGCCCGAGCTGGCTTCCCGCGATCATGTTCGCAAGCTCCTGCCCCTGTGCGACCAGGTGCTGGCGGACGCCGGGCGACACCGCTCCGATATAGAGGGAATTGCTTACACGGCCGGCCCCGGGTTGGTCGGTGCGCTCATGGTGGGTGGCTCTGTGGCGCACGCCCTTGGCTTCGCCCTGGGTATTCCCGTGTTGGGTGTGCATCACATGGAAGGGCACTTGCTGGCGCCCATGCTGGAGGACAACCCGCCGGCTTTTCCGTTCGTTGCCCTGCTGGTTTCAGGCGGGCACACCCAACTGGTTCGGGTCGATGGCATTGGCGAATATGAAATGCTGGGGGAGTCGGTGGACGATGCCGCCGGCGAGGCTTTTGACAAGACAGCCAAGATGCTGGGTCTGGATTATCCCGGCGGCCCCCGGGTGGCGGCACTTGCGGAAAAGGGCGCCGAGGGGCGCTACCGTTTCCCTAGGCCAATGACCGATCGGCCGGGGCTGGATTTCAGCTTCAGTGGCCTGAAAACATTTACCCTCAATACCGTGAACGCGGCCCGGGAGGCCGGAGGGCTGGATGACCAGACCCGGGCGGATATTGCGCTGGCGTTTGAGGCGGCTGTGGTTGATACCCTGACCATCAAATGTCGTCGGGCGCTGGAGCAGACTGGCTGCAAGCGCCTGGTAATCGCTGGCGGGGTCAGCGCCAATAAACGGTTGCGGGCTGGCCTGGAAAAAATGACCGGAAAACTGAAGGCCCGGGTGTTTTACGCCCGCCCGGAGTTCTGCACCGATAACGGCGCCATGATTGCCTACGCCGGTGCCCAGCGGATGAAGGCTGGCCAGCAGGACGGGGAGCGGATTGTGGCGGTGCCCCGATGGCCGATGAACACCTTGCCACCGGTTAGCGAGCCGAGATCCACAGGCCTGGTGGACTGATCTCTAGAGGCCGGCTTCACGGCCCTGGGCGAGCCGGATCAGGTTCTCTCGGTGACGGACCACGATCAGGATAGCGAGCAGGCCGAACAACGGCAGGGTTTCCGGTTCCAGGAAGGCGCTGATCAGAGGGCCGCTGACAATGGCCACCAGCGAGGCGAGGGCAGAAATGCGCCAACGCCAGATCACCAGCAGCCAGATGGCCGCTATTAGCAGCGTGGTTATCGGCGCCAGCGCCAGGCCGGCTCCCAAAGCCGTTGCGACACCCTTGCCGCCCTTGAACCGGTAGAACACCGGAATCATGTGGCCGGTTACAGCACACAGGGCCACGACTGCCTGCACCATCACCGAAAGGCCCGCTGCATGGGCCAGCCACACCGGCAGCCAGCCTTTGGCGGCATCCAGCGCGAGGGTCAGCAAAGCCGGCGGCCAGCCACCGGTGCGGTAAACGTTGGTGGCCCCGGGGTTGCCAGAGCCCTGGGCCCTTGGGTCCGGCAGCTTCCAGAGGCGGCTTACGGGCAGCGCAAACAGCACCGAACCTGCCACGTAGGCGGCGGCGCAGAGCAAAACCGTTAACACCGGGTCACTGATCATCAGGCTGTGGGCTCGGAGGCAAAGACGTATCTGGCCAATATGTGCGAAAATGCCGGCCCTGAATACGCGGGCTGGCATTTTCACAGTATCTCCTGGCCGAACGTTATTCAATCACCCATGAGTAGAAGAACCCGGGAGCCCCATGGCAGACATCGTATTTATCGAAGGCCTGGTTGTGGAGACTGTGGTCGGAGTTTACGACTGGGAGCGGCAGGTTACCCAGAACCTGGTGATTGATCTGGAGATGGCCTGGGATAACAGCGTTCCCGGCCGCACCGATGAGGTTGCAGACGCCCTGGATTACGCCGCGGTCAGCGCACGGGTCGAAACCTGCCTGCAGGCGCTCCGACCACAATTGCTGGAGCACGGTGCAGAGGAGCTTGCCAGGGTGCTGCAGGACGAGTTCGGGATTGCCTGGTTACGCCTGGCGATGCGCAAGCCCGGTGCTGTGCCGGCGGCCACGGCCGTTGGCGTCCGGATCGAAAGGGGAGTACGGTAATGGCAGGGGTTGCCCGGGTTTACATCAGCATTGGCAGCAATGTGGACAGGGAGCGTTACGTGACCGCCGCCCTCGATGCCCTGGCCGCCTGGTTCCAAAAACTCACGATTTCCCCCGTTTATGACAGTGAGGCCGTCGGGTTCGACGGCTCGCCCTTTCTGAACCTCGTGGTGGGCGTGGATACCGACCTTTCGGTTGCTGAGCTGTCTCGTCGGTTCAAGCAGTTGGAAGCGGATAACGGGCGGCGCCGGGACGTGCCGAAATTCAGCGCCCGAACCCTGGATCTGGACATCCTCACCTACGGTGATGCGGTCGGCCGGGTCGACGGGGTCGAGCTGCCCCGGGGAGAAATCCTCAAAAATGCTTTTGTCCTCCGGCCACTGGCGGATATTGCGCCGGACGACGTGCATCCGGTCTGCGGCAAAGCCTATGGCCAACTGTGGCGCGAATACAGTACCGGCCAGAAACTCCGGCCGGTGGATTTCAACTGGCAGGGCCGGCAGATATCAAGCTCCGCCGGCTGAGCGGAACCGCTCAATGAGGTAATCGGTCGAGCTGTCGCTGGTCTGGCTGCCGGCCTCCTCACCCAGCAGTCGGGGCAGAATGCCCTTGCCGAGCTGTTTGCCGAGCTCCACCCCCCACTGATCAAACGAATCCACATCCCAGATCACGCCCTGCACGAAAGTCCGGTGTTCGTAGAGCGCGATGAGTGCGCCAACGGTTTCCGGGGTTACCTTCTCCATCGTCAGGGTATTGCTGGGTTTGTTGCCTGGAATCACCTTATGGGGCGCAAGCTGTGCTATTTCGGCTTCGGTACAGCCTTCCGCAGCCAGCTCCGCCCGGGCTTCGTCCAGTGACTTACCGGCCATCATGGCCCTGGACTGGCTCAGGCAGTTGGCAAACAGGTCCGCGTGATGGTTGGCCACCGGGTTGTGGGTTTGCAGCGGGATGATGAAGTCCGCCGGAATCAGCCGGGTGCCCTGGTGGATCAACTGGTGGTAGGCGTGCTGGCCGTTGGCGCCAACCCCACCCCAGATGACCGGTCCTGACTGCCAGGCCAGAGGCTCGCCGCCCTGGGTCACGCTTTTACCATTGCTTTCCATGTCCAGTTGCTGGAGGTGGTCAGGCAGGCTGCGCAGGTAGTGGTCGTAGGGCAGGATGGCGTGGGTCTCGGCGCCCCAGAAATTGTTGTACCAGACCCCGAGCATGGCCATGACAACCGGCAGGTTCCGGTGCAGTGGCGCCTGCTGGAAGTGCTGGTCCATGGCGTGAGCGCCGGCCAGCAATGCCCGGAAGTTGGTCATGCCGACGGTGAAGGCGATGGGCAATCCGATGGCAGACCAGAGCGAGTAGCGGCCTCCGACCCAGTCCCACATGGGGAAGACGTTGTCAGGATCGATTCCGAAATCCCGGGCTGCCGGCACGTTGGCCGTCACCGCCATGAAGTGACGGGAGACTGCCTGTTCGTCGCCGCAGTGTTCAAGAAACCATTGGCGGGCCACCTTGCTGTTTTCCAGGGTCTCCTGGGTCCGGAACGATTTGGACTGAATCAGAAACAGTGTGGTTTCGGGGCTCACCCGGCGGAGCGTTTCACAGATCTCGGTGCCGTCGATGTTGGCCACGTAATGGCACCGCACACCGGACTCTCCATAGGGCTTCAGGGCTTCGCTCACCAGTTTGGGCCCGAGGTAGGAGCCGCCGATTCCGATGCTCACCACGTCGGTAAAGGGCTTGCCGGTGTAGCCGGTGCGGTTGCTACTGAGCACGCCGTCGACCAGTGTTGCCATCCGTGCCAGGGTGCGCTGGACCTCGGCAACCACATCCTGGCCATCCACCAGGATGGCTTCCGTGCCCGGATTGCGTAGCGCCGTGTGCAGGGCAGGGCGGTTCTCGGTCACGTTGACCCGCTCTCCCTTCAGCAAGCTCTCCCGCCGCGCTTCCAGGTTGCAGCTGCTGGCCAGTGCCAGAAGCGCGTCCAGCACCTCATCGGTCAGCCGGTTCTTGGAAAAGTCCAGGGACAGCCCGGCCCCCTCGATAAAGTAGCGCCTGGCCCGCCCGGGGTCCCGGCTAAAGAGCTCCTTCATGGGAACACCGTCGAGGCGTTCCCGGTGGTCCTTCAGTGTCTGCCATTCGGGTTTCGAGGTCAGTACTGTCGGATTCGCGGGCATCAGAGTTTCCTTTTCTGTGGGCTTATCGGGTTATGGACAGGTTATCGATCAAACGGGTGGTCCCGAGGAAGGCGGCTGCCAGAATCGTGATCTCCGGATCCTCCGGGCTGGCGGGCTTGAGTGTCTCGCTGTTCACGATGTTGAAGTAATCCGGGCGCAGCCCGGCCCTGGCAAGACTCTGCATGGCTTCGCTTTCCAGGGCCTGGAAGTCAGTATGGCCCTCGGTGATTTTCTGTGCCGTGGCCTGCAGGGTCTGGTACACCGCCGGTGCCATTTCCCGTTCCTCGGCAGAGAGGTAACCGTTGCGGGAACTTTTTGCCAGGCCGTCGTCTTCACGAATGGTCGGCGCACCGACGACATCGACGGGCATCATCAGGTCGCGGACCATTTTCCGGATGACCGCCAGTTGCTGGAAGTCCTTCTCGCCAAACACGGCGAGGTCCGGCTGAATCATGTTGAACAGCATGGTGACCACGGTGGCAACACCTTCAAAGTGACCGGGCCGGCTGGCACCGCAGTGGCCGTCGCTCACATCCGGCACGACCACCTGGGTGTGCTTTGCCAGGCCTTCCGGGTACACCTCTTCTGCCGACGGGGCGAAAACCAGGGTGCTGCCGGCCGAGGCGAGCTTGTCCTGATCCTCGGCCAGGGTTCTCGGGTAGGTGTCCAGATCTTCGCCAACACCGAACTGCATCGGATTGACAAAAATGCTGGTTACCACAACATCGGCCATCTCAGCCGCTTTGCGGACCAGGGAAACGTGCCCCTCGTGCAAGTTGCCCATGGTCGGCACCAGGCCGATGGTCTTGCCCTGGCGCCGGTAGCCGCGGAGGATGGTTCTCAGTTCTTTCAGGGAATGTACGGTTCTCATGCCTTGAACGTATGCTCCTCAGCGGGAAATGTGCGCTCGCCTACGGCCTTTACGTAGGCTTCGATCGCCTCCTGCACCGAGTTCGTCTCGGCCAGGAAGTTCTTCACAAACCTCGGTTTGCGCCCGGTGGTGATGCCGAGCATGTCGTGCAGTACCAGAACCTGCCCGTCGGTGTCGGAACCTGCGCCGATGCCAATAACCGGGGCTTTGACGGCCTGTGAGATCCGGGCCGCAAGGGGGGCCGGAACACATTCCAGCAGAATCACATCCGCACCGGCGGCTTCAAGTTCGCAGGCGTGTTCAATCATCATCTCCGCCGCCTTTTCGTCACGGCCCTGAACCTTGTAGCCACCAAACTTGTTGACAAACTGGGGAGTAAGGCCCAGGTGCGCACAAACCGGAACGCCGCGTTCGCTCAGGGCGGCGATGGTGTCCTTCATCCAGTCGGTGCCTTCAAGCTTTACCATGTGGGCGCCGGCCCGCATCAGCTCCGCGGCATTGTCGAGGGCGGCATCAACCGTTCCATACGTCATGAACGGCATGTCCGCCATGATCAGTGAGCCACGGTTGCCTTTGGCCACACAGCTGACGTGGTACACCATCTGGTCCATGGTCACCGGCAGGGTGCTGTCATGCCCCTGCAGGACCATGCCGAGGGAATCGCCGATCAGAATAACGTGCACGCCCGCTTCGCTGACGACCTGGGAGAACGTGGAGTCATAGGCGGTAAGGGCCGCGAAGGCTTCGCCCTTCTGCTTGAATTCACGCAGGGTATTGATGGTAACAGCCATAGAATCCTTGCCTTTTGGGTGGATGGGCCTAGACCGGGCCGGGGTACCGGCGTTGAAGTGTTAAGGGTAATCCGCGGGTGGAAGCTTGCGCAAGCGGTTGTCCGGGCATTGCCGGCGCGCAGTGGCAATCGGTGTCCCGTCCGGCAGCGCCAGGTCTGGCTTCAGGTCCAGTAAAGGCTGGAGGGCAAAGTCCCGGTTGCGCAGTTCCCTGTGAGGTACCGTGAGGCGCTCGTCCTCGAGCACCCGGTCACCGAACAGCAGCAGGTCGAGATCGAGGGTTCTGGGGCCCCAGTGCCGGAGTCGCTCACGGCCATGGGCCTGCTCGATGGCCTGCAGCCTGTCCAGTAACTGATGGGGGTCCAGTGAGGTCTTCAGCCAGACCGCACCATTAACGAAGTCTGGTTGATCCTGCGGCCCTACCGGTCGGCTTGCATAAAAGGCCGATTGCGCCACCAAGGTTGTGTCCGGCAGGGCTGCCAGCTCTGACACCGCCCGCGCGAGTTGGGCAGCGGGTTGTTCGAGATTGCTGCCCAGCCCGATGAAGGCATCCGTCGTCATTGCTGCGCGGGCTTTTGAGCCGGCTTGCGGCGGCGCTTGCGCTTTTTCGGCGCATCGCTGGTCAGTTGGGACAGCATCCGCTCCTGACCCCGCTCATCGGTCTGCTGGAACTCGGTCCACCACTGGCCGAGGCCCGGCTCAATCTCGCCGGACGCTTCCCGGACCAGCAGGAAATCATAGGCCGCACGGAACCGGGGGTGGCTCATGGTGGCGAACGCCCGCTTGCCCTGGCGCCGGGGCAGGCGCATCTGCAGTTCCCAGATTTCCTTCATCGGTCCCGAGAAACGCTTGGGAATCGAGGTGGCCTGCACCTGACGGCCAATCACCTTGCCGATGGCGCCATGCAAAGCCGGCTGCACCGGGTCGCCATTGTCCTGCCGGCGGTGCCATTCTGCCTGCAGAGCCGGCCACAGCATGGCAGCAAACAGGAAGTAGGGAGTCACCGATTTGCCCTGGGCAATCCGGGCATCCGTGTTTTTCAGGGACTGGCGGATGAGCTCGTCCGGCTCGCCGGCCTCGATGGCCCTGACGGTTTCCGGAAACAGGGGGGCCAGCAGGTTATACCGGGTCAGCAGGTCGTATGTGGCTTCGCCATGGCCTGCGGAAAACAGCTTGAGCACTTCGTCAAACAGTCGGGCCGGTGGAATATGGGTTAATAACGGTGCCAGTTCCCGGATCGGAGCTTCGGTTTCCGGCTCGATATCAAAGCCCAGCTTGGCGGCAAATCGGACCGCCCGAAGCATACGCACCGGGTCTTCCCGGTAGCGGGTCTCGGGGTCGCCAATCAGGCGCAGTTGCCGGTGGCGCAGGTCCTCGATGCCATCGGCAAAATCGATGATGGTGAAGTCGCGGATGCAGTAGTAAAGGGCATTGACCGTGAAATCCCGGCGCAGGGCGTCTTCTTCCTGGTTGCCGTAAACATTGTCTCGCAGCAGCAAGCCGTGCTCGCTGGTCTTGCGGTCGTCATCGTCAGTGTCAGTATCCGCTTCGGTGGCGTTGCCCCGGAAAGTGGTTACCTCGATAACCTCCCGGCCGAACACCACATGGACAATCCGGAACCGCCGTCCGATCAGCCGGGAATTGCGGAACAGGTCATGCACTTCCTCCGGCGTGGCGTTGGTTGCAATGTCGAAATCCTTGGGCTTGCCACCCAGCAGGATGTCCCGAACGCCGCCACCGACCAAATAGGCTTCATAGCCTGACTTGTTCAGGCGATGCAGAACCTTTTTGGCGGGCTCACTGATGGCTGAACGGGAGACGTTGTGCTGATCCCTGGAGATTTCCCGTCGCTGGAAGGTTCGGGCCTTCTTCTTGCCGTTGCCTGACATTAACGTACGGAATTTATCGACCGACTGCTCGACGAGTGTGAAAATTGATTTAGGCATTGAAATCCGTGGTTGCGATGAGCAAAAACCGAGAGTTTAACGGTTTGAGCAGGATTTGCACACGTTTGCCGTGGATAACAGTTCCTGTGCCCAGAAAATCAAAAGGCGGATCCGTTTACACGAATCCGCCCTCAAAGCGTTGACGATCTGCATTGTTTTTGTTTTTACCGGGATTTTTCTTCGTTTTTGTACCCCACTGTGCGTCCCCAGACTTGGGGCGTCTCAGTAGCGCAAACGGAAAGCTTTGAATACACAGAGCAGTCAGAGACATCGGGTGGGCCTGGAGTAGCTGTAGCGTTACCTGGAAGGCAATTCTTCTCTACATCTACGACTCACACATGCCATGGGACCACTAAAAAGCAAAGTACCCAAAACACTCAGTTCGCTTACGTTCTATTGTTGTTTTTGTTGCTGAACGTTTTCCCGCAGCTTTTTGTTCTTGTTGTGGCGCTGCTTTGTCACTCTTGTTCTTGTTGTTGTGCGCTTAATAGAGTGCAGGTCGTGTGCCAGTTTTTTAATTTCTTTAATTAACAGAGTCTTACGATTTTGTAGGCCATAAGTGTTACCCCGTACCCGACCTAAGTGTTACTGAGATCACGTTACTTATGGAGAGAGTGTTACCCACAGGAACACGAGGTAACAAGTGAGGTCGGGTTCACACTATGGGGTTCAGTTGCCTGAGGATTTTTTGCGCGGAATGCCGAGCCTCTGCCGGCGTTCCCACAGCGATTTCCGGCTGATGCCCAGTTTCTGGGCCAGCTCGGTCTCACTCATGCGGTCCTGGTTCTCAAGAACGAAATGCTGAAAGTAATCTTCCAGCGATAGGTCGTTGGCGGAATCCGCATCCCGGGTCCGGACCTGCTCGTTGTTGCCTTCCACCAGGGTTTCCGGGATGTACTCGTCGCCACCCTCGCTGTCCAGATCCAGCAGGGCCGGTGTAATCACGTCGCCGTCACACAGAATGGTGGCCCGCTCAATCGCGTTTTCCAGCTCCCGTACATTGCCGGGCCAGCGATGGCGCTCTAGAACTCGCATGGCCTCGGGGCTGAGATTGAGATTGGGCTTGGCCATTTTCTCACCCTGGCGCCGGAGAAAGCGGCGGGCCAGGCCGAGGATGTCACTCTGGCGCTCCCGCAGCGGGGGGATCCGCACCTGCATCACGTTCAGCCGGTAATACAGGTCTTCGCGAAACTCGCCGGTACGGGTCATGGCTTTCAGGTTGCGGTGGGTCGCGGCAATCATCCGCACATTCACCTTCCGGCTCTGGGTGGAGCCCACCTTGCGGATCTCGCTCTCCTGCAACACTCTCAGAAGCCGGGCCTGTGCCTCGGCAGGCAGCTCGCCAATCTCATCCAGGAACAGGCTGCCGCCGTCGGCGGCTTCAATCAGGCCGGTTCTTGCCGAAACGGCTCCGGTGAACGCACCTTTCTCATGGCCGAACAGTTCCGATTCAATGAGGCTTTCGGGGATCGCCGCGCAGTTCACTGAAATCAGTGGCTTGGCGGCCCGGGGGCTGAGCAGGTGCAGGGCGCGGGCGGCCAACTCCTTGCCGGTGCCGGATTCGCCCTGGATCAACACGGTGGTTTCAGTGGGGGCCACCTTGCGGATCAGTGTAAATACCCGCTGCATGGGTTCGCACTGGCCGAACATGATGTTGGCAGGATCACTGCTTTCCGGTGGTTCGGCATGGGCGGCCGGTTCATCGCCGGTGCCCGGGGCGGAGGGCTTCCGGGCCAGAATATTTTGCACGGCATCCAGCATTTCGTCATGGTCGAACGGCTTGGCTATGTACTCGACCGCCCCCATTTTCATGGAATCCACCGCCGAGCGCAGGCTGGCGTAGCTGGTCATGATCAGTACCGGCGTGTTGGGCGCCCGGTTGATCAGTTCCGTACCGGCGGCGCCGGGCAGGCGGAGGTCGGAGATGATCAGGTCGAACTGGTCCGGTTCGTGATTCTGCTCCGCTTCCTCAACGGATGATGCGTCGGCAACTTCATAGCCGGCGTGCTGCAGCAGTTTGCGCACCGCTGAGCGAATAATGTCTTCGTCTTCCACGATCAGAATGCGAGGCATAGCAGTCTCAAGACCTTTGGTTCTGGCTGATGGCGGTGTTGCCGGTTTCGGATTCGTAGGCTGGCAGTCTCAGCCTTACGCAGGTTCCCCTGCCGGTTTCGGTATTCGCAGGGCTCTCCACCTGAATATTGCCATAGTGTTCTTCAACAATGCTGTACACCAGTGACAGGCCAAGACCGGTCCCCTTGTTGGGGGCCTTGGTGGTGTAAAAGGGCTCGAAGATGTGATCTAGCTGATCGCCGGGAATGCCGGAGCCCTCATCAACGATCTCGATAATAGCGGAGTAACCGTCACCCTTGCCACTGACCCGGACGGTGCCGCCTTCGGGTGAGGCGTCCCGGGCATTGGCCAACAGGTTAACGAAGACCTGAACCAGGCGCTGTTCGTCGCCGAGTACCTGCAGTGACGGCGGGCAGTCATTGATGTAGTGAATGCCCAGGCCCTTGTCGCTGAGTGACAGCAGATTGACGCACTCTTCAACGCACCGGTGGATGCTGACGGGTTCGTAACGGTTTGCCTGAGCATGGTTGCCGGTGCGGGCGAAGTTCATCAGTGACTGCAGGATGGCGGAGATACGCCGGGTCTGCTGCTGGATCTGTTCGGCGGTGTCGAGAATGTCGGGGTTGTCGGTTTCCAGCTTCAGGTTTTGGGCCAGCGAGGAAATGCCGGTGACCGGGTTGCCGATTTCGTGGGCAACACCCGCCGCCAGCCTGCCCACCGAAGCCAGCCGTTCACTGTGCATGAGCTCGTCCTCAAGCAGCCGGGTTTCGGTCTGGTCTTCCACCAGGATAATGCTGCCGCCCTCGGGATGATCCGGCCCGCTCAGGGCCGCCTTGTGGAGGTTCAGCCAGTGTGGCTTCCCGCGGAGGTCGAGACGGTGTTTGTACCGGTGCAGGTCTTCGCCTCGGTTGAAGTCCTCCAGCAGCAGGTGCCAGTGTTCCGGCAGGGCCATCAGCCGGGCACCGACCACGTCGTCGGCGGAAATGCCGGTGAGTTCCTCCATGGTGTGGTTCCACATCAGGATTTCGCCGTCCTCACCCACGGAGCAGGCAGGGATGGGCAAATTCTGCAGGGTCTGCCGGTAATGCCGGCGCAGGTTATCGAGTTCCCCGGCCAGCCCGGTCAACCGGTTCTGGTAATCGCCCAGGGCCCGTTCGACATAGCGTATGTCCTGCGCCGTGCCACCCTGGGCCATGGGCTTGAAGCCCAGGTGCCGCTTGACCATGTCCCGGGCAACCGCCGGCCCGAGAAGACCCGAAAGGTTGATTTCAACCTGGTCCCGCAGGCGCCTGAGCTGGTAGGGGCGATACTCCACGTTCGGCAGTTTTAGCTGGGTGAGCGCACGCTCCACTTCCCTCTGGGCCACGCCATGGCCCAGAGGTTCTGCCAGCTGGCGAACGAAATCGCTGGAAGAGGTAGCCAGCAATTCGCGGCGCTGGGGTCGGGAAAGGGCGCCCAGGGAACACGCCTGGGCCGCGCTGGTCTCCTCACTGGTGTTACTGCTCAGGATGGAGACCAGAGCGAAGACGGTGATGTTGGCCGTCAGGCTTGCAAAGGTGAAGATGTGCCAGTTGCTGTAATCCGGAATCAGCGGGGCGTTGAGCCAGGCCAGCAGATTGGCGGTGTGGGAGAACGGCAGAACCAGGGTGGCGACCCAGATGGTCAGCCCGACAATCAGGCCGGCGATCAGGCCGCGCCGGTTTCCCTCCGGCCAATAGATGACGCCCAGCGCGCCGGGCAGCAGCTGAAGGGTGCCGGACAACGAAATGGCTCCCAGAATGGACAGGTCCAGGTTTTTACCGACCAGTTCGTGAAAGAGCAGGCCCAGGAAGATGATCACGGCGATGAGCAGCCGTTTGACCCACTGAAGCCACCGATAGATGTCACCCTGATCTTTCGGAGTTTTCAGGGGCAGCACAACATGGTTCAGGGCCATGCCGGCGAGCGCCAGGGTGCTGACTATCATCAGGCCGCTGGCGGCTGACAGGCCGGCAATGTACATAAGCAGGGTGAGTGCCGGGCTTTCCAGGGCCTGGGCGACACCGATGGCGAAGAACCCCGGGCCGGTTGTCACCGCCAGTTCCTGACCTCCCCACAGAATCAGCGGGACCGGCAGCGCCAGGAGCAAGAGATAAAGCGGCAAGCCCCAGCTGGCTTTTGCCAGGGCCTTGGGGGAGGGGCCTTCGTTAAACGTCATGTGGTACATGTGCGGAAGCACCAGGGCTGCAGCGAACGACATGAGCATCAGTGCCCGCCAACTGCCATCATCGATGCTGAGGGTCATGGTGGCGGCCGCAGAAGTCCGGTTTTCCAGCCAGGCTTCAAGGCTGCCCATGCTGCCGAAGACGCCGAAAAGAATGACTCCGCCCAGAACCAGCAGCGCCACCAGTTTGACCAGGGAGTCGAACGCGATCGCCAGCACCAGGCCCTGATGGTTCTCGGCGTTCTGGTCGCGGCGAGCCCCGAACAGCATCGCGAACAGCAGCACAATCAGGCTGAACATCACACTGATCAGCCCGGGCGACGTATCGGGTGCCAGGATGCTGGCCGACGTGGTTACGGCCTGAATCTGCATGCTTAGAAGGGCCAGGATGGCACCCGCTGAGCACAGCGTCACCAGGGTGCCCGCCCACTGGCTGCGGTAGCGGTAGGCGAACAGATCCGCGAGAGAGGTCAGTTGGTAGGCACGGCCGATCCGCATGACCGGGTTCAGGAGCACGGGCGCCAGCAGAAACGCCCCGCTGAGCCCGAGGTAATAGGCCAGGAACCCATAGCCGGACTCGGCGGCCATGCCGACGGCGCCGTAAACCGCCCAGATGCCGGCGTAAACGCCCAGGCTGAGGATATAGATCAGGGGGTGGCGGACCCACTGGCGGGGCAGCATTCCGCGCTCGGTGACCCAGGCAATACCGAACAACAGCACCAGGTAGACCAGGCTGGAGAACAGCAGGCCAGAGGCACTAAAATTCATTGGGGTCCCGCCGCCATTCGAGCCAGAAACCGATGGCAATCAGCCCGGCCCAGATAATGTAGGGGCTGTACCAGACGTTTCCCGGAGAAGTCCACCAGTCGAGGATGTTGGGCGAAAAGATATAGATGGCCAGTACCAACAGGAAGACCAGACGGTAGATATACATCAGGCATGCTATCCGCGCTGAGGTGTGAGAAGGGCTTTATACCATGTCCCTCACCGGGATGTCAGGTGGATGGCACCTCTGCGCCAGTTCGCCTGGCCCCAGTCCAGCAGGGTTTCCACGCTGGCACTCGCCAACGTTGGCGGCGGGTTCTGGCCAAGGGCGACCAGGGCCCGGAACAGGTTCTGGCCCGGCGTGCGGTCGTCCAGAGCCGGGGCATGGGTCTGCTTGCTGAGCTTCTGGCCCTGTTCGTTCAGGATCACCGGAATGTGCAGCCAACGCGGAGGCAGAGCCCCCAGCGCCCGGTAGATCTGCTGTTGCTGGGCTGTCATATCGAGCAGGTCGGAGCCTCGGACCACATCGGTAATGCCCTGATCAATATCATCGACGACCACGGCAAGCTGGTAGGCGTAGAACCCCTCCTTGCGCAGAAGGACAGGGTCATCCAGTTCGGCCTGTACGGTTTGGTGTTGTGGCCCGAGCAGCAGATCCTGCCAATGGCAGTCTTCATCTCTGAGGGCAAAGCGGATTGCAAAAGGCTGGTCGCCGGAAACCGCTTTGCCGTTACGGCAATGATGGGGGTGACGGCCGTTGCTGGCGGTCAGTTCCTTCCGGGAGCAGGGGCAGCGGTAGGCATCTCCCTGTTCCAACAGCCGGTTGATGGCTGCCTGGTAAGCGTCGTGCCGCCGGGACTGGAACCGAACCGGCTCGTCCGGGAGCAGGCCGTGGGCATCCAGGCTCGCGAGAATCTGGCCGGTGGCCTCCGGAGGCTCTCTCAGGGGGTCGAGGTCTTCCAGGCGGATTAGCCACTGGCCGCCCTGGCTGCGCGCTTCCAGGAAGCTGGCCAGAGCGGTTACCAGTGAGCCGAAATGCAGCGGGCCAGTCGGAGAGGGCGCAAAACGGCCCCGGAACTGAGGGTTGTTCATGGCGGTCAGTCAGCCGGCCGCGCCGGGGAGGGCGCTGGCCGGCGGCTGTCGAATGGCCGGATCAGATGCCGGTCTGGCGTTCGCGAATCTCGGCCAGGGTTTTGCAGTCGATACACAGGGTGGCCGTCGGGCGGGCCTCCAGGCGGCGGATACCGATTTCCACGCCGCACTGATCGCAGAAGCCGTAGTCGTCCTTGTCGATGCGGTCGATGGTCTGGTCAATCTTCTTGATCAGTTT